>CAZBMF010000015.1:2829-32072 GCA_964492925.1 uncultured Rhizobium sp. | reverse complement strand
TATTTCAAAGTTCTGGACTTTGCTTTTGCAGGACTAAACAGTAGGGAAATCCGAGCAAAGCGAGGAAATCCCGAACGTGCAAACCTAAAAGAAAGCTCCAACCCTATTTCAAAGTTCTGGACTTTGCTTTTGCAGAACTAAACAGTAGGGAAATCCGAGCGAAGCGAGGAAATCCCGCACGTGCAAACCTAAAAGAAAGCTCCAACCCTATTTCAAAGTTCTGGACTTTGCTTTTGCAGGACTAAACAGTAGGGAAATCCGAGCAAAGCGAGGAAATCCCGCACGTGCAAACATAAACAGTAGGGAAATTGAAATTTTATTTATTCGTAAAACTTCCCATCCAAATCAATCTTCCCTAAATATCCAGTTTTGAAGGCTGGTGCTCTGTCTGGGAAAGAATCACAACTGCGTTCTTTGTAGGCCCTTGGAGTTGAAAATGCAGAAATGATGACCCAACCTTCTTTCTTCATAATCTCACGCAATAATTTTTCACGATCTCCACTTTTGTGTTCCCGAGAAACCGATGGAATCAATATATCACCACATTTACCCTGTCCAGTCCAAATTCTCACATTAGACAAGATGGAATAATGAGGGAGTTGGAAATAAGATTTTGGTTCATTTTCATTTAAACATCCGTGTAAAATAGTTAATAAAGTAATGGTGAATATTATTTTCCTCATGATTATCCCAAAAATATTAAGTCAAAGTTAATCAATTAATAACTAAATGTAAGCTTTGTTAACACATACGCACATGAATCAAACTATTCATGACAACAACGCCAGCAACTCCGCTACCGTACTTTGCTGTTTGTCTTTGGCATACCATTTTTGCAATTCTTCAATGTAGTTAGCCGCAGTTTCAGGGTTGGATTTAATTTGCATCACAAAATTCTGAGCTTCAGTAGGACGTGGTCCCCAATCATTTATCAATTCAAAATTGCTGTTTAATTGAATGATCTTTGGAACAGCCATTCCCCCGTTTGTTAGGTGTGCATTCATGAGTTCAGGAACCTCATCACGAAATACCAACCTAAAATTGATTTTGCCATTGCTGGCTTCTGCAATTTTTGCCATCACTGGGACAGTTTGTGAAGCATCTCCACACCAATGCTCAGTAATTACAAGCCAAGTTCTGGGTTCACAATTTGATGCGATTGCTTTGTGTTCTTCCGAAAGATTAAACGTTCTATCCAATCTGCTACTTCTGTGTTCATTCATTTGAATGTACTCACCGTAAGTATATGATGATGGGTTGTTACTTTTGATGACAAATTGTTCTTGGTACGTTTTATAATCAACAGATAAATCTACATACTTTTTATAATCCATAGAAAATATACAAATGAGTTTATTTTTTGTTGTAAAAATATCAAAAAACCTGCAATTAGAACTAGTTTCCTGTCTTTCAAATTGGAATTCTTTTTACGACAATTACAAAATCTAGGAACTGTAAGCACCATGACTCCAACAAGTAATCAAAACAGAGATTTCAACTTTTAGGTCTAAATAAGTCTAATTAGTTTCATATTCACCTTTCCATTGCTTTTATTCAATAAATTTCAACTCATTTATTTTATTTTTGTCCAAAATATGAAACATATTGTTTTTTCACTTTTCATTCTAATTGCAAACCATCTTCAATCTGCCACGATTTATGTAACGAATACAAACGACAATGGAACAGGTTCTTTACGAGCAGCCATTTCAAGCGCTAGTTCAGGAGATGAGATTCGTTTTGACAAAAATTTGATTGCAAATGGATCTGATACAATTAATTTCAATTCTCCAATTACAATTTCAAAAGGCATATTTATACATGGATTATACAATAAAAAGGATACCTTGTATTTATCGGGCAAAGATTCTAACTCAATTTTTACAATTTCCATGAGCTATGGAGCCGCATATATTAACGTCCATTTGGATTCATTGGTTTTAATTCACGGAAAGGGTACATCAGGAGGAGCGATTTTTATTAACAATAAGTATTTAGTCTCCAACGGATATGTATTCATTCGTAACTGCGTTTTTCGAGATAATTATGCGACTGAAGGGGGCGCAATTGGGGGTAATCGGGAGAATAGTTATTCATCAGAAGATTTCAGTATCTATCTAGATCTTTATAATACAGACTTCATCAATAATGGAAGCAGCGGAAAAGGAGGAGCCATTGGATTTAAAACCAACGCAACTGGTACGGGAACATCCAGACAAACTCAAATTATTATTAAAGCCAACAATGTTAACTTTATTGGCAATAAATCCGGAAATAGTGGAGGCGCAATATCCACATACGCATATGCTTCAAGTGTTTCCAATCATGTTGGGAAATGCGAATTATTATTCAATTCATGCAGCTTTGCCAACAATGAATCCAAAGTAGATGGAGGGGCTATATATTGTTATTCTTCATCGTTTTCCGTTCTTTCAACTTATGCTGCAAAATCAAAAATCGATTGTACTACGTCAACTTTTTACAACAATAAATCTGTGGGAAATGGTGGGTGTTTCTATTTATTTTCAACCTCTGAATGTAGACTTTACACAAGAAAATCAACTATTTATAAAAATTATTGCTTGCAAGACGGAAGTGCTGCTTATTTAAAGTCTACTGCTTCAAATAATGTTTCCACCTCTGTTGTGCGTCATTATTCTTATTCAAGTATTTATCTTGGAAATTATGGCAACAGCAATTACAACAATACACAATTTATGACAGGTGGATTTTCCCGTCAATTTGATTGTTATGGATACAATATTTTTGATGTATTAAAAACGCATTTCGTTTCATTTGGCAACTTTGGTTCAAATACTGATTTATTTCAAAAAGGAAATTCTGAACTTAAATTGGGAAGCTTAAAATTAAACAGCAGAAATACCTATTCAATATTTCCTGATTCAGGAAGTATTGCAATAAATACGGGTCAAAAACTAGATTTAGATTCCGCACAAAATGGCCCTATTTTTGGCGTTCGAGATATTGGATCTACAGAATCAAATTATTGTACTCCTGCAAAAAACAAGATTTCAATGACTATTTGTGAAGGAAGTTCTGTTCAATTCAGTGGAAAATCGATAGGACTTTCCGGGAGTTATTTTGATACAATATCAAGACAAAATGATTGTGATTCTATCGTTGAGCTTCAATTATCGGTGGAACCCAAATTGACACCCAAAGCGTCAATTACAGGCTCTTATCCTAATAATTACTTCTTGGAATCTAGCAATGCTAGCTTTATAGCTTCTGGCACAAATTTGGGAAATGCTCCAACTTATCAATGGTATATCAATGGCATTAAAGTTGGGACCAATACAAATTCATATTCAAATAATTCATTCAAAGACCAGGATTCAATCTTTTGCATAATAAGTTCAAACTTAACTTGCTTGTCTAAAAAATCGGATACATCGAATACAGAAAGAATTAAAATTCAAACTAACAATAACGAACCCTGTGAAGCAATAACCCTTAATGTAAATTCTACCTGTAAAATTGATATATTCACTAACTCAGGGGCATCCCAAACTGCTTCTGTTGCTCCCCCATCTTGTGAAACCAATGCCACCAATGATGTTTGGTTCAAATTTACAACTCCAGCAAGTGGGAATGTTACTTTTCAAACATTTAGTGGATTTATGTCAGATGCCGTTATCAGTATTTACTCCGGAACTTGCAGTAATCTAGTAGAAATTGGTTGTATTGATGATGTTGTTAATTCCAAAATGCCCGATGGATTCTTAGAAAATGCAACACCAAATACATTGTACTATGCCAGAATATCTAGAAGCTCTCAAAATGATGGCACATTTGGAATTTGTTTGCATGATAAATCTACACAAACAAATAGCATCAAAAAAACAAACAACAATTCAATAAATTTATATCCTAATCCTACTAATTCTAATTTGAATATCTTGTCTGAAATAGATATCATTTCAAATATTTTAATCTATGATATTTCAGGACATCTTATTTCTAAATTTGAATTAAATACCAATAAATACAATTTGAATTTATCTAATTACATTTCAGGCATTTATGTGTTAAAGATTGAAACAAAGAATGGTACTTTTCAACAGTTAATTGAAAAGAAATAATTTGATGAATTATCTCTACAAACATTTATCATTTATTTCTCTGTTCCCTCCTTTTTACTCTGTACTGACACCGATTTTTGGAACAAATGAGAATTCGGAATTGTAATGATTTTCCCATCCTCCGTTCTTAATAAAACATAAAAATATGTCAAGTCTATAACTTCCCCTTCTGCTACGTAATCTTTGTCGAGCACTTTTATGGTATCTCCAATTTTCACCGGATGATTAAAGAATAGCAACAAGCTAGATGTCACATTCGAAAGCAACGACCATTGTGCAAAAAATGCAATACCCAATGCCGTTAAAATTGTTCCTACAAAAACTGCAATTTCATTCTGCTTGAGTCCCCATATTGCCGCAAACAAAACAATTGCCGTTATAAACGACAATAAGTGAACAGCTTTGATGATCATTTTCCTACGACCTCGTTGCAAGTGTGTTTGTTTGAGCGTGTTGTTTACAAATATCTTGGTGATGTAATGCACTACTGCATAACCTATTACCACTAAAACAGTTTCCAAAATTTGAATTTCGTGAGATTTCATCTTTTATTTTAAGTTAATCAATTGATTCATTTTTAAATTATTCTCAAAATCACATCAATTCCCAAAGATATATTTTCACTTACCAATATTCAACATTCAATTGATAGAATTCTGGGTTATATTGCATAAAAACTATAGAACCCATGAAGAATTCGATTATTGTGCTCGCCAGCTTATTTTTTTGTTTAAATACTTACGCTCAATCTGTCCGTTCAAAAGACAAATACGGAGATAAAATTGTTTATATCGATGGAGAAACATTGAGAACAAAAGACAAATATGGAGAAAAACTCTATTATTTTGATGGTCAAACGGTGAGGGTTAAGGACAAATACGGTGACAAAATTTATTATATCGACGGTCAAACGGTTAGATCAAAAGACAAATACGGCGAAAAGCTTTACTTTTTTGATGGACAAACTATTCGCACCAAAGATAAATACGGCGACAAACTTTACTATATCGATGGGCAAACCATTCGAACAAAAGATAAATACGGTGACAAAATTTACTATTTTGAGGGTATACCAGAAAAATGGGTAATTATTTGCTTGATTCGATAATACACACCTCTACTATCAGACATTTCACGCTTTGGTGAATTCATTAAGATACATTAATTTTGCATTTCTGAATTTCTGTTAATGCGAACTTTTTTACTTTTTTTTCTTTCATACTTTGCGTTGAATGTTCAAGCACAAGTTGGTATAAACACTTCTTCCCCAAACGCCTCCAGTTTGCTTGACGTTGCTTCTACCTCCAAAGGCTTTCTATATCCTAAATTAACCAATTCACAAATGAATGCCATTGCGTCTCCAGCAACGGGATTGATTGTTTACAACACCGATGCAACGGCACTCTTTATTTACAATGGTGCTTCATGGAACATGTTGGAAGACAAAATCTCGGCCATTGTGGATGATGGAGTTGCGGTGCAACTCGACAATATCAAAGTACAACTATCTACCAATACATCGGAACGATCGTTGCAAATTGCCACCACTTCTGGAAGTATCGCACTTTCGGGAAGTAGTACCAATATTTTCACTGCAAGTCCAATTTCGGCCGGGGGTGCAGTTGCAAATTTCACCTCGTGGGTGAGACAATCGAATACCTTTTCCACTACTTTCACCACGTTTGAACCGGGTTTGAATTTTGGGCAGCATGGATCATGTCAACTCATCCAATTTATGGATGAAACCAATTCAAGAGCTTACAGCATTGTTTTTATATTGGGCAATAGTTTCAAAGGCAATTTTATATCCATCAAAAGAATCAAGTAAAATAGGATGAAAAACGCATTATTAATTTGTCTTTTGATCTTTGTAAATGGCCTTTTCGCTCAAGTTGGAATTGGAACAAATACACCAAATAGCAGCGCCAAATTAGATGTTGTTTCAACCTCAAAAGGCGTTCTAGTTCCAAGAATGACAAACACCCAAATGCTGGCTATTTCTTCACCAACTGCCGGTTTACAAGTATTTAACACCACTAAAAACTGTTTATACACATATAGTGGAACCGCTTGGATGTCGGAAAAACTTTATATAGGACAGTTTGTCAATAAAGGCGATGTTGTGGAACTCAACAATATCCGAATTCGCATTCCGAGCACTGGAAACGTATCGTTGCAAATTGCCACAGTGAGTGGAAGCATTGCTCTGTCTGGAAGTTCAATCAACAATTATTATCTGGGAACTGCTGGCTCTAGTGGTGTATCTTCAATTACAAACAGCGGACGTATACGTCAATCCGAAACGTTTTCTACAACCTACGCTTATTGGGCTCCAGGTCTAGACTTTACCTATCACGGCTGCCAACAAATCATCTACATCATGGATGAAACCAATGGAAAAGCTTATAAACTCACCTGTAATATTGGCAATAGTTTTGTTAACAATTACCTAGAAATCGAACAGCTGCTATGATAAAATTGTTTTTTTTATTTTGGGGGATGTTGACTGTTGCCTTGAACGCGCAAATTGGCTTGGGAACAAGCGCCCCTGCTAGTTCAGCCCAGTTGGAAGTCAATTCTACCACCAAAGGTGTTTTATTTCCAAGAATGACCAATACACAAATGTTGGCCATTTCTGCTCCCGCAGCAGGTTTGCAAGTGTTCAATACAACTGCAAATAGTATGTATGTATACAACGGAAGTCAATGGTTGAGTGCTCTTAATTCCATTAAAACGTATGCAAATGCTGGTGTTAATGTTCAACTCGACAATATCATTGTACAAATGACAACCTCTGGCAATCGATCTTTGGTTTTAAAAACAGCATCTGGAAGTATCACCTATTCGGGTACTTCGAGAAATCTTTACATCACCACAACCTCAGGAACAAGCGGTTCATCTGCTTATATATCCGCATATTTACGTCAAAGCAACACGTTAAATACTACATTTTCGTACTGGCAATCTGGTGCAGATTTTCCATTTCATGGAAGTTCCCAAGAAATTTATTTGGTTGACGAAACCAATAACCGTAGCTACCGCATTTTGTGCATAATAGGCAATGGTTATTCCAACAATTTCTTCGAAATTGAAAGAATGAAATAATTCAACTTCTTTTAATTTTTTCTACTGCTTTTCCCTTTGCCAATTCATCTACAAGCTTGTCTAACATCCTCACCTTTTGAATCAAAGGATCTTCAATTTCTTGAACCTTGTATCCACAAATTGTACCGGTTATTAAATGAGCATTATCGTTCAATTTAGCTTTTTCAAAAAAAGCTTCAAACGTGATGGAAGTTTGTGAGAACTCAAAAAGTTCACTTTCCGAATATCCAGTCAACCATTGAATCACCTCTATCAATTCAGTCTCTGTGCGGTTTTTCTTTAAAACCTTTGCAACATACAACGGATAAACGGTTGTATACAACATTTTTGCAATTCTCTCTCTCTGTGTCATTTACCCTGAAAATATTCGTATTGGCTGATCACACAAAGGAAGTATTTCTTATCGAAAGTGCCTAATTTATTTGATAAATTGACAATTTTTGCGTATATTATGCTTAAAATAAAGAAATTCTAAACAATCATGATGGATTTAGCTTACATATCAAGATTAAAAAAATCGAGGAACGCGAAAGACATATTTTTCATATTTGCAGGCATTGCCTCTGCAACAATTGGATTGAAGAGTTTTCTTTTTCCCAATGATTTCCTGGATGGCGGCGCCATGGGAATCTCGCTATTGTTGCACATTTTAACCAACTTAGACCTATCTTCTTTTATCGTTCTAATTAACCTACCCTTTATTTTAATTGGCGCCAAGCAAATTTCAAAAGAGTTTGCAGTAAAAAGCACCCTTGCCATCGTTGCACTCGCCATTGCCGTTCATTTTATTGAAATGAGATGCGTTACCAACGATAAGCTATTAATTTCTATTTTCGGGGGATTTTTTCTTGGTGCAGGAATTGGTCTCACCATTCGTGGGGGCGCCGTTATCGATGGAACAGAAGTTTTAGCCATCACTGTGAGCAGAAAAAGCACATTAACCGTTGGCGACTTTATCACTATCCTTAATATTGGAATTTTTGGCTTCGCCATATTCGTAACAAACATAGAAACAGCCATGTATTCAATGCTTACCTACATTTCTGCTTCAAAAACTGTAGATTTTATTGTAAATGGAATTGAGGAGTACATTGGTGTATTTATTGTATCGGAAGAATCAGAAACCATCAAACATCAAATTACTCAAACACTTGGGCGTGGAGTAACCGTGTTGAATTCCGATCATGGATACGGAAACCGCGGGGCCTATAATGAATCTAGGAATGTATTGTTTTGTGTAGTCACACGATTAGAAACCACAAAACTCATGTTGGAAATCGACAAAATTGATCCCAATGCATTTGTGGTTCAAAATTCAATCAAAGATACCAAAGGTGGCATGATCAAAAAGAGACCGATGCATTGATTTAACGTTCATTCCAACCCTTACCCGCCAAAATTCCAGGGATGCATTTCTCAATTCTGGAAATACGGGTTTGTGATTGCTTTGCACTGTTAAAATGCATCAAATATGATTTTTGTCGGCCCGGGGTTAAATTCTGATAGGCTGATTTTAGTTTTTGGTCTTGATTTAAAAAAGCTTCAAATTCTTCAGGCATTGGATATTGTTCAACGGGTTTTGCAATTGTTTTCAATCCCGCTTTTTCAACTTCCACAGCCTCAAAAATGATGGATTTTATGGCATCTACATGCATGAATAAATGCTCAGCTGTAGTAGTTTTTAACATCCGAGAAGCCTCACTATTTTCACCGGCCTTAGATAGCAATCCCAACTCATCAGAAAGCAAAGAACCTTTAAAAAAGTTCAAACTGCAATATTCTTTAAACGCGGAAATCAGCAACACATTTTTGCCATTTACGGTGTAACATGGCATCCCCCATTTACATTCCTCCGTCAATCCACAATCTAGAACGATTTGCCTGAAGATTTTAAGTGGTTCTTCCCAGGTATGGACTTTGCATTCAGGGGTGCCCCCAAGTTTGCAACGTCCACATCCCTCAAGAAAATAGGTTTCTACATCTCGCGTCATCATACATCAAAGGTAAAACAAAATTATTTTACACTTTATTGGAATTTACGCGATTTAAAGATTGAGTGAATTATTCGCTCAAAAGACCAACTAAAGAAAGTATGAGTAGAGGCACCCCTACTACTACACCTAATACCCCCAAAACTGCGCTTGAGCCAGAATTGCCTTGAGCTGGAGCAACAGGGTCATTTCTTTTCACAGGTGCTTGTTTTACAGGTTGATTAGGCCCCACAACAGGTCCAAAAACTGAGGTTTGATTCACTGAAACCGCATTGATTTCGGCCATTCTTTCAGTGTCTTTTCTAAAATTTTTGTACTTTGCTGGGAAACCGGTAACTTGAACTGTTACGGAAGATTCTGTGGTTTCAATGATATAAAATGGTTCAATAAGAACATCAGCCTCACTGGCAATAAGTGCATTTCCAATGGCACTTTTTTTACATTCTTCAATTGGAGCACCAATGCCACTTGAGAATCCCATCGTAGCTGATCCCTTTACTTTTTCCTTAGAAATACTCAAATCTGCCATCAAAGGATAACCTTGAATTTCAGGTTCTTCAATATCAATATAAGGACTCGAAGTAAATTTATTCATTTTAGGAGCGCAGCTAAACAATATAACCGACAAGCTGGCGATATAAATTAGAGATTTAAATTTCATGATGGGTTATTTTTTAGGATTAAAACTTTTGTAAACAGCTGGGTAACCAGTAACTTTCACAGAAATAGAAGTTGAAGTTTGCTCAACCACGTAAAATGGCTCAACTAGAACATCTGCTTTATTTTCAATTAAGGCATTCCCAATGGCCGATAATTTGCAATTTTCCAATGGAGGCACAGTACCTTCTTTGAACCCCATGATGGCCGAACCCGAAATCTTTTTCTCAGAAACTTCCATATCGGCAATCATTGGCGTTACGCGAATATTGGGTTCTTGGATGTCGACATAAGGACTAGAACTGAATTTTTTCACAGGGGCAGCGCAGCTGGTTGATAAGATCACCAAAGCACCCATGACAATTTTAAGTGTATGTTTCATAATGTTATTGATTTAATTTTTTATAGTTTGCGGGAAATCCTCGAACTTCTACATAAACCATGTTGTTTTCAGTTTTTACCACATAGAAAGGAGCCACAATCACATCGGCTTCAGATTTAATAATGGCATCGGAAATGGCATCTCTTTTTAATTTGTCGAGTGAAAAATTGAATGCGCCAGAACTTCCGGAAGAATATCCGGTGACTTTCTGTTCTTTGATTACCAGATCAACAAATCGATTTTTGGTATTTACAGCGACATCTTGAATTTCAACATTGGGCGAGGAAACTTCCCTATCGTATTTACCAACAACGCATTGGGTATTAAGCAAGCAAATACAGAGAACACCAAACATGGTTTTCAACCATTTATTTGCATTAAAAACGTTAATTTGTCGCCTCATTTCAAGGGTAAATTTAGAGATACCCCCAAAACAAACGCTACCAAATTTTGGGTATTTTAATAATTAGCAAAGAAAGTTTATTGAATAACCGTAAAAATTTAATTCTTCAAAGTTACTTCCATTTTAATTGGATGAGTGATGTACATTCCATCATTTGAGATAAATTTAAATGTATATATTGAAGTTTGGTAGTGGGGTGCATTAACATCTATAAATACCAAATCATTGACATCAATAGATTGAATAAAAAGCTCAGATTGTCCTTTTACTGCACGATAGATTTCAATTTTAGCAATTCTATTATCTTTGGGAGCGGTCCATGATATTTTCACACTGTTGCGCCCAAATTCTGTGGCTGTAAATTGAATTTTTTCAATTTCAATTTTCTTCTTGTACGTTTTTTGGCCCAAAATATTGGATTCATTAGAAGCGTTTCCTGATGAATCAATTGCTTTTAATTGATATTCATAAATTCGATCAAAATCAGCAGTTGTATCCATAAATTCCGAAGAACTTTTAATTTGGATCCAAGAACCCCATTCTTTTGTCTCTCTATTGACGATTTCCCTTTTTCTATAGGCAAGCAACTTTGTATCTTCTATTTGAAATTTCACAAACAGTTTTACCCCACCGGAAGTCAATGGCACTATATCTGAAATCATTGGTGACATTGGAGGAATTACATCAGGAACGATGATTTTAAAAGGAATTATTTTTTGCGCCAAATTCCCACGGCTATCAATTGGTTTTACAGCATAAAAGGCGTTCCCTAAAATATTTTTTATGGGTACTGTATCTATGCAGAAAGTATCTTTAATGTTATAGCCCAATATTGGGGTAAATTTATTCTCTTTCCCAAATGACCTAAATAATCTGTAGCCCACTACATCTTGTTCTTGGGATTTCAACCAAGATACATATACCGTACCATTGGGGGTAATTTTCCCTTCTAAAATTGCCTGAGGTGGAGGCGCTATGGTATCATATGTAATAGCATTAAATGGTAATGCGGCTGCTTCATTATTGGCTGTGTCTACCGTTGAAACTACGTAATAGTTTTCTAAATAATTACTTGCAGAATCGTGCTGAAATTGTGTTGCATTTTGAGATAATTCTTTGATTAATCGAAACGGACCCCTATTGGAATTCCCATAATAAATTTTCATTTTTTTCAAATCTGGAACTACTTTGATATTCCAATTTAATAAAATTTGATGTTGAGAATTACTTTTAAAATTCAAACCTGAAACAGCAGGTGGCGGAGTTAAATCTTTGCTAAATACTCCAGTCAATTCATTGGTTACCATTTGCTTGTTTCCAAAAACATCATAGCCCCATACACGATAAGAAAATTTGGAATAATTCACTTTAGTTGAATCAGGTGCAATATGAAAAAATGAGGGTAATGAATCGTTTAATCCTGATGGTAAAATTGGATTATCATTGATCTTCATCCAACTATTCAAATTGTTTTTCCTTTCTATATCAAACGCAAACAAATCATCAATTTTGGGCCACTTTAAATACACAACCAAATCACCAGGAGTAAAATCTAATGGAAGTTTTTCAATTGTATCTGCTCTAACCGTATAATAAATTGTGAGCGTATTATTAGGACAAAACTTATTGTCACGTAACAATCGAATAGAAATTCTATATACAGAACCTTCTTCCATTTCTAATTCAACGCCGTGATTAGATAATTTTGCCGCATTCCAAGAAAAAGATGATGCGGTTGTACCAAATAAATGTAAGTTATTTTGAAAATTAACCCTTTCTCTTAAAGATAAAAATTCATCCGTTTGCTCACCCTTAAATTTTGAAAACAATGCAGCAGCCATAGCTGCCACTTGTTTGTCATTTTTTGCAATTTCCCATTGTTTTCTCTGGGGAGTATCAATGATGATTTCTTTTTCATTTTTAATGGAATTCCCATCCTTTGTTAAAATCTGAGAGTAAGTAATCCTTAGCCCAGAAGTAGCCAAGGCCCTCATTTCAAAAAAGTTCTTTGACACCAATCTCATTTTTACTTTATTTTCACCCAAATACTTAAATCTAACAACTGGCGAAAAACTGTCAATCTCCTGCGCTTTGGATTTTAAGCAAAATGTAACTAAAATACCAAAAAATAAAAACTTCAAACTTTTCATGATTTAGCGAATTGGAAGTGTAAAGGCCTCGTATATGTAAAAAGGTTCATTTTGGATATTGGGGGGATGTATATTCGGACGGATATTCAAAGTTGGGAATATTTGATTTTGAATCTTTTCAGAACGATGAATCCAAAGCATCCAATTTTCTCCTCCTGCTTGAAATTGAGTGGTTGGTGAAATTAAAGAAATATTGGATAGTTGTGTCCGATATCTATCCAGATTTTCGGGCCAATATGGATATTTGATATTAGAAATGTTACCATTTCTGTATACTTGACCGGTATTTGTTGTGTTCAATCTTTCAATTCCCATCAAACTACTTGGACCTTCACTTGAATATTCGTTGGCCAACACTCGGGTAACTACATTTTTAATCTTATTCACTTGTTCAATGATCGAAACAAATTTTTTCTTATTTGGATTAATAATAAACGCAAATGAGTTTTTTGATTGCTCTTGTAACCAACTCGGCACATTATCACCTGTTCCATTTGCTATGGAGTAATCGTTAAATGGCACAATTTCTTCAATAAACATGGAAGATTTCAACGTATCAAACAATTGAGTGTTTTCATTGTAAAAATCTAAATTTGAAATTTCTGCATAAGGTATTTTATTCAATTTAATCAATTCATTCACTTTCAAGTAAAAATCTCTTGTTTGCATGAAAAACTGATTCTGTGATGTTGGAATAATTTTAAAAGCCCTGAAATTTTGGGGAACATTACTCTGATCCAATCCAACATCGTACATATCAAATGGTTCAGTTGTTAATCCAGCTGTGAAAAAGCCTGCAGAAGTAACCAAATTAAAATGCGATTGATTATTTACAAAAGCAGCCCTACACTTATCTTCGAAACTTGTAAATTTACTTGTACCAAAATAAGTAGTATACATTTCATCTTCAAATGAATTTGTTAATCCTTGAATCAATTGTTCAATTCCATTTCCGTTGTTTTGTTGACTTTGGTTACTCTTTCTATAACGTGATATCTCAATAGAATTACTATCACCATTCATTGAAAGTATACTTTCATTGTAAGAATTTCCGGCAATATTTTGAGGGATAGTAAGTGAGTTTTGCAATTGTGTATTGACCGTATTACTTGAAAAAAATCTCAAAGACCCATTAGGGGTTGAAAAAGCTGAATAAAAATCATTGTTTTGTAATACCCTTAATATATTTACTTTAAATAATTTCCCGGTGCTAAGTCTCCTGGTATTGAATGTAACATTATCAGTGCCCGCTGGCGTATTCAAAGGAGTGTAGGCTACTTCACCAGAATTTAAGTCTGTAAACTTCATGAGATACTTTACATTCATATCTTGAGGGAACTCCAATACTGCATTATACACTGAATTTTTCATGGCTTTAGCTCTAGGGCTAAACAATCCTCCAATTCTATTCTGAAACCAAAATCCTGCTGAAATATCTGTGCCATAAACAAACATTCTATTATTCTGGGGAAATTGATTTCTCAACATATAAGGTTCAACAACCGCAATTTTAACAGTTGTAAATTCTATGGTTTTTTCTTCTATAACTCTATTACCATTTGTTTTAACTGCATTCACCCATAAATTGTTGATTTTTTCTTCAAACCATGCCGTTACTTTCAATCTATATTTGGTATTTGCATCAAGATATCCTTGATTCAATGATATTGAACCTTGAGTAAAATCATCATCCGAATTTTCATTGATAGAATACTGTGTAGGAACCAACACATTATTTGAATTCAACTTCCCAAAAGAAATGGATCGTTTAACCCTAAAGGTTCTGATTTTGGTGGTTGATTTACCTGGCTCAGGAACTTCTACTGTCATCACATAATTATTTTTAAATCTATGCGCCCAATAAGGTTTTGTCGATAGCGACATATTGGTTGAATTGTGCGCTGGACCAATATCTTCGATAAGTTGAACATTGGCAATCGGTGATTCCATAATTGGAGGAGGTGGTGTACAAACATCACCAACTGTAAATTCGAAATTAAATTTACCTTTAACCAAGCCACCTAAAACACTATACTTTCCTGCAACCTTCCCTGAAATCCAAGTTGGATTTGGTGTACCTGCCATTAAAATTGCTCCGCATCTTAACTCAGCTAATGTTAAATTTCCTTCATAACAGAAAACATCAACATACATTCCAATTTTACCATCTAAATAGGCATAAACATCTCCGGTTGCATACCAGCCATTCAATCCAATGTTATTGGAATTGTTGCAACCTCTGTCATAATGAATCAACGCTATATTGTAGCCAGCACCCATGGCAAAAGAACCATAAAACATTAGAAATTTTTTATCTCCGGTACTCACATCAAAATTTGCTCCGTGAGCAATGCCCATTCCCATACTTCCAACATTCACCGGCTGCATGGGCAATTGTCCGTTTAAAGCTTGAAGTAATTTGTTTGAATATACTGGAGGTTCCATTCCATTTCCCAACATAAAATAAGACGCAAAATTCACGCCTAAAACTTTTACAGATAACGGCTGAGATGGTTTTCCTATGTGAATATGCCAATCATTTGAAGCAAAAAGTAGATCCAATTCACCAATTTCATTGCTGTTTTTCTTAGCAGCACCCACAATTAATCCGTAAGCATTAATATATGCTGTTGCACGTGCATGAATCCTTGAATTTGTAATATCAATCGTAAAATTACCTCTTGCACTGAATTCATAATCACTGCTTGCTGAACCATGATATCCTGAACCCAATAATGCCAAATCCGCATCAAATCCTAATGAATTGATGCCCCAACCAGCACTCATATTAGCAGAAAGTATACCTTTCGCTTTAAATTGACCAGGTGTTACTGAGGTTAGTTCTAACCCTCCTCTAAATAACCTATTTTCTTCACGCGATTTATTAACTTTATATTGTTGATTTTCAAATAAAATATTGCTACCCAATCCTATCATTAAACCATTGACTTGAGCAATACTAGGCACAATTTGAATCGGCACTGGTAAAGTAAGTTCACCGGATGCATACCAATAATTTCTTTTATTCGCGCCCAACGGAATGTTACCCAAACGGAGGTTTGTTTTGATTCCAATTTTTCCAGAGCATAATGCAAATTGACAATCTACTTGACCATTAAATCCAGTACCCCAATTTGAATCATTTTCATATGAAATAATTGATCCACTTAATTTTACAGGACCAATATTTGCATCAACATTAAATCCTGACAATTCTGGTGGAATTGAAGTAAAATCTCCCGTAGTTGTTTGTTTAAATCCAACCAAGGCTGTGCCACCCACTTTACCAAAATCGAAGCCCGGAAAACCCAATGATCCGGTCATTTTGAGTAAATATTCCGTTTCAGAATTCCCACCACTCCCACTTGGGATATTCCTGGTTACTAATTCAAATCCACTGCCATCTCTGTCGCTCATTTGATTAAATCCATATCCAAATGCAGAGGCTTGTGAAAATTGAATGGTTCCAATAGCAAATGCGTTGTTCGTGGAGTTCTTAATACTCATATCTTGGAAATTAATTCCTAGCGCAATTTTAGGTGGATTATTCGCTGTTTTTCCAGCTTCAATCGACATTGATCCATTCAAATTCAAGGATACATCTATATTCCCGTTTACCAACTCCAGCCTCATGGAACTTGTAGGGGAAATACTCATTGATGCACCATAAAGAGGGTCAAATTTTAAACCATTTCCCAAATTCACACTTCCTGCAATCCGAGTTTGGTTTCCACTCTGAGATATTGATAACTTGTATTTAGTTTTTAGCGTATCATTACTAATTGGCGTTTTTAATCGTCCAGATAAATAACTACCCGACAAAACACCGCGATTCATGGATAGTTTAAATGTGTCTATTGCAAAATCAAAAGTACCCCACTTTCTGCCATCACTTATTGATTTTAAATTTGTTTTTAATATTTCAAAACTTGGCGCATCACCATCTAAGTCTAAGGTTGAGATATTCACAATTATACGGTTATCGTTTGGTGGTGAAAAACCAACCCGCCTTGTGCCCCCACCACCGAACCAAATAGGTAAAGCAACCCGCAAATCATTTGCCTGTCTGCCTGTCCAAGTTACCGGTCTAGCATTTGGACCGTTTGTCATTCTCGAAAGATTGATTGTAGTGGATTGATCAACAACCAAACTACAACTTTGGAACACAAAATCATCCAAATCAGCCACAATAAAATTTGGTAAACTTGCCTCAAAAACCATGTTTCTATTTCGATCAACAGCAAATTCTATAGGAGTAATAATGGTATCTCCATTGGGACCAGGGGTTGCCAATTTCATCATTCTTGGATCAGGAACCAAATCCGCATAAATCATTCCGTCACTAATTCCTGAATTACAATCAAATCGAATATATGGATTCCTATTATTCAAGTCCCGCTTCACTTGAATATGTCCCAAACCAGGCAACACTAGTTTATTTTGCGAAACCAATTCAAACCTCATTAATCCCATATTGGAACAGCTTGGCATCAATGCATTATCAAATGAAACAAAATCCAAAGCACCACTTTGTGTGCCGGTTAGCTGTAAACTAATACCAGCAAACATTTCTACACGATTGGTATGAAAAACCAACTTCCAAATATAAAAGGAGGACAAATGCTGCCAGGATGTTACCAAATAAGGCAATGTAGAACCGGCTGTATCGTCTGTATTTTGACGGGAACTTCGGAAAATTTTATCACGATTAGAATCATTTTGTAGCATTGTTCTGGCAGCAGCGGCAGTCAAATTTTGAGGAACTAAACTTCTGGTATGATCGCCCTGCCTCGCTTGAGCTGTTCCGAACAATACATACCCACTTGATGAAACCACTAAGTCCTTGAAATCTACCAAAATTGAATGATCAAGAAACGGGACTTTTATCGCTCCTACCCCATTGTAGGGTTCTGTATTTGTGCTTAATTGCTTGATTTTCATCGTGAAAAGACCAATGCAAACCCTTGCGCCCACTCTCATGCCATCGTAGTGGGTAAACAAACAACCGTCAGCAGGTTCATTCAAATGAAATTCAGGACTATAAATGTATGGAGCTGAATTTGTGTCAGTTGGATCAGACAAATACCCAATTCTAGCAAAATAATGTTCATTATTGGGAATATTGATATCGATGGATTTAGCAGTAAAAAGGTCTTCAATTATTTGATTCATGTTAGGATTTTGAATGAAATAATCGAAATTCATGTCCACCCATGCAACCCTTTTTGGCTGTAAAAACTGATTGTCTTTATCTATTTCAATAAACAGCTTTTCACGAATCATTAATTTATCAGATTCATCAAATCCAGAAATACGCGAAATTGCAGCCATTGAATCTGGTAAAATTTTTGAAGGCCGACGCATCGGGATATAATCAATCCTAAATTTCTTCTGGGTACTATCTAATTGAGTTTTTTTAATTAGTCCTGGCCTACCCATCCCAAATACCATATTTGAAGAAGCAACAACAACTTGTTCGCTTGCTTGAGATCTTAACCTCACAAAACTTGTTGCTTTTGATTCGAATTGCTCACCGCGATACCATGCCCAACGATTGAATGTTTTGAACATCACCCGATACTCATTTGTTGCCAAAAATGGTCTCGGAGATTGATAAAAAACCGTATCTGAAATATATTGCCAATTTACATTTGGCTCATTACATGTGCCCAATACTTTGATTCTTTCAACATTTGAATTTGCAGAACCTATAGAGGCCATGATTGGGTAATTTTGAAAAGGAATTGTATCTTCAGCAACAGGATACAAAATCCGAGAAGAAAAACTGGTGTTTTCAGGATTCCCGGAATTACCGCCAGCGTTATGCTGATTATCTAAAAGAATAAATGTACAGGAAGCACTATACCCATTATTTCTGAAAATAACATTTTCATTCTCATCCGTAATTTGAAGCCTAAAGATATATTGAACTCCCGGACGAAATCCTTCAGAAGCAACATTCAATACGGTTGATGTAGCAAAATTGGGCGTTATTTCTTTTTCCAAAAATGGATTGGGATCACTAAAAATTTGATCATCGGCTCTTCTATTTGTTGCAACTTCATGAATAAACAATTTATATTTAGGAGCAACCATTAATCCTTGTTGCATCAGCATCCCTGGAGGCAGCCAATTAATTGTGAGTGTATTGGTTAAAAATGCATTTGGAATTTGGTTACCACATCCCCCGTAACCATTTATGGATGAAATCATCGGTGGATCTATATACTGAATTACGACCGGAGAACTGCAGGACCCAGCCGGATCACTTTTAGGAGACGTTTGTCCAGAAGAGTTGTAATCATAAGCAGTCATGCAAATCCGGTAAGTTCCCTCTGGCAAACCTCCTGAATTGATGATTTGTAAAATATCAAACCCAGAAACTTGTACAGATGATTTATCCAAAATTTTTGACATTTCATCTTCCGTCATTAAATGTGTCTCCAACGGATTTAATGTAAAAGGTATAGGAGGCACATAATTGGGATTAGAGTATATATCAATACCATTGTTTGATGTTATACGAGCCGAAAACTTCAAATCTAGGAGTTGATTCGTGTTGTTTCGAATTGTAATTTGAAGTCGATTGGGTGTTAGTTCAGTGTAAAATTTCAACATTGGACTAAATGGCGGAATCGGGGTAATGGTGATGCTTACATCTTGAGATTTTAAAGAGCCCGAAATCCCCAATAATAAAAAGAACAAAAATTGTTTAAAACGAATAGCCATAAGTAATTCCCAATCTATTTTGAGTTAGATAGTATATTGAAGTTGTGTTGGTTGTATTCAAGGTGTATTGGTATCTTATTCCAAATTGTTGTTTTTTATATAATGTTACGTTCATACCCGAACTGATGGTTAAAATACTGCCATCAGAAATTCCGTTAATACTTCGAGATTGATAAGTTGAACCTAAATTTATCCTGACTTTATTGTTTTTGAGGGATGTTGATACGGAAATAGAAGGACCCATATTCACTACTTCGCCTGCGTATGTTATAATTGCGGCACGCACAAATCCGGTATTCATATTCAATTTTAATTTTGTAATATTCATGCCATAATTAACGGTTGTTAACAATACATCTGATTCACTGAACTTTTGTGTCAACACATTCAAATCATTCACTCCTTGTTTCGATAAGTTTATTGTGAAATTTGAGGAAATTCGTTTACCAGGAATTAAAAAAGAAACTGTTGTACCGTAAGAGGAATTAATTTGACTAATTCTGATACTGTCGTTTAATTGAATTTTACCCGAATTTTGCGTAGTCCCAAAATTAGAATAATTAGCCTGTAAATTTAGACGACTGATTGGTGAAAACGACAAATTTAATGATTGTACCTGCCTATAGGTTGTGGCCAACTTTTGTTTACTTAAATTGTCTTGTTGCACTCCATATGAACCATTCAAATTGATACGGCCACCCCATAGCCTGATTGCCGGATTCAATGTATATCGTTGAATGTCATTTTGAATATAATACATTCCTAAAGAGCGATAATTAGGACCAATAAACTCGTATTGCGCCGACAAATCTATGTACTTTGAACCAAATCCAAACTGAAATTTGTATGCAGGATTTATAGTTGTACTCAAATTTAAAGCAATCAAAGGCTTTGCAAACTGAGGAACAATATTTTGCAATTCATTTCCTTTTACTTGCTGGTCTTCCGTGTAAACCGATAAGGCCGCTTCTGATTCCCATTTAAAATATTTGCCAATTTTAAACTTATTAATCGCTCCAATCAATAAATTATCTGATGGGGATATCAAATTAATGGTTGGACGTTTAATCGAGGCAGTATCGTCTTGAATTTTAATTACAGTAATATCAAAGAAATTAACATCTGTTCCAACCCCAATTTTAACACCATAACCCACACGCTTGTATGCCGGAATAATTGTAACACCCATATTCTTTATCAGATTTGTATCTTCTTCAATTGCACGATTGAAACGACCGTAAAATGCGGCAAATCTGAATTTCCCCGGATTTAACTCTACCCCGCCACCCAAAAAAGTAGCCCCTGAAAGAGTATAGCTTCCAAATGCTAAATTTCTATATCCCACATGTGCCGTTACCCATTTATAGCTTGGCGACAATCCATATTGATTAAATGGTTGGGAATAATTGAAATCATTGTTCGAATAGATTCCAGAAAATGGAAAACTCATATTCACAATTGTAATGGTTGGTTGTCCTTGAATAAACCAATCTAATTTTTGAATTGCAGTTGCATTGGGTGCTGTTCCACCTTTTTGATTGTACCAAATCCCAAAATTAATTGTACCTGTAATTTTAGGTTTTAATTTATAAGCGAAAGAATTCGAATCTATATTAACTTTTCCATTATCTCCAAAACTAATTCCTGGAACATTAAAACAAAGAAAAATACACAGATGAAAAGTTAACTTATTTATTCGCATTGTTTTGCAGTTTCGCAATTTATTTTATTTATCAATAACTTACAAGGATTATTTTGCGTATTTACATTAAACGTATGTTATTTTTTTTGCATAAAATCATTTTTTATTTTACAACAAAAAAATAGCCCGGACAAGTCCGGGCTATACACTAAGAAACTAAACTATCAAAAAATTACTGTTTGATTATTTTTTGGTTGGCTACTTTACCGCCAGAAGTGATCGTCAAGAAATAAATTCCTGCAGGGAATTTCTCCATATCGATATTGGTTAATGAAGTTGAAGAAATTTGAGTTGTCATAACTGAACCAGACACTGAAGTTACAACAATTGTCATTGGTTGGTTATTCAACGTTTTTACAACCAATTGATTCTTAACAGGGTTTGGATAAACACTTACAGGAAGTGCCAATTCGTTCACTGAACTTGGAGAACAAACCTTCACAAAAATGCTATCAACTGTAGCTAGATCAACACAACCAGTTGCGTTGTAACTGTAAGTAATTTTCACAAAGCCAGTAGATTTAACTTTAGAAACGTCGAAAGTATTTCCAGAAACACCTTCACCTTGGAATACACCATTTGCAGGGCTACCGCTTAAAGTGATGATATCTTTGGATTCAGCGCAAATGGTATCTTGCGACATATTAAAAATCAAACGGTTGATTGATTCTTGAGCTCCAATATCTTTTGAACCCAAAATTGGGAAACCACGTTGGTCTAAAGCAGGAATTGTATCAGCGTATACACCACTATCAAGAGCTACTGAACCATCCAACAAAGCGTGAGTTCTGGTGTCAGCACAATTGAATTTTAATGTATCCAATTTTGGATCCACTTTGCTGTAAGTACCTTCAATTTTCGGAGTGTAACCTGTCATTGTTGTAACATCTCCCAAAACACATTTTGTCATATAAATTGCGTAAACGTGACCGTTTACTTCATAAACATCATTACCATTAGCAGCAGTATTTCCGTATACAATAGAGTTTACATAGATATTTTTACCATACGTGCTAATTCCACCACCTTTACCAGTTTCTGCTTTGTTATTTGTGATTGTGCAATTGATAAATTTAGACCAACTGTTACCTGCAATAAATCCACCTGCATCAGTTCTTGAATAGTTACCAGAAACGGTACAATTTTCTAATAGAATGCTGTTGTTTATATAACCAGCACCACCGCCAATTTGACCAGATTTTTGTTCGTTATCGGCAATATTCCCAGAAAACTCACAGTTGAATGCTTCTAAGTCTACACAAGCTACGGCGCCACCATAAACTCCATTAGTTGCTTTACCAGTGGTTTTGTTGTTGATGATTCTGCAATTGTACAAACGAATTTTACCATAAGAAGAAATAGCACCTCCATTTATACCATTGGTATTCATTCTGTGACCATTTTGAATGGTTAAATTGTGAATGTTCGCCTCAGAACATGTAAATCTAAACACACCATTGTTATTGGTAAAAGGCTGAGAAGCACCTTGAATGATGGTTTTTGCCGGACCAGCACCCATGATGGTAACGTTTTGAGCATTTGAAGCATTCATGAGAGAATCTTCTGTGTAAACACCTTCAAAAATCTTTAATATGTCATCTGAATTCAATGCTTTCAAACCTTCTTTAATGGTTGTAAAGTCAGCACCAGATGCACCAACGGTATAAACATTGATGAAATTCAATTTGATTTTAGTATTAACACCAAAAGTACTATCAATTGTTCCACCACCAGCAAGTGCCGCATTTAGGAAATCCACGGTAAAGTTAGTATCAACATCATGGCTAGTTGCTTTGCCTGTAAGAGACAAAACCAATGTAGAATCATCCATTTTCACCATTTTCGCGGTTAAACCCGCAGCAAGGTTTGAAATGGTAACTTTACTTCCCGAAACGAAATCATCGCCAACATTACCAGCAAAATAATACCCTTTTAGTTTGTTGTGAGAAACCGTAATTTGTTGATCAAAAGCACCGTCATTGCCACTTGTTTCTTTGAAAACAACGCTACTATATTTAATAGATGGTCCATAAATATTCACTTTAATTTGTCCCCATCCAGCGTTGGGAATCAAATTCGCACTACTGCAATTATCATAAGCATTCGCCCAACGGTAATTGTTAGTATCGCTTGAGGAATTCGAATAAATATAACGGTTGTACATTGAATTCCAGAAAATAGCCATGATGTCGGTAGATTTTGGCCCTACCCAATACGGATGATTGTTGTAAGAACCTTTGTGAACATAAATTCCAGAATAACTTGAAGGAAACATACTACCCGCATCAACTACCAAGTTTGGGGTTTGCGAAATTGCTTTACCAATTGAGAAAATGGTAAGCAATAAAACGATGAGATTTTTTTTCATTTAACTGATTTGTAATTTTAATTGTATCACAAAGGTAATTACACCCGATAGGGCTTCGATGTGCCGATAAGTTCAAAAACACGCAATACATTATATAGTAATCAATTGCAAATAAAAATGTTACAGAATTAACACAAGAAGAGGTGCTAAAAATTAAACTAATGGAACATATTTGCTCATCAGTCCATTATTTTTACATTACTCTGCCAAATATATTTTCAATCATTCCGTTTTTCATGCATATTTGTATCAAATGAAATCTAAAAAAATCACCCTAATCATAACGGCCGCGGCAGTGGTTGTTGGTGCTAGCGTTTGGTTTTTCCTTACACGCAACTCTAATTTACCCAAGTACATCCCGAATTCAGCACTCGCTGTTTTTAAAATTAACCCTCTTTCTATTGGACGAAAAATTGACTTCGATGAAATCAAAAAATTAAAATCTTTCGAATCTTGGAAAAAAGAAATGGTGAAAAATGATGTAAAATTCATGGATGCCATCGAAAAACCAAAAGAATCAGGACTTTCCCTAACCGACAATATTTACATTTTCACAGAAAATGATGGCGAAAAATCTGATTTCACAGTTGGTGCCGTTATCCCAGTTTCAAACGCAGAAAACTTAAAAAAATTCATAGAAAAAGTTGCAAAAAATGCAAATATGGAATATGAAAAAGACGGTGACCTTCATATCATGTCTCAAAAAGAAGAAGCTCAACCCGAAAATGACGAAATGTCGGAATATAGCTACCGTTACAAACCTCAAGTTACCACTTTAGTTTGGAACGACGAAGCTTGCTTGGTTTATACCACCAGAAACAATAGCAAAAAAACCGCCAAGAAAATCATGAAGCAAACCAAAGAACAATCTATGTTGTCTATGGAATCTTTCAATAATGCGGAAAGCGAAGGCGGCGACGCTAGTGTGTTTGTTAATTACCATAAATATGTTGATCTAATCAATAAAAGCGCTGGTATGCAAACCTTGTATCCTGAGGCTCTAAAAAAATTCTTCGACAATATTTCAGGTTCTGCTTTTGTGATCAACTTCAACGATAACGACATCACAACTGAAACCTTTATGTATAATAAAGATGAAAAAATGGCTAAGGAATATGCATTCCTTCAAAATACAGGCCTTTCAGAAGAGAATATGGAAATGCTGTCTCCTGATGGAAAATTGTTAATAGGATTTGGTGGTATGCTCAACATGGAAACCTTTTTCAAAATGTTAAAGTCATTACCCAAATACAAAACGGCCATCAAAGAAATTGCTCAAACTTCTGGCTTAACCGAATCTGAATTGGAAACCTTCTTAGACGGAAGTATCGCTTTTGCCCTTACAAAATTGAACACCAAACAAGTTGAAGAAATGGTTTACAACTATGATAAATTTGATATGGAAACTGGTGAATTTGAATCTTCAATGCAAACTGTAACCAAGATTGTACCTGTAATGACCGCTCAAATCGGTATCAAAGATGAGAAATTATACAAAAAACTCATTGCTCAATTGGAAAAAATGACCAATGGCATGATCAAAGAAAATAATGGCATAATTACAATTCCAACTGGAACCCTGTTTGGCAACGTTTCAATGACAATGGCTAAAAATAAAATTGTGTTCACCAATGATGAAGAAAGTGCTAAGATTTTGGCAAAAAACAAAACTTGGAACAATCAAATTGATAAAACTGTGGCCAAAATGTTCACTACCAATCCAAGTTCTGCCTTCTTAGATTTAAAAATGTCGAGCTACGGTGAAGGAACCTTGAAAAAATGGATGGGCATCTCTGATGAAAACGAAAATTTCACCCAAATTAAAGATGTCATGAGCAATTTTAGCCATATTGCTGTTACTGGCAACATGAAAAATTCAACAGCTGTCATTCAATTCACAGAAAGTAATGACAACACCATCATGAGTTTGTTTAAAATTGCCGATAAAATTTCAACCGCAGAAAGAAAAAAACGTGCAGAACGCGAAGCAAGAATGAGAGAATTGGAATCTCAATTAAACCAGGAAGCCATTGATTCTACCATGTCTGATGCAACAATGCCCGACAATGTTGAACCTGCCACTATTGATTAAGAATGAACATTGAATTTGATCATGTTATTCCTAACCCATTAAAAGAATTTATACAACCCCAAAGCATTTGGAATCAGCCGTTTACATTTAATTCGGGCCAAATGTATCAAATTATCGCCCCATCCGGCAAAGGCAAGTCAACTTTGGTTGGCTTGCTCGCTGGAACTCGGGGCGATTTTTTGGGTAAAGTTCTTTTTGAGGGACAAAATTCCATAGGGTTCTCCCCCAGTCAATGGAGCCAATGGCGGGCACTCCAATGCAGCGTCTTATTTCAAGATCTACAATTGTTTCCTGCGTTAACAGCTTTAGAAAACATTCTATTGACCCGAGAAATCAATCAAATTCATGCAAATAATGGACAAGTTGCCACCTGGGTACAAACCGAAGAAACCATACAAAAGTGGGCAATGTCCCTCGGAATTCAAGAAAAATTAAACCAACCCGTTGCAAAATTGTCGTTCGGACAAATGCAAAGGGTGGCGATTCTTCGTGCATTGAACAGACCTTTTAGTTGGCTTGTATTAGACGAGCCTTTCAGCCATTTAGATCAAACCAACTCTAATAATGCCATGGAACTTATTCAAGAAGTTGCCAATGCTCAAAAAGCGGGTGTTATAATTACCTCCCTTGATGAAAGGTACTCGGTAACAGGATTTTCACCCGTAACCATATAACCCATGAAAAAATCTTTGCTGTCAACCATCCTCATTAAAACCCAAAAACCAAGTCAATTGTTGGGCGCTATCTGTGGAAGTCTACTGGGTTTTTTCCTGGTTATCACGGCTGCACAATTGTTTGCAGACTTTAAAACCATGGTTTCGAGCTCTGAACAAGCCATTGGAAGTCAATTTTTGGTGATCAACAAACAAGTTTCCATGTTAAATTCATTTAAACTGGGAAAAACCACGTTCTCACCCATAGAAGTGCAAGAGTTAAAGTCCCTCAAAAGCATCAAAAAAGTTGGTGAATTTACAGCCAATCAGTTTCAAGCTGTTGCCTCAATGAGTTTACCCAATGGCGATGCAAGCCAAGCCATGAGAACCGAACTTTTTCTAGAAAGTGTGCCCAACGATTTTCTGGATGTGAAACCAGAAGACTGGAACTGGGAAGCAGGTAATGAAATGATTCCCATGATTTTACCCACCGATTTTATCAACCTGTACAATTTCAATTTTGCGCCCGGAAGAGGACTTCCTCAATTGTCGAAAGGTACCATTCAGCTGGCGGTTTTTGATATCGACATCCGAGGAGCCAAAGGCGGTGCTCATTTTAAAGGGAGAATTGCTGGCTTTAGTAACCGCATTACCTCGGTTCTGGTGCCCCAAAGTTTTATGAATTTTGCAAATAAAACTTACGGAAATATTCCGAATTCTGCGGAATCCTATCGAATTATTGTTGAAGCCAAACAAAATGAACTCCCGGCCATCCAAAAGCATTTAGATTCTGAGGGATATGAAACCAATGAGGAATTGTTGAAAAATGGCAAATTCGGAAGTCTGCTTCAAGCCATTCTCAGCATCGTTGCTGTTTTGGGAATCTTTGTAATGTTTGTGTCGGTTAGTGCATTTTTATTGTATGTTCAACTGGCCATCACACGTTCAAAATACGAAACCGAAACACTGTTGCATCAAGGCTATCCGCATGCAAAAATCATTTCTTGGTATGGCAAACAATTGGCCCTAATTATGGGGGGAATTTTTATACTTTCCTTGGGATTGGTGTTTGTGGCAAAATCAACTGCCAATGAATTCATCCTGAAATTTGGATTTGAGGCACCAAAATCATTGAATGAGTTTGTGATTTTTGGGGGACTCATGTTGGTACTCTTATTATGGCTGATTCAATTTTTTTCGATCCGTAAGCAACTCTATAAACTGAAATAAATAACCTAATAAACAGCAGTTCATGGAGGTAAAATCATTGAATCTGATTACAAATACAGTTAGGACATAAAAAATTACTAACCCCATTTATACTTCAATTTTGGAGGAAGTGCACTTAAAAAATTCATGAACCCCAACGACTGGGAAATTGAAAAATCTAAACCAAGTATCCCACTTCCAATTGGTGAATTGAGGGCGAATTAGTAACTTCATTGGCCCAAAAACTAAGACATAAAAAAGCGGTCGCTACAATGTAGCGACCGCTTTTTTATTGATTCAATCAGATTAACTGAAGGTCTATAATGCTAACACCCTAATTTTATCTGAGCAAGGTTACATCTTTCATGATGGCGCCTTGTTTTCCATCAAATCTCATAGGACTTGTTAGTTCTTCTGGATTTTCACTACAGAAGGATGCGTATTCCAAGATTACCACATAAACGCCTTGGTTGTAATAGTTGCCATATGGATCTTTACCATTCCAAGGTTGGTCTTTGCCTTCAAATACTTTTTCACCCCATCTGTTGTAAATGCGCATTTTGTAATGCGTAATGGCATCTGTACAAACAGGATAATAGAAGTTGTTGATCATATCGTTGTTAGGTGTAAAGGCATTAGGAAGTTCTATATAATCTGGTTGTTTCACTTCCACCATTTTTTCAATTTCATCTTTACAACCGAAATCGTTTGTCACAACCAATCGAATTGAATGCATTCCGGTATCGGCAACTGAGTAACGATGACGCGCAAGATTTGAAATTGGAGCATTGTCGAAGTAATATTGATATTGAGTAGCCCCAGAAGAATTCGAGAAGATATCAAACGCTTCATTTTGGATCAAGAATAGGCATCGTTTTTGGAAATCAAAGGCAGCGGTAGGTTTAGAATGCACATTAACGAGCAAACTACTTGAGTCCATACAACCAAAAGTTGAAGTTCCAACTACTTTATAATAGCCTTGTTTCACCCTATCCAACTGACCTACATTTACAACTATTTGAGTAGTCTTAGGAATATTCAAACCGTTAGGACCTGTCCAATCAACCAAGTTAGCATCGGTATTTGCAATCAACTGCAAACTTTCTCCTTCACAATAACTGCCAGACTTTAAATCAGTTAAAGTTACATTTGGCTTCGGTTGAATTTTCACAAAAGTTTGTAAATTTCCGGCACAATTCCATTTATCAGAAATCCGAACAGTATAGATACCATTGTCGGAAAGGTCGGCAGGACTAATGATATAGCTTGGTGAATTCACAATATTTCCATTAGGGCCAGTCCAAGTATAATCTACTCCGCCTTTCGCTCTCAACACCAATACCCCACCCTCACAAACTGAAGTATCAGGCATTACAGAAATACTATCTAATCCCACATTCAATACATAACTACCTACGCCAGAACATCCCTCAGCAGTTGTTCCAAGTACGTAATATGTGCCGGTATCTTTCTTTTGAATGTTGTTAAGTTGCAAAATATAGTTATATCCAAGTACGTCGTATCCGAAAGTTGGAACCAATCTAGGTTTGTACCATTTGTAGGTATCGGCTCCAAAACCTGTTAATACCGCAGTACCTCCAATACATCCTATCTTAGGATCAGAAGTAATGGTCACAATTGGATTGATATTCACCCTCACAAAAACCTTAGCTGAATCTTCACATCCATATCTGTCTAC
>CAZBMF010000015.1:0-2729 GCA_964492925.1 uncultured Rhizobium sp. | reverse complement strand
ACATCGTAAATCACGCTGTCGAGCACATTGGTTGGCTTCATGAACCATAAATATTGATATTCACCATTTCCACCTTTTGCAGAAACCGCAATTTTGCCCGTGCTTGAACCGTTACAATCGATCAACTTATTGTCGATTGTCAAAATATTCAATGGCATTGGAGTGAAAATTTCAGCATCTTCAGCAAGGGTATCAGGACAACCTTTGCTGTCCTTGATGGCCAATTTGTATTTACCGCGAGACATACCCATCAAGATACGGCTATCTGAAACTGTCTTACCAGTTGAATCCATCCAATTGTATTTATAACCAGGGGTACCACCAGTAACAGTTGGGAATATTTGGCCATTTGAATTGCCATAACAACGCACATCCTTTGTAGAGTCAATGGTAATCAACATTTTGGTTGGCTCACTTAAGTTAAAGAAGGCATATTCTTTACAACCATTAGAATCCATCACCATTACATTGTGACTACCCGCTCTAAGATCAGATTTTATAGATGAGGCCGCAACTGTTTTATAATCCCAATAGAAATCATATTTGTCTACTTTGCTCAATGTTGGCGAACCGCCTTTGGCAGTTGCAACCACCGTGGCCATAGAATCGAAACATTTAATAGATTGGGTAACAAACACCGATGGAACAAGTTTGGCTGGTTCAAAAATGGTTACAGAGTCGTTTTTCAAACAACCATTATTATCGGTAAGAACCAAATAATATTTACCTGCTTGAACATTGGTCAACGATTTACCAAAATAGGTTTTCGGACCTTTGTACCAGCGGTAGAAGTATGGAGAAGTTCCACCTGAAGTTTGATAAACGTCGGCAGCACCATCAGAGGAACGATAACAACGAGCGTCTGCCCCTTTCACAATTGTATCCCACAATGGAGCTGGCTCAGTGAAGTTGAATTCGCCATAGCTGGTACAACCATTTTTGTCTTTCACCACTACTTTATAATAACCCGCAACAGCTGTGTCGAATGTATTTCTCGTTGAGAAACTGTTTCCATTCCAAGAATACTGATAAGGAGATGCACCGCCAGTTCCGGTGATCGACAATTTACCCGACATACCATGACATGGAATTGCATCAAGCATGGTAATGATTGCCGTATCTGGATTTTGAAGGACATAAACGTAATTCAGGGTATCGTCGTAACATCCATAAGTACTTGTTGCTCTCAATGCAACAGGTTGAAGTCCTACACCTGTAAATTTAACACTTGGACTCATTTGAGTGGATGTACCAGGAATTCCGAAATCCCAATCATAGGTGAGTGAACCGTTGCCTGTTGATATTGTACTCAAATTTACAAAATCAAACTTATTCGCAGTCAAACATTGATTCCAGTTATTTACTGAATAATTGGCTTTCGGCATGTCATAAACCCTTACAAATGAAACCTGGGTATCTGAACATCCGTAACTACTTGTAACCCTCAATGAAGCGGTATAGAAACCAGGAGCTTTATACGTTTTCAAAGGATTATCCAAGGTTGAAGTTGTACCATCTCCAAAATCCCACAAATACGTTAATGTACCACCATTGGTGTTGATGGTTGTGTTGTTGAAGAACTCAAAACTATTCCCAACTAAACATTGATCGCTGTCGTTCAACGTAAATTGTGCTGACGGCTCTGGGTAGATTTCAATTTGAGTTGAATCAGCAGCCTCGCAACCTGTATTCGTATTTCTACTTACCAATTTCACCCAGAATTTACCTGGAGAAGTAAATGATTTCACCAACGGATTACTGGTATAATAACTTCCATCGCTCACATACCAACGAGACGACAATAATCCGCCACCAGCAATGATTGAAGAATCATAGAAGGTAAACGCATTGGTATTGTTACAAATTGAAACATTTTGATTGTTTTGCTTCAACTTAACAGTTGGAAGAGGGTAAATCACGATGTTATTACTGAAACTATCGACACAATTGTTCTTCAAGGTTACCACTAAATTGATTTTATATGTACCAGGAGCAGAATATGAATGTCTAAACTTCGTTTGAGCATAACTCAAAGAATTATCCCCCAAATACCATTTAGAAATCAATATTGAATCCAAAGGATTATTTGTAGCATTTTTCAACTCAACAGTACCACCCCAACATGAATCATATTTCACAAAACTTACTTGAGGCTTAATTTTTATTTTAATACGGGTAGCAACAGAACTTAAGGAATCTTTACATCCATAATTGCTTTCCGCATACAATTTCACTTGGTAAACACCCGGATTATCGAACTTGTGGATAGGCTTCAACGACGTTGATCCTGAATTATCACCGAAATCCCATCTCAATGAATATGTTCCAGATTTGATGGTTGTTTTATTGAAGAATGTAAAGGTATCGCTGCCACAATTGGTGTATTTAGAAACTCCAAAATCAGGTTTTGGTTTTGGATGAACATACACATCCTGACAAATAGTATCCCTACATGAATTTAATCCGTTGTCGGCAATAAGACATACATTGTATTTGCCATCATTAGGATAGGTATGAGTTGGATTAGTAACCGTGCTTGAAACATTTGGCTCAAAAATCCATTTATAAGTAGTTGTAGAATTTACATCTTTTGAATTGTTAGTAAACTGATTTGCAACACCATAACATTCATTTGTGAAAGTAAATCCTGCAGTAGGTTTGCTTACCACAGTCACTGTTGTAGATATTGTATCCGCGCAACCAAACTTGGTTTTGGCAATTAATTGTAC
>CAZBMF010000014.1:21170-32086 GCA_964492925.1 uncultured Rhizobium sp. | reverse complement strand
GCATCAAGCTTGTTGTCGCCGTTTAAGTCCAACCATACCCCAGCCCACTCATAATAAGTACAGCCGTTGGTAATCTTCATTTCAATTGTTTCACCAGGTGTAATGTCAATACAAGGCGTTGTTGTCATGAGTTTGTTGGTAGCACCCGTATTAGAACAGGTTAAACCAGTAAAACTTGCAACATCACCTTTACTGTTCTTGATTTCCACTCCAGAAAACCAGTCAATCGAACACCCGTAAGAATTCGTGGCACCACAAATTTGAGCGTTCAAGTTCGTCGTTGAGAACCCTAACGCAAATAGTGTGAATGCAAAAATCTTACTTCCGAGATTTTTAAAGGAAATTTTCATTTTAGTTTAAGTAATTGTTTTTTCAGCCCGAAATGTACAAATTCCATTCGATATTCTAAAAAACTAATTACATAAACCCCCAATAAATCTTTCCGATTTTTTTAAAAACCCAACAAAATGAGATTTTTTGACACAATCATGACAAAATTGAGATGTGTTAAATTATTGTAAAATTAGCTTCTGACCGATGCTAATTGAATTATTCGGTAAATTATTCAATTGCTTTAATCTGTCAACCGGCAAATGGTATTTTTGAGCAATACTGTATAGCGTTTCTCCTGGTTTCACAAAGTGGATATTAGCTACCGGAGCCGCTTTGGGGGCACCATTTGTTTTTGCACGATATAAATACAACACCTGATCAACCGACAATGATCTTGATTCCAATTGGTTCCATGTAATCACTGAATCTGGTTTTATTGCATACAACTTCGAAATAGAATAAACCGTTTCACCCCTCAACACAGTGTGTGTTTTAGGAACAACATTTTCTTTGTTATTCACCACGGTTTCTGATACCTGAACCGGCTTCATTGTTGGGCTTAACACCAAAATTTGTCCTGCTTTAACCTCAGCCTTTTCTAGATCATTCCATCTAACAAGATTCAACACCGATGTATGGTATTTTTCAGCAATTTGTTCTATAGTTTCACCTTTTTGTACTTCGTGCATGTTCTCCGAAATAATCTTTTTTCTTTGATTCATGATTGTAACAGCATCAATTTGCGAAGTTTTAGGTGTTTGTACAGCCAACTTTGGAGGGTTTTGTCTTTTTTCTTTCAAATAAATAACCTCACCTTCAGCAGGTTCTTGCCCTGGTTCCATTTTATTTTTGCGATACAATTGTTTCATTTTCACGGCATATTGCTGTGAAATATCCCTCATGGTCTCTCCTTTTTTCAAAATATGGGTTTCTTCAGAACCGCTGCTTCTTTTAGGGCGCAAATACAAAATTTCACCAGGATTGATCATTTCACCCTCTTTCAAATCGTTATAACGGTAAATTTGCCAAGTACCCAAATTGTGCTTTTTAGCAACTTCCGATGGATTTTCACCTTCTTTTGCTCCAACTGCCGGAACTCCATTGATTTTTATTAAGTCTGGTTGATCAACTGATCCTTTAAAGTACTCTTCCCCCAACACAACCATACTGTCATATAATGTTAAACGATACTTTTTTATAATGTTTGTTAATATGGTACCATAAGCAGGATTTGTGGCATAACCAGCTTCCCTCAAACCATTAGCCCATCCCTCGTAATCAGTTGGATTTAATTCAAACAAAGCAGCATATCGAGAGCTTCCTTTTAAAAACAAAGAATGGTCCCTGTAACTTTCCATCGCTGTTTCATACCCTCTAAAACACTCATCTTTTGCATCGTCATCAGCAAGACAGGTTTTACCATTCCAATTTTTTCTACACTTTATACCAAAATGGTTGTTGCAATCTTTCGAAAGTTTGCTATTTCCACTCGCACTTTCTAAAATTCCTTGTCCCAATGTAATACTCGCAGGAACACCATGCACCCTCATTTCTTGCATTGCAGCTTGCTTAAACGAATCAATATATTCTTTGGTATTCATTGATTTCTGCGCAGTTACAGTCCCAATTAACCCAAAAGTCAATGTCCCACAAAATGTAAAAAAACGGAGTACCTTATTCATTCAGTTTTGATTTAACTTCAAACCTATATGTGTATAACGTTGAAAACTACATTTACTTTTTCACATCTGTTGGGTATTTCCGTCGAATCTCACATAAAAATAAATTCAATTCACTTATTTTTGTAATTCTTATGTTCAAGAAAATCATTTTCTCTATTGTTTTAACCGTACTTTCAATCAGTGCGAGTTTGGCAGCAGGCTTCCCTAAGCCCACTTTTACTGCCAGTTACAATAAAACAAAGGCCAATGCTGGCGATATCATCGAAATTGTGATCAAATTTGATGTCCCTAAAGGATTCCATGTCTTCAGTGAAAAAAGCGACTGTCCTGAGTATGATGGCCCTATGCGCGCCACCATCGAGTTCAAAGCCAATCCAAGTTATCAACTTGTAGGGAAATTCTATGGCGTTGGTGATCACATGGTTAAGGAAGATGAAGTTTGGCATTGTTCTTCTGGGGAATTTGTGAACAAAGGTGAATTCCGCCAAAAAATTAAAGTTCTTAAAACGATTTCGTCTATTGAAATGATTTTTAATGGACAAATTTGCAACGAAAGTGGTTGCGACAATATCCGCGATCAAGTTATAAAAACGCCAACTTTAAATGTTGAAGGAAAAATTGATGCACCAGCAGTTGAACAACCTACAGAAGCAAATCCACAAGAAACTTCAGAAGATACTGCAACCATCACGACTCCGGCATCAACTGTAACCAATAGTGGATCAGCAAAATACCGATTCGAAAATGGCAAAGGTATTTGTCAAACGAAATCATTCAACGGAGTTAAAAGTGCTGAAGCAACAGAAGATTACATGAGCCTGTTTATTTTGGCCTTAATTTCTGGTTTTGCAGCGTTGTTAACGCCTTGTGTGTTTCCAATGATTCCAATGACCGTTTCATTCTTTATTCGCAACAAGAATAGAAAAATTGCGCTTCGCGACTCTTTCTTATTTGCGTTTTCTATTATTGCCTTTTATACCATCATTGGTACTGTGGTGGCCTACACTTTTGGAGCCACTGCAGCAAACTGGGTAAGCACACATTGGATTCCCAATATTTTCTTCACTGTTATATTTGTCATTTTTGCAGCTTCCTTCTTTGGTGCTTTTGAAATCGTACTTCCGAGTTCAATTGTCAATAAAATGGACAAACAAGTAGACAAAGGTGGATTTATGGGCCCAATTTTCATGGCCATTACCATTGCCTTGGTTTCGTTCTCTTGTACCGGTCCAATTGTTGGAACGGTAATGGTTGAAGCTGTTCAAGGTGGCGCGATGAGGCCTATCATTGGTATGTTCGGGTTCTCTTTGGCCTTTGCATTGCCATTCGGATTGTTGTCTCTCTTCCCTTCTTGGATGAATAATTTGCCAAAATCAGGTGGATGGTTGAACAGCGTAAAAGTGGTTTTAGGATTCATAGAATTGGCATTTGCATTAAAATTCTTGTCTATCCCAGACCAAACTTACCACTGGGGTATCTTAGACCGAGAGGTATATTTGGCCATTTGGATTGTCATTTTCACTTTACTAGGTATTTATTTACTTGGAAAAATAAAATTTGCCCATGACGACGATGTTCCAAGATTGAGCATTTTCCGACTTGGTCTTGTAATTGCCGTATTTTCATTTGTAATGTACATGATTCCTGGTATGTGGGGTGCTCCGTTAAAAGCATTGGCTGGTTATTTACCACCGATGACCTCACAAGATTTCAAATCTAATTCGAATGGTGTTCATGGGGGGACATCGACTCTTTGCGGTACTCCGAAATACTCAAATGACAAATTGCATATCCCACATGGTTTGGAGGGTTATTTTGATTACGACGAAGCCCTAGCGTGTGCTAAAGCACAGAAAAAACCGTTATTCATTGATTTCACAGGACATGGATGTGTAAATTGTCGTAAGATGGAAGAAAAAGCTTGGTCTGATCCAGCGGCTCTTAAAATTTTGAGGGATAAATACATTGTGGTTTCACTATTTGTTGACGACAAAAAAATCAAACTTCCAGAAAGCGAATGGTTCAAGGGAAATGCCTCCGGAAAAATGATTACCATGCTTGGCGATAAAAATGCTGAAATTGAACAATGTTATTTTGGTAAAACTGTTCAACCTTTGTATGTATTAATGGATGGTGATGAAAACTTATTGCAACCAGCCTATACTGCAGAATATTTCAATTTTAAAAGTGAGCCTTTCATCAAATTTTTAGAAGATGGAATCACAAACTTTAAGAAAATCAAATAATGATAGATTCAAATTCAGTAAAGCAGCATTTTCTTGAAGCACAAAATTGTTTGACAGATTTCCTTTCAAACGATACTCATTTTCAAAATATTTTTAATGCTAGTGCAGCAATTGTAAGGTGCTTTGAAAACGGTGGAAAAATAATCAGCGCAGGAAATGGTGGAAGCCATTGCGATGCCATGCATTTTGCCGAGGAGCTCACTGGGCGTTATAAAAACAACCGCAAAGCCCTTCCTGCAATTGCAATTAGCGACCCTAGCCACATCTCATGCGTTGGAAATGACTACGGATACGAGTTTGTCTTTTCTCGATACTTAGATGCCCTCGGGCAATCTGGTGACGTTTTCTTGGGCATTTCAACCAGTGGCAACAGTCAGAACATTATCAATGCTATTGAAGTTGCCAAATCTAAAGGCATGTTTGTAATTGGGTTAACGGGTAAGGATGGTGGGAAAATTGGACCAATGTGCGACATTGAAATACGTGCTCCTAAATCAGAATTTGCCGATAGGGCACAAGAAATCCATATTAAAATCATCCATTCGATCATTGACACTATCGAAAAATTGATGCATATTGCATAATTATTCAATGATTTCATGATTAAATTTCGATTAATTGCTTTAAGTTTTCTTCAGTTTTTTATTTGGGGATCTTGGCTTATCACCATTGGTGGTTACTGCTTCAATACCAAAAATTGGAGTCCTTCAGAATTTGGGGTTATTTTCTCTACAATGGGAATTTCTGCCCTTTTCATGCCTCCAATCATTGGTATACTTGCCGATAGGTTCATGAATGCTGAAAAATTATACGGGATATTGCATCTATTGGGTGGAATTAGCCTTTATTTTATTCCAGATGCTGCTACCCCAAATCAAATGTTTTGGACAATCTTGGTAACCATGTTGTTTTACATGCCAACCATATCATTGTCTAATACAGTGGCCTACCATATTCTTTCAAGCAATAAATTAGACGTTGTGAAGAATTTCCCCCCGATTCGCGTTTGGGGTACAATAGGATTCATTGCGGCTGTTTGGACGGTGAGTCTTACGCACAATGAAACTTCTAACTTTCAATTTTATTTGGCATCTGCGGTTTCTTTTGCATTGGCCATTTACGCTTTCACACTGCCGGCATGTAAACCTTTGGGGAAAAATACTGAATCTAAATCATGGACCCAAAGTTTGGGATTAAATGCGTTTGAAATGCTAAAAAATCGTCAATTTGCTGTATTTTTTATCTTTTCTATGTTATTAGGTGCTGCTTTACAACTCACCAACGCTTACGGCGATACATTCTTACAAGATTTCAAATCTCAATCCCAATATGCCAATACCTTAGCAATGAAGTATCCGGCAATTATATTGAGTATTTCACAAATCAGTGAAACGTTGTTTATCCTCACAATACCTTTCTTCATGAAACGATTTGGCATCAAACAGGTGATGATTTTCAGCATGTTGGCTTGGGTTTTAAGATTTGCGCTGTTTGCATACGGAAATCCTGGTGATGGCTTATGGATGATTATTTTATCTTGTATCATTTATGGAATGGCCTTCGACTTTTTCAATATTTCTGGTTCACTTTTTATAGAAACATCTGTAGATGCGGGAATCAGATCAAGTGCTCAAGGGTTGTTTACCATGATGGTGAATGGTATTGGTGCCATTTTAGGCAGTTTGTCAAGCGGTAAAATCATTGAACTTTATTTTATCCATGACAATGTAAAAGATTGGAAGTCTATTTGGTTGGTTTTTGCAGCATATGCAGCAATTGTCACCATTTTGTTTTTCTTTTTGTTTAAGGAAAATAAGAATGTTTCCAATCAAACTTCTCATTAAATTTTATCGTACGGATTAATTTCTTCCGTTGTTTCGTTTTTAAACCAATCAGGTAAGCGATTTTGCGGCAAAATTTTGAGATATTCATTCCTATTGACTATTGCCACTACAATTCCCGCAATTGCACCGCTTAAATGTCCCTCATAAGAAACATGAGGCATGATTGGCAACAACCCCCACCATACACTCCCAAAAAACAATACGGTCAGAAAAAAGATAGACAATAATTTTTTATTGGGCTGAATGAGTAAAATTGTCAAAATAAACGCAACAAAAGCATAAACCCATACCGATGCACCTAGATGAAGGGTATTTTCTTTGGCAATAAAAAAGAACAGCACTGAAGATACAAAATATTGTTTGAGAAAAAAACTAAACCATTTGTTCGGAAAAAGCAACAAGAAAATCACCGATAAAGAAATCAGCGAGATCAAGTTACCAAACAGATGTTCCAGATTAGCGTGTAACCAAACTGCTGTAAAGGCTGTATAAAAAAGGTGAAATTGTTTGGGATGTAGAGCGTAATTATTTTCAATTTCGGGAGTTTGCCGATAGAATATTACTACCAAAAGAAGGCAAACTAAAGCAAAGAAAAATAGTGACTTTGAAGCGTTTTTCAGCATATCAAGAAATTTTCAAGGTTACATTCACCCAGGTTGAGTCAAATGTAACATTAAATTTCTTATAAAAATCTATTGCGGACTGGTTCCAGTCTAAAACCTGCCATGTAATTCTTTCAAATTTACGTTTTTTCGCAAATTCTATCAGATGCAACAACAAATGAGTACCGTAGCCTTTTCTTCTTTGAGAATCCTTCACCACAATATCTTCGAGGTACAGCACTGGACCTTTCCAAGTAGAATAACGGATATAGCAAATTGCTGTTGCCACTATTTGGTAATCAACTTCAAGCACCCAGCAAAAGACAAATGGGTTATTGGCAAGGCAATGTTGGGCCAATATCTCGGGGGTTGTAATAACTTCCTCGGGGGCTTTTTCGTAGAGTGCTAGTTCTTGAATGAGTGAATGTACTGATTCAAAATCGGCCAGTTCGGCTTGACGAATTTCCATGAATATTAGCGAATTGCTAATTTTAATGTTTTGGTGAAATCACCACTTTTCAATTGGATAAAGTAAACTCCTTTGTCGAGCAATGCATCCATCACACCAATTCTCACTTTACCTTCTGCGTAATCTGACTTTTTAATCACGTATGAATAAACAACTTTCCCCAATACATCATTCACCAAAATTACTGCATCTGGAAATTCAGTTTCCGAGAATTTGAGGTTTACATAGAAGTAAGAACCGTTAACAGGATTTGGATTCAAAGTAAAATCCGGCCCACCAGCGAGCACAGGATTATCAACCGTTGGAGGGGTTGAAAGGCTTTCAGCGTTAAGGCTGAGAGAGAATAATAAGAAAATTAAAACAAGTAGTTTTCTAATCATTGATACAAAGATGCAAAAAAAAAGGCACTTTTACAAGTGCCTTTCAAAATTTTTAGATGAGTTGAATTATTTCTTCTCAGCTTTAGTAGCATCAGCAGCAGGAGCTGCATTTGCAGTAGAGTCAGCTTTTACAGTAGAATCAGCTGGAGCTGGAGCAGCTTCAGTTGGAGTTGAATCTTTAGCTGAATCGTTGTTAGTTGTTCCTTCGGTGTTGTTACCACCACAAGCAGCAAAAGCGAATACTACGCAAGCTGCTAAAGCGAAAGTGATTTTTTTCATTTTATTTGTTTTTCCTATTTAAGTGTGGTGCAAAAATATAACGAAGTTTAGAATATACAAAAAAAAAATAAAAAAAAATTAAAAAAAAATCACAATGATAATCTACTCACTATCAAACTCGTACATTTTTAGCCTTCTCCAGACGCATTTTTTTTCGTATTTCGCTCAACATTAATGGGTTAAATTTGTTTCTTTAAAATGAAAGCAGCCATTATTGGAAGTGGAATTGGTGGACTTGCAACCGCAGTTCAGTTGGCAAAAAGAGGCTATGAAGTGCATGTTTTTGAAAAAAACCACACTTATGGAGGAAAAATGTCGGAATTTAACCTAGGAAATTATCGCTTCGATGGCGGACCCTCTCTCTTTACAATGCCACATTTTGTCACAGAAATACTGGACAAAGATTTATTGCAAGAATTCGAAATCATTCAACTCCATCATATCTGTCATTATTTTTTTTCCAACGGGCAATCTTTCCAAGCAAACGCCTCTAAAGAACAATTTATTTCAGATGCCGCCATACAATTCAACGAGCCAGAAAAAAATATTCGCCAATTCTTAAATAAGGCCGAAAAAATATACAACATCACCGCTCCTGTTTTTTTACAAAGTAGCCTACACAAACTCAATACATACATCTGCAAATCTGGATTGTATGGAATTCTCAATCTTTGGCGGATCGACATGTTCAGAAGCATGAACCAATCAATTGAAAGTAATTTCAACAATAAAAACCTCATTCAGTTGTTTAATCGGTACGCCACCTACAATGGCTCCAATCCTTATATTGCACCGGCAACTTTAAATGTCATTTCACATTTAGAATTTCATTATGGTGCATACCTTCCCAAAAAAGGCATGAGACAAATTGCCGATATTTTACACAAACAAGCCGTCAGGAATGGTGTAAGCTTTCATTTCAATACGAAAATTTCACATATTCAAAAATCTAAAAATCAATTACATAACATTGTATGCACTGATGGACAATTATACAATTCGGATATTTTTGTTTCAAACGTTGATGCAAAATTATTCTATTCAAAACTCCTCAAAGTCAATGTCCCTCAAAAAATAAAAAAAGCAGAAAACAGCAGTTCAGCGCTTATTTTTTATTGGGGGATAAAAAGGCAATTTCCTGAATTAGACGTGCACAATATTCTTTTCAGCAACAATTACGAATCAGAATTCGATGCGATTTTCAATACAAAAACAGTACAAGATGACCCTACTGTATATATCAATATTACTTCAAAAAAAATTAACTCAGATGCGCCAACGGGTTGTGAAAATTGGTTCGTGATGATCAATGCACCGTATAATGATGGACAAGATTGGGAATTGTTTAGGAGAAAAGCCCGAGCCAATATCATTCAAAAAATAAACAAAACATTGCATACCAATATTGAAGAATTGATTGAAGAGGAAACCTATTTAGACCCTGTTCTAATAGAAAATAATACAGGGAGCAACAAGGGCAGTTTATATGGTTCTAGTAGCAACCACAGAATGTCGGCCTTTTTCAGACAATCAAATTTCTCGAATGAATTTAAAAATCTTTACTTTTGTGGAGGCAGCGTTCATCCTGGTGGAGGAATTCCACTATGTATGTTAAGCGCCAAAATAATTTCAGATATCGTACCACATGCAAACCGTTGAAAATAGATTTATCGCAGTTATTGCCATCATTTATGCAGTTGGAATCATTGGATTTATGGTTCCTAGTTTAAATTCACTTTTCATCTGGCTCACACCGGTAAATATAGTTGGAACATTCGTTGTAGCATGGATTTTTCATAAAAAATGGGAATTTAACCACCTACTCATGATTGCAGTAATTGGCATCATGGGTTTTTTTGTAGAAATGGCCGGTATCAAAACGCAAGCCATTTTTGGAAGCTATTTCTATGGAAATACCTTGGGTTCAAAATGGCAAGGGGTGCCGTTTTTAATTGGACTCAACTGGGCAGCCCTTGTTTTTTATACCTCTAGCCTATTGGCTGGCCGCATAAAAAGCAATCTAGGGGTTTCGTTTGTGGCTGCAGCCCTAATGACCATTTACGATTATTTTTTAGAGCCAGTAGCCATGAAATATGATTTCTGGCATTGGAATACCAAACATATTCCATTACAAAATTATATTGCTTGGTTCATTGTTGCCTTTATCATGCATCTAATGCTAAATGCCGCATGCAAACCAATTAAAAACAAAATGGCCGCCTCGTTGCTATTTATACAGATGGGATTTTTTCTCATACTACATATTTATGTAAGACTTTTTGCATAAAAAAAACGCCGATAAAATCGGCGTTTTTTATGCTTTTATGTTTCTATAATTTTACAAAGGGCAATCAACACTCGCGTACATTGCATCAATTTCAGCTGAATATCTGTCCATTACAACTTTTCGCTTTACTTTCAATGTGGGTGTCATATCTCCGTTTTCAACGCTAAATGGCTCACGCTTTACCAAGAAATTCTTGATTCTCTCAAATTTCGCCAAATGATTGGAAAGTTTCTTCGCGTCTTCAGCCAACCAAGCAATTAATTCACTGTCGTGAATAAAATCATCAGAACCTTTCAACAATGGCAATTTTGCTGAAATTTGTTCACTTATAGCTTCTTGACTTGGAACAATGATGGCAGTTAAATACTCACGTTTATCGCCAATGATGAAAATTTGATCAATTCTCGCACTTTTAAGATACACATTTTCAATTTGAGTAGGATAAATATTTTTTCCGAGGGATGTTTTCAGCATATTCTTTAAACGATCGGTTATCTTCAAATATCCTCTATCGAAACGACCAATATCTCCTGTGTGGAACCATCCATCTTCATCAAAAACATTGTCGGTTTCAGCTTTATTCTGCCAATAGCCTTTCATGATATTGGGGCCTTTACACAAAATCTCACCTTCGGCACATCCAAATTCTGGATGGAAAGAATCGTAAGATTGAATGGTGATTATCGTTTTACAAATAATTTAAAACACAAATTTACGAACCGTCGCCTTTCAGCGACTTGTTAAGTGAGGTGACGAAGTGGTGGACTGCAAAAAGTGCGTAAATAGGGGCAAGG
>CAZBMF010000014.1:5002-21160 GCA_964492925.1 uncultured Rhizobium sp. | reverse complement strand
AAAGAATCGTAAGATTGAATGGTGATTATTTCTTTGGTTTCAATGTTTTGGATGGCCACCATTTGACGTGGCGCAACCCTTCCAACTGTACCATAAACTTGGCGTTCGAATTCATTCACTGTTACAAACGGCGAGGTTTCTGTTAATCCGTATCCTTCTTGTACTTTCAATCCTAAGTTTGCAAAAAATTCACCCACGTGCGGAGGCAAGGCTCCACCACCTGATACAAACATTTTTAATCGTCCACCCATTTTGGCTTTAATCTTTGAAAAGACCAATTTTTCTGCCAATGAGTTTTGCATCCCTAAGAACAGACCTGGTGTTTTACCGGCATCAATTTGTTTTCTGTATTTTTCTCCAACACCTAATGCCCACCAGAATATTTTTGCTTTGATTCCACCCGGTTCTGTTGCATTTTTCACAACTTTTTCATGTACCCTTTCCAACAAACGTGGAACTGTGGCCATTAACGTTGGTTTTATTTCGTTGATGTTACTAGCCACTTTTTCAATACTTTCCGCAAAAGCAACTTGAGCACCAATGTAAATTCCCAAATACATTGTTGCCATCCTTTCAAACACATGACTAAGAGGCAAATACGACAAATACATGTCGGTTTTTTCAATTGCAGGACAAAGTTCTTGTGCGTCGTAACAATCGCTCATGAAGTTGTAATGGGTCAACATTGCACCTTTAGGAACTCCAGTTGTACCACTGGTATAAATCAACGTAGATAAATCTTCTTTACCTACAGATTCAAATTGACTTTGGATTTTTTCTTTGTTTGAAGCAAATGTACTTTTACCAGACTCAACAATCGAGGTAAAATTTACCACTTTCCCTGTTTCTTCAGTTTCTGATGGAACAAAAATTACCTTTGCAATATTCGGACATTGTGCGTCTACTTTCAGGTATTTTTTGAGTAAGAAAGTATTTCCAACAAACAACATTTTTGAACCACTGTCATTTAAAATAAAAGCAGTTTCTTCTGGAGTTAACGTTGGGTAAATGGAAACATTAACCAATCCCAATTTCTGAAGAGACTGATCCAAAATATAATACTGTGGGCAATTCTCTAGCATGATGGCAACCCTGTCTCCTTTTTGAAGTCCCTCAGAAATCAAAAATGAGGTAATGTAATCTATTTGCTCGAGTAAATATTCGTAAGTAAATTCAACCCAATTGCCTTTGATTTTCTGAAACAAATAGGGTCTCTGTGGCTGATGAATGTTGTGTGCAGCATTCAAGAATAAATGATGCAAGGATTTAAACTGTGGCTCTGATTTAAATCGAGCATCAATTAAAGTAGTGTCTATCATATTTGTTTATCGAAAAAACAAATATGTGATATAAAAGTTGAAAATCAAAAACGGGATTTCCGTAATTGACGAAAAAAAATTATTGTTTTTCCTTAAACTGCTTCTGCTTCAACCGATTCAACCTCAGGAACCATGCGCTTCAACAAGTTTTCAATACCTGCCTTTAATGTCATGGTGGAGGAAGGACAACCACTGCAGCTACCTTTCATTTGAACGGTAACAACACCATTTTTGAAACTTTTGAAATCAATGGCACCACCATCCATTTCAACGGCTGGGCGCACATGGTCTTCAAGCAATTGTTTGATTTTTCTTTCAATTTCTGTTTCCTCTTCTTCACTTAATTCTTTCTTCGGAGAAATAATTTCCTTGCCATCTTCAATCCACTCAGTAAAAAAATTACGCAAATCAGGAATTAAATCAAACCATTCATAGTCTGAATTTTTTGTAATACTCACAAAATTATTCATGATGAACACCCCTTTAACAAATGACATTTCAAACAATGCAGTAGCCAAAGCACTGTTCTTTGCAGCATCTGAATTTCTAAAATCGGCACTATCATTTGGCAATAACATTCTATTGGCAACAAATTTCATACTCTCCGGATTTGGAGTTGCTTCAGCGTAAACAGTGACGATATCGTTAATGTTCTTTTCCATGATATTACAAAACTACAACAGATTTCAATGATTTAATAATTTTATTTAGAAAGTTTCTAAATGAAATTGTCCACAATTGAATGATATCCCCCAAAAAGATATGAAATTCGCAAAATGGCGAAAACAAAATCAGCTTTTTTTTGCAGATCCTGCGGATTTGAAAGCCCAAAATGGATTGGGAAATGTCCCGGATGTAACAACTGGAATACATTGTCTGAGGAAATCAAACCATCTGTTTCGAACCACGCATGGAAAAAAAGCACTCGCAAAATAGTTGAAGCTAAAAAAATCAATGAAATACCTGATTTACAGCAACAAAAGTTTGTTTTGCCCGACAGTGAATTGAACTTGGTACTCGGCGGTGGATTGGTTTCAGGCGCCGTTGTATTGCTAGGTGGAGAACCTGGAATTGGAAAAAGCACATTGCTACTGCAATTAGCCCTAAGAACTCCGGGTAATATCTTGTATGTGAGCGGCGAAGAAAGTGAGTCGCAAATTAAATTGCGCGCAGAAAGACTGGGTGCATCTGCTTCAAATTGTGCCATTCTTACAGAAACTCTCCTTGAGAATATTTTGAACTTGGTGGATGAATTTACTCCAGATATTCTCATTATAGATTCTATTCAAACCATTTATTCAGATGCCTTAGATGCCACTCCGGGAAGTGTTTCTCAGATTAGAGATTGTACCGGGAAACTGTTACAATATGCCAAAGAAAACAACGTGCCGGTATTTTTGGTAGGGCATATTACCAAAGATGGAGCCATTGCGGGACCTAAATTATTGGAGCACATGGTAGATACTGTGCTTCAATTTGAAGGAGATCGTCACCATGCATACAGGATATTAAGAACACTCAAAAACAGATTTGGAAGCACACAGGAATTGGGCATTTACGAAATGCAAGGTACTGGGTTAATTCCGGTGAAAAATCCTTCTGAAATTTGGCTTGCACAAAGAGATGAACCGCTCAGTGGAATTGCCATTGCCGGTGTTTTGGAGGGTATGAGACCGCTCTTGCTTGAAGTACAAGCACTTGTGAGCTCAGCGGTTTACGGAATGCCACAAAGATCGGCCACAGGTTTTGATTTGCGCCGTCTCAATATGTTGTTGGCGGTGTTGGAAAAACGCTGTGGATTCAGGTTGGGACAATCTGACGTTTTTATCAATTTAGCCGGAGGATTACGTCTAGAAGACCCAGCTTTAGATTTGGCATTAATGGCGTCTATCATGAGCAGTTACCATGCAGAACCACTCCCTCAGCGTTGTGTTTTTTCGGGGGAAGTTGGGCTCTCTGGTGAAGTTCGGGCCGTACAACGAATTGAACAAAGAATTTCAGAAGCTGAAAAATTGGGCTTCACAGACATCGTTCTTTCGAAATACAACAAAATTCCGGAAAACATAGACAGGAAAATAAAAATCCACACGTTTGGACGTGTGGATGAAGTTTTTTCATGGCTATTTGGCTAATTTAAGCCGGCATCATGCGTTCTCTAACATATGATTTTGCAAGTAACACTACTTTCTGAGAATTTGGAATTCGAATTCTACTTTGCATAATTTCATTTGCTGTGGTTCTCTCTATTTTCTCAAGCAACTTCAGATAATAAATATAAGCAGTATAAACCCCTAACCTACAACCAATTGGCAGTTTTTTAATGCCAATAAATGCATGTTCGAAATCTTTTTTAACATCATTAATGATTTCCATTTTATCAATATCAGAAAACTGCTTAAAATTGATGTTCGGAAAATATACCCTTCCTCTTTCCTCAACATCGCTTTTGATGTCCCTCAAAAAATTTACTTTTTGAAAAGCAGCACCCAATGATTTTGCAAATGGTAAAAGTTCATTGTACTGTTGATTGTTTCCGTTGCAGAAAATTCTCAAACACATTAAACCAACTACTTCGGCACTGCCATAAATATATTGATTGTAACTATTTTCATCGTGTTCTGTTTTTCCCAAATCTTCTTCCATGCTATTGAAAAAAGGCTCAATCAAATCATTTTCTATGCCAAATTGATTGGCCGCCATTTGAAATGCATGAAGAACAGGATTTGTACTGATGCCTTCTTGAATGGCTTGGTAAGTTTGTTTTTTAAAATCAGCCAACAGACGGTCTTTGTCATAGCCGTGAAATGTATCCACAATTTCATCTGCCAATCGAACAAAACCATAAGTGGCAAAAACAGCCCAACGGTATTCTTTGGATAATAATTTGATACCTAACGAAAAACTCGTTGAATAATTCAACGAAATTTTCTTGCTGATGTCTTTCGACGTTTCGTCAAATAATCGGATACTCATTGTTGATTCTTTCTGTTACTAATTTTGAACCTATTACCACAATTGGCAACCCTGTACCTGGAACAGTACTCGCACCAACGTAATATAAATTGTTTAACTTTTCGTCTTTGTTTTTGGGTCTAAATGCTCCTATTTGATTCAATCCATGCGCCAATCCCAAACCACTTCCTTTATACAAATTGAACATTTGTTCCCATTCTACTGGAGTATAAACAGTTTTAGACAAGATATTGTTTTTAATATCAAATCCAACCCTATTTCCTAAGTCTTCTATTATCTCATCAACCAATTGATCGGCATCATCCCAATTCGGTTTAATGCGTCTATCTGGAACAGGACATAATATGAACAAATTCTCACATCCTTCGGGTGCACAATTTGGATTGCTCTTACTAGCAACATTCACATAGTAATAAGGCTTTTCTGGAACAACCGAACTCCTAAAAATGGTATCTGCATAGTCTTTGAAATTATTGCCTAAAAAGTAATTATGATGATGAATTCCAGGTATTTGTCCTTTCACTCCCAAATAAATGGTGAATGGCGCCAATGTCCACTCTAATTTATCCAATTTCTCTTCTGTAAATTTCGGACGGTTTAAAAACTTCCCTCTAAACCAAGCGGCATCAGCATTGATCACGTAAATATCTGCCTTGTGTTCTATTCCTTGTTGGTCTACCACACCAGAAAGATTCTGATTACTTTCAGTCACCCTTACTATTTCAGTGTTATAGATGAATTGAACACCTTTCTTTTCAAGAAGAGGTAAAATTCCTTCAACAATTTTATACATTCCACCTTTTACATTCCAATAACCATCATGCTGCAATTCTGTATAATTCAACAAGTTGTACACAGAAGGTGTATTGAATGGAGTTGCTCCCAAGAAAAAGGCCACCAATGAAAATATAATTTTCACTTCCTCTGAATCAAAGTGACGCTCCAATTCTTCCCAAAACGTTCTAAACAATTTTGGCAGATGCTTCATTGGAACAGTAGCCATGCTCATCAGAAATTGAAGAATGCTATCAAAATTTCGTTTCACAACCTTGTATTCAGTGTCGTGGAAAATTTCTTTTGCACCCAACAAGTACTTTCTGGCTTTTGTTTCAAAATCGGCTTCAATGTCTTTAAACTCCAATGCCAATTTATCTAAATCCTTATAAATTTGGAAAACACGGTCATGTCCGGCAATATTTACAGTATACAATGGATTCAGTTCATTCAATTCAAAAGGAATTGGCTCATTGATGCTTTCAAAAAGTTCCACAAATTCATAACTCATTGAAAAGAACGAGGGACCAACGTCGAACGTAAATCCGTCTTTCTCAAGAATATTCAGGCGACCGCCCGCTTTGGGTTGTTTTTCTATTACAGTTACTTTGTAACCTTGGTAACTCAACCTTAATGCAGTTGCCAAACCTCCAAGTCCAGCGCCTACAATAATTACAGATTTATTTTCCATTGAATTTTTTTATAAATTTTGGCAATACGAATAAAAAACCAAAGGCTTGTGCGCCTTCTTTCGTATGAACAGCATGATGCAAATGATGGGTTTGACGCATGGCGTAGAAATACGGAATTTTTGTGGTCCTTAGCCACTTAACTCTCTGATGAACAAAAACATCGTGCACCAAAAAATAAGCCAATCCATAAAATGCAATTCCCAAACCAGCATAAAACCTCCAATCAAATTCCGCCGAACCAACTACAATGAGCCATACAGAAGGAATGGCAAACATGAAACCAAACAAATCGTTTAATTCCCATGTGCCTTTTCTGGGTCTGTGGTGGCTTTCATGCCAAACCCACATAAAACCGTGCATGATATATTTGTGGGTAAACCAAGCAACACATTCCATAAGAATGAAAAAGCCAAGCAAAACTCCAACATTTGTTAAGTAAATGATCATATAAGTTAAACAAACAATGTTTGATTTTGGTTTTGAAAAACTGCAGATTTTTAAAAAAAAATCGCAAAAAATGCAAAAAGCATCCCTTTAATTAATCGTTTAATAGACTTACATTTGCATTGTGCCTGACAAATCTTCAACATCCATTCAAAATTTCAACACATTCGGATTCAATGTTTCTGCCAAAGAATTGATTGAAATTCAATCTATTGAAGAACTAGTGTCCCTCCAAAAAGAAAACAAAATCTCCAATCACTCCAGGGTTTTGGGAGGAGGTTCAAATATTTTATTTACCAATGATTTTGACGGACAATTACTGCGCAATACAATCAAAGGAATACACATTCAAAGTGAAACGGATGAAAAAGTAGAAGTTTCTTTTGGTGGTGGTGAAATATGGCACGAAATCGTTTTATATTGTGTGAACCAAGGATGGGGCGGATTGGAAAACCTAAGCTTAATTCCAGGAACGGTAGGCGCCTCTCCTATTCAAAATATTGGAGCCTATGGTTCAGAAATTAAAGACACGTTTAAATGGCTTAAAGCCTTCAACCTTAAAACTGGAAATCTGGAAATTTTTGATTCTAAAGCTTGTGCATTTGGATACAGGGACAGCTATTTTAAAAGGGAAGGGAAAAATACCTATTTCATCACTGAAGTGTGTTTTGAATTGCAAAAAAATCCGCGAATCAATGTACAATACGGCGATATTCAAGCCATCCTAACTGGTAAAAATATTGATTCACCAACCATCAAAGATGTAAGTGAGGCTATCATAGAAATTCGTCAATCGAAATTGCCTGACCCTAAGAAATTGGGAAATTGCGGATCATTCTTTAAAAACCCCGTGATCCCAATGGAATTATTCAACGAACTTAAACAGGAATTTCCTGACATCAAAGCATTTCCAGTTTCTGAAACTCAAGTAAAAGTTCCAGCCGGCTGGTTGATTGAAAAAGCTGGTTTGAAAGGCAAACGTATAGGCAACGTAGGAGTACATGAAAAACAAGCCTTGGTATTGGTGCATTACGGCAACGGAACAGGACAAGAAATTCAGAATTTGGCAAATGAAATCATACTGAATATCAAGCAATTGTTTCGAATTACCCTCGAAATTGAAGTGAATATTTGGTAAAAAGATTTGCAAAGTTGCAAATCTCTTCTGCGCATTGAGCCAAGTTTTTTCGTAAATTGCAAACTTCTATGAAACGCATTTTATTTGTAGCACTATCTCTTTTCATTGTAGGCAAATCTTTGTCGCAAAACAAAGTGGATGTTACAATCACGAGAGACCATATTAGCCCTCTGTGGCACCAATTTGATCCATCGCAACTACCCGACATTTGGGTGAGCAAACTAGAATCTTCAGCTGAAGAAATGCCCCTCCCCTCGGGTATTGATGAGAAACTCAGAAAAAAGATTGACAATGAGAGGATGTTGCGAATCAAGAAAAACATCACCAATAGAAAAATTATTAATGGCCCAAAAACCCCAATTTCTCAAATAAATCCGTCTGTCGTTGAAAATACCGACGGTATTACAGGTAGCGGAACACCGAACGACAATCATATTGCGGTTGCAAACGATGGTAAATTCATTGCAGTGATGAACACCATTATTAGGGTTCATAACGACACAGGTAAACCCATTAAAAGTTGGTCTTTGGAGAATTTTGTAAATACCAAAATCAACCCGAACAACAAGGTTGATCAATTTCCTGTGCTTAACAGAACTTATGACCCAAGGGTTTTGTATGATCCGTTTACAGATCGTTTTATCTTGTTCTTCATGCATGGAACCACTGACTTAACGAGTTTTATTGTTGTGGGATTCTCCACTGCGGGTGATCCAACTAAACCTTGGAATGTTTATAAAATTCCAGGCAATCCAATTAATGATACTGTATGGAGCGATTACCCAATTGTTAGTCAAACAAAAGAAGATTTATTCTTTACTGTAAACATATTGGGAAATGGAACAAGTTGGGAAGAAGGATTTAGAGAGGCTGTCATTTGGCAATTGAGAAAGGAAGATGGCTATAACGGAGATTCTTTGCATAAAAATTGTTACACCGGTATCAAATTCAATGGACAAAGTGTGAGAAGTATTTGTGCTATGCAAAACGGTCCAATGCCTGATGGAATTGATAATTATTTTGTTAGCGTTCGTCCTATTGATGCCACAAACGACTCTGTTTTCTTGCATCGTGTTACAAATACCCAAAAGAGCGGCAAAGCGAACTTTGAGTTAAAATTAATTAAGGCAAATATTCCATACGGATTTCCTTCAAGTGCATTACAACCGGATACTGGACTTCGCTACAAATTGAGAACGAACGATGCACGTGCATTAACGGGAATTCGCAATGGCAACCAAATTCAGTATATGCAAAATTCCATGAATTTTAAAACGTTGCAAGCACATCTCATGCATTCAACCATTTACAACATTCAAGAACCAACACCAAAAGTGGTTTCAGAACTATATACTCATGATACACTCGACTTTGGCTACCCAGCAATTGCATTTGCAAACAACCAACAAAACGACCCAAGTGTAATTATCACATCGGTTTACAGTAGTTTGTATGATTATCCTGGCATGGGAATGGTTTACCGAAATAGATATGGGGAATATTCTAACTATGTAAAAATCAAAAAAGGAACTTCTTTGATAAATTACTTTGGAATCAAACCAGATGAACAAAGATGGGGAGATTACGAAGGTATTCAGGCCAAATACAATGAACCTGGCGTGTTTTATGCAGTAGGATCATATGGAAAAAATACTTCAATGTATTCCTTCATTTCAAAAATCAAATTGAAGGATAATGTATTGAACCAACCCGTTGAATCTGTTCGAATTTTCCCTATTCCTTCAGATAATGGAATCCTAAATTTGGAGTTACAATGTTCAAAATCTGAAATGTACAGAGGAGAAATATACAACATCTCAGGTCAATCTATTTCCAACAGCCAAAACCATTACAAAATTAACTTTCAAGTAGAAGAAGGCACCCATATTTACAGGGTTCACACCCACAATTTGGCACCTGGAAACTATCAAGTAAAAATTTTAAATGAAAGAGGAGACCTTGTTATCTCCAAAAAAATAATCATATTGTGAGCCAATTAGAAGCACCCAAAGGGGAAATTATATTAATAGATAAGCCATTAGGATGGACATCTTTTCAAGCCGTTAAAAAGGTAAAATGGTTGCTTAAAGCGAAAAAAGTTGGCCACGCTGGAACTCTCGACCCACTTGCAACTGGATTGCTTATTCTGTGTACGGAAAAAAAGACCAAAGAAATTGAGTCCATTCAAGCACAGGAAAAAGAATATACGGGAACAATTACTGTAGGTGCCACTACACCAAGTTACGATATGGAAACAGAGCCTAATCAAGTTTTCCCTATTGAACACATTACACAAGAATTGATTCAGAATACAATTCCCCAATTCATTGGCGACATCACCCAAATACCACCCTTGTTTTCAGCCATCAAAGTTGACGGCAAAAGAGCCTATACATTGGCTAGAAGTGGCAGTGATCATGAATTGAAATCCAGAATCATTCACATTAGAGAATTTGAAATCACCCGAGTAGAATTGCCTGAAATTGATTTCAGGGTTTGCTGCAGCAAAGGAACTTATATCCGTTCGTTGGCATTTGATTTCGGCAAAGCCCTAGGTTCTGGAGCCTATTTGAGTGCCCTCAGACGCACCAAAATTGGCCCTTATTCAGTAGAAAATGCAGTTGAACCGCAAAATGTGATTCCTCCAACCGTCGATTAATTTTATCGTATAAACGGATTGCTTGGGAAATTGGCAGTATTTTTGCTAACTTTGATTTTATATGCAAAAGAAATTTTTTGGATTATTCTTGATAACCACTTTTTGTTTAAGCACATATAGCTGCAATAAACTAAATGCGGGCGACATTCAATCGAACATCAGTGATTGGGTGAAAGAAATTACAACCCCCAATAAATCTACACTCGTTAAAATTGAAAATGGATTTGTAGTTTCTGGAAATTTAAAAAACAAACCAAACCATTTGATTCGCTTTTGGGAAATGATGGCAGACCAATTGGTGTTTATCGACAGTGCCCGTACAGACAAATCTGGAAATTTCAAATTGAAAGGGAATACCAAAGAATTGATTTTTTGCCACTTGCAATTAGAAAACGAATCAGGCATTTACATGGCTGTAGACAATAACAGTAAGTTGCAAATCCAACTAGATGTCACTGAAAATGGGATCAACTATACCGTTGATGGCAATGAAACTGATGACAGCAAGTTGCTAAAAGAACTAATTGGATTAAACACTTCTTATGCTTACCGAATTAAACTAATTGAAAACCAGGCAAAAACTTTACCCAATACACAGGAAGGCTATACCATGGGAATGAATTTACAAAACCAATATTATTCCTTGATAGCAGAAAGAGAACAAAAAATCAAACAATTTTCTCTCACTCAAAAAACTGGATTCATCCCATATTTCATTGTTTCTTACGGAGTACTCCAAAATCCTGACATTGATTTGTATACACACGCTGTTGATTGTGCTCAAAAAGCCGACAAATCTTCAAAATATACCCAAGCCATTGAACAAAAATACGCCATTGAAAGTAGGTTCATGATTGGCGGTGAAGCTCCAAATATAAAGTTAAAACAACCGGACGGCGTTGAAAAAGACCTTTACAGTTTGCGCGGAAAAGTTGTGCTGATTGATTTTTGGGCTAGCTGGTGTGGCCCTTGCAGACGCGAAAATCCAAACGTTCGTAAATTATATAGCCGATTTAAAAACAAAGGATTTGAAATTTACGGTGTTTCTTTAGACCAAGATGCAAATCGTTGGAAAGGCGCAATTGCAGCTGATAGCTTAAGTTGGTACCATGTTAGCGACCTTGGAGGTTGGCAATCTTCTGCGGCTACCTTGTATCAGGTTCATTCTATCCCTCAAACATTTTTAATTGACAAAAACGGAAGGATTTTAGGAAAAGGTTTAAGGGGTGAACAACTTGAGGCAAAACTTGAAGAAATATTAGGCAAATAGCAATCTAAATAAAACGTAACAATTCAATAACCTAGAAATAATAATGCTTTTAAATCCGGGTTATTAATTTGTAACGTGATGATTAAGAAAATGGCAAAAATCCTAGTCGTTGACGACGAACAAGATATTCTTGAACTTATAAGGCATACCTTGAACAAGGAAGGCTTTGAAGTGCATATCGCTGTGAATGGTCAACAAGCTATCGATAAAGCAAAACAAATACTTCCTGATTTAATACTCATGGATGTTATGATGCCCGTAATGGATGGCATGGAAGCTTGTCGACAACTTAAAGAAGACCCAACAACAAATCATATCTCCATCATTTTCCTAACTGCTAGAAGCGAAGAATTTGCTGAATTGGCAGGATTTGAAGCAGGTGCAGATGATTATGTTTCCAAACCAATTAGAGGTAGGGTGCTTCTAAGTCGTATTAAAGCAATCCTCAGACGTCAAAACTCAGGTTCAAAACTAGAAGAAAATGTAAAAATTGAATTTGGCGAATTGGCCATCGACCGTGATCGTTTTGTAGTTGAATACAATGGCAATATACTTCAATTCCCAAGAAAAGAATTTGAACTATTGTCGTTTTTGGCTTCAAAGCCAGGAAGGGTATTCTCAAGAGACGAAATACTAGAGAATGTTTGGGGCAATGAAGTTCTTGTAGTTGACAGAACCATTGACGTTCACGTAAGAAAAATACGTGAAAAATTAGACGATAAATTTATCTACACTGTAAAAGGCGTAGGGTATAAATTTGAAGTTTAACCGCAAATTTGCAAATCTACCCCTCCAAATTTTTCGCATTTTTCGCCAATAACCCCATGATGCCAGACGCTTTTGTTAGGCATTCTTCGTATTCTTCCTCTGAAAAACTATCGTAGGTGATAGCACCACCTACACTGTAAATCAACTCGTTATGGTGATACATCAAGCTTCGAATCACCACGTTGAAATCAAAGTTGCCCTCTTTTATATACCCAATACATCCGCTGTATAATTCTCGAGAGAAATCTTCCATTTCATCTATATGCTTCATCACCTCAATTTTAGGGGCTCCTGTCATACTTCCCATTGGAAACAAAGCTTGCACAATGTCTTTGAAACTTGTATCCTCAACCATCTCTCCTGTTACCGTTGAAATCATTTGATGAACATGTGAAAACGTATGAATGCCGCACAACTCCGGAACTTTCACCGTAGATGGTCTGCAAATTTTCGATAAATCATTCCGCACCAAATCAACAATCATGGTGTTTTCAGCCAAATCCTTCGGATGGTGTTTTAATTCATCAATCGTAGCTTCCTCCTGCCCTATCAATCGCTTGCGCGTTCCTTTGATGGGTTGACTGATTAACAATTGACCTGATTTTTTCAAAAATCGCTCCGGGCTAGCACACAACAAATAATGATCCCCGAATTTATAAAATGCAGCAAAAGGACTAGGTGCAAATTCATTGAAACAATAGAACAAAACATAAGGATCCAATTCAGCGTAAGCCGAAAATGATATGCAATAATTCAATTCATAATATACCCCGGTGCGGATATCATCGCGAATTTTTTCAACTGCCTTTAAATACTTTTCCTTGGTTGTAGATTCTTTCCAATCACCAATTTTAAAATTTCCATTTAATTCCAAAGGCAAATCAAAAGTTGGCAAGTTTCCAAATGTTTCACGGTCGCCGTCCCTCCCAATAAAAAAACCCATTTGAGGCTCAAAGAATTGAAAATCTGGTATTCCTGTCGTTGATTTTGAGGGACATTTTACCACGTTTTCAATGTGATTCTTGTATTGATACGAAATATGCCCTAACGCAATTCCATCAAACCCGTTTAATTGCTCTGGATTTGTAAAAATCTGTTTCGAACCAAAGGCAGCAATTGCCTCAAATTCCCCATAAGGATCGGCGTAATCATTAGAAAGCAAAATTGCCGCAAAATTGTGCATTCTTGCTTCAGACAACCATGTTGAAATTTCAAGATTCGTTACTTTCATCTGCTTTATGGTAAAATTGATACACAATTTCCGCTTTTGCTTTGCCAATAACGGGCAACAAGGTTTCCACGGAAGCTTCTTTGATTCGGGTGATACTTTTGAACTCTTTCAGCAATTGTCTCGCTTTTTCAGGTCCAATTCCGGGAATATCTGTTAAACTTGTTTTGAGAGTGCCTTTATCGCGTCGAGCTCTGTGGTGGGTGATTCCAAAACGATGGGCTTCATCACGCATGTGTTGAATGACTTTTAATGTTTCCGATTTTTTATCGATATACAATGGTAATGGATCTTCAGGATAGTAAATTTCCTCCAACCTCTTAGCAATACCAACAATGGCCAATTTCCCATAAACACCAATGGCTTTAAGGGCTTCAACAGCCGAACTCAATTGACCTTTACCTCCATCTACCACAATCAATTGTGGCAAAGGTTGGTTTTCATCCATCAATCGCGAATATCGTCGGGTAATGACCTCTTTCATGGTATCAAAATCGTTCGGTCCCTCCACCGTTTTAACATTAAAATGTCGATAATCAGATTTCGATGGTTTCCCTTCTTTAAAAACCACGCAGGCACTAACGGGAAAAGCCCCTTGAAAGTTACTGTTATCAAAACACTCAATATGTTTGGGCAATTCCGATAAACGAAGATCGGTTTTCATCTGTTCCATTAAACGATCAATTCTAACTTGAGGGTTTAATTTTTCATACTGCATCAATTTTTCTTGCTTGTACAGCATGGCATTTTTCAAACTCAAATCTATCAGTTTCTTCTTATCGCCACCTTTGGGAATGGTAATTTCTATCAGTTTATCGGGCCAATCTAATTGAAACGGAAGTACAACCTCTTTCACATCATCTCCATAATGATTTCGCATTTCACCCATCACATGAATAAGCACTTCTTCATCCGTTTCCTGCATTTTTTTGCGAATTTCAACATTTCGCGAAATCACAATCATGCCTTGGGTTACTCTAAGGAAATTTACAAAACTAATTTTGTCGGTACTGCTAATGCTATAAACTTCCAAATCGCCTAAAACAGGACTCACAACTGTGCTTCTATGCTGGTAATTCACCAGCGATTCTAATTTTTCTTTATATTGTTGAGCTTCTTCAAACGCCAATTTTCGGGAAGCTTCCATCATGAGCATTTTGAGGTGCTCTTTCACTTCCTGAAGATTTCCCTTTAAGATATGTCGAATTTGACGGATGCCTTCGTTGTATTCTTCCTCGGTTTGGTAGGCTTCACATGGACCTTTACAATTCCCAATTTGGTATTCCAAACAGATTTTAAATTTAAAAGCGGCAATATTTGCTGGGGTTAAATTTAAATTGCAACTGCGAACTGGATACAATTTCTTGATGAGTTCGAGTACCGTGTACATAATTTTCTTGTTGGGATAAGGTCCAAAATATTCTGATCCATCTTTAACCGGATTGAACATAGCAAAAACCTTAGGAAAACGGTCTTTAGAAATTTTGATATACGGATAACTCTTATCGTCTTTTAGATTGATGTTGTATTTAGGCTGAAATTCTTTAATTAAGCTATTTTCAAGCAACAACGCATCCATTTCGGTGTCTACAACCGTATATTCAATGTGAACAATCTTAGAAACCAACAAAGCCGTTTTGAAGTTATCATGGTGATTCTTCGTAAAGTAACTAGAAACTCTCTTTTTTAGGCTCTTGGCTTTACCTACATAAATGATCACCCCTTCCTTATCGAAATATTTGTACACCCCCGGTTTTTCCGGCAGTGAACTGATAATGGGTTTGAGGGATGTAGGAGCGGTCACGCCCCAAAATTACGACGAAAGATTTAGGAATGTTCTATTTTTTGAGGGATTTCGACCCTTTTTGCAGAAATTATTTCACCATAGAATTTTCCAGCTTGTGCATCAAAATCGTTAAACTGATCGGTGGTAAAATATTCACGTTGCCCATCTTTCAATAGTTTCTGAGCAAATTCAGGATGTCGTTTCAAATAATCAACCAATTTATCGGCAACCAAATCTCCTTGAGAAATTACGCGAATATGCGGCGGTACAACTTTAGAAATTGAATTCAACAACAATGGATAATGGGTGCAAGCCAAGAAAATAGCATCAATTTGATTGTCGGATTGGAGCAAACGATTGATATGGTATTCAACGAAAAAATCTGTTCCTTGAAGTCCAACCAAATTGTTTTCCACCAAATGAACCCAAATTGGGCAAGCTTCTTGATTCACAATGATATGGGGGAAAAACTTGGCAATTTCAATTTTATAGGATTCAGATTTAACAGTTCCTTGTGTACCTAAAATGCCAATATGGTTAGAGTTGGTAAATTCACCAACCGATTCAGTGGTAGGCCTAATGACTCCAAGAACACGCTTATTGTCGTTTCTTTTTGGCAAATCAATTTGTTGAATTTGTCGCAGTGCTTTTGCGGAAGCTGTATTACAAGCCAAAATTACCAAATCGCAATCTTGATCAAACAACCAATTTACGCAATCACGGGTATAATGGTAAACGGTTTCAAAGGAACGATCACCATAGGGGGCTCGGGCATTGTCGCCAAGATACACAAAGTGCATATCGGGCAGTGCATCGACCAATGATTTGAGGATAGTTAAACCTCCATAGCCAGAATCGAAAACCCCAATTTTTGCCATTTGCCACGAATATAAAATAAAAAAGCCACCGAGGGTGGCTTTTTTATTTTGAAAAATGTGATCTTATTTTTTACCCAACATTTGCTTGATAACAGCGTTGGTGATATCGTCGTTAGAATTCGCAGAATAAAGAATGATACCTGCATTTTCCATCACAGTGGTATAGCCCTTAGCAGAAGCAACAACTGCAATCGCTTTTTTAATATCATCTACAATTGGCTTCAACAAT
>CAZBMF010000014.1:0-4992 GCA_964492925.1 uncultured Rhizobium sp. | reverse complement strand
TCTTTGCGCCTGCATATCAGCGTTTCCAGCTTGCTCAGTTTCTTGATATTCTTGAACCAAACGATCGTAGCTCTTTTGAATCAATTCCAACTGTGCTTGTGTAGCACCACCTTTGATTTTTACTTCGTACTCTTTTTGTTTTGATTGAATTTCAGCTTTTAAATCGTTGATTCTCTCGTCGTATTGCTTTGCGAAAGCTGCCAATTTCTTTTCAGCACTATCTTTAGCCGGCAAAGTGTCAATAATAATTTGAGTGTTTACAAAAGCAATCTTTTGAACTTGAGCAAAAGCGCCACAAGCTAAGAAAAACATGAAAGTTGATAAAACTAGAATTTTTTTCATTGTATATATTGTTTATTTTTTTTCGTTATTTTTTCCTTTCGGATTTGTTTCTATTTCGTTCAAAGGTATGGATAATTCCTCCATAACTTCAAATGTTTTGTCGAATTTTGGATTGGCATACAACATCTGAACTCCACTGGCTTTATCGAAGATAAAATCTAAGGCTTCTTTTTTTGCAACAGCTTGCACAGCTTCGAACAATTTGTCTTGAATGGGTTTGATTAATTCTTCTCTTTTCTTAAACAAGGCCCCATTGCTTCCAAATTTGTCTTCACGGTATTTCACCAATTCATTTTCTTGCAATCCAATGGCTTCTTTCTTTTGTTTTTTCTGGTCAGAAGTCAACAAAATTTCTTCCGCCTGATAATCTTTTTCCATTTGTGAAAGCTGATTCTGCATCTTCTGAGCTTCAGATTCCCACTTCGTGGCAAAATCTTCCAATTGCGTTTGTGCCGATTTGTATTCAGGCATCCTGCCTAAAATATAATCTGAATCAATGTAAGCAAACGACATCCGGCCCTGTGAAAACAGAGGCAGAGATATCATGCACATCAAACACACCAAATATTGTTTCATTCTTATCATTGCTTTTACAAACGTTATGCCAAACAAAATATTGTTGCGAAATTATCGATTATTATTCATTATTAGGGATGTTTTAACACGAATATTTTTGTTTCCAATAGATTACTTTTATGTAAAGCGCGATCAATCAACTGAAATTGATACTTCACTGTGTCACCTCGGTAGCTAAAAGGACGTGCGTCTATCTTAAAATTAAACATTCCTGAAATGCCCTTATTGTTGCCTTTGGGGGTTAAATTTTGTACCCTTTCGTGCAAATTCAAGGTATCACCAGGTATTAATGGATTCAAAACTTTTGTCCAAACACCCGCCTTTTTGGTATAATACCAACATTTCAAATTATAAAAATTGGCTTTCCCATATCCAAAATCCGCAAATGTATCGGCATCGTCTAACCCAATATCACCATCGCCATCCTTAAATTCTAAATCCACCCACACAAAACTATCGTAACCATAACCACTGTTAAACAAATATTCTCCTTTAATTGCTATTTCGGGAACAATAGAAGTTGTATTTTTGCTATCATTACAGGCAGTCATGAATCCCACGAAAGAAATCAAAATAAGTGAAATAGAAGCGGGTATTTTCAAAATTGCCAATGACTTAGATTTTTTCAATTACTGCAAAGAAATATATTTATTTCAAAGCAAACACAATCAAATATATCATAAATGGGTCAAATTAACTGGGAAGCTCGACAAACCCATTCATAATGTCGTTGATTTTCCGTTTTTACCCATTTCCACCTATAAAAATCATATTGTTAGCTGCGGACTAGCTACCGAACAAGTATTTACGTCGAGTTCTACCACCGGAAAAGGCATTTCGAGCCACCATGTTCATCGATTATCTCTGTATGAAAAATCTTTTATTGAGGGATTCAATCATTTCTACGGATCGTTTAAAGAATTCAAAATATTCGCATTGTTGCCCAACTATTTGGAAAGGTCAGGTTCCAGCCTAGTTTACATGGCAAATTACTTCATTGAAAACAGTGAATTGGGCGGCAACTTTTATTTGTATGATCACCAAAAATTAATTTCTGACGTGCAATTGTCCCTCGAAAAAAACGAAAAAGTCCTGTTAATTGGTGTCACATTTGCCCTATTGGATTTTGCGGAAATTGCAAAAAATAACTCATTTAAAAATTGCATTATCATGGAAACTGGAGGGATGAAAGGCCGTGGTGCCGAACCTACACGTTATGAACTTCATGAAACCCTAACAGAGGCCTTCGGCGTTGAAAACATCCACAGCGAATATGGGATGACAGAACTTCTGAGCCAGGCCTATTCACTTGGGAACGGACGATTTCAGTGTCCACCGTGGATGAAAATCCTCATCCAAGATGCCAGCGACCCAGGCAATTGGATGCCTACGGGTAAAACCGGCAGGGTTTGCATTGTTGATTTGGCCAATCTGTATGGATGTAGTTTTATTGCCACAGATGACTTAGGCAAGGTTCACGAAGATGGCACTTTTGAAATTATGGGGAGGCTGGATTTCTCAGACATCAGGGGATGCAGTCAATTGACCATTTAATCTTCTTCTTCTTCGTCGGGCAACTCCATTACCACTTCCTTCAATTCAATTTTAGGATTGATAAATTTCTCAAACGTTAAAATCAAAGCGGGCAACAAGAACAAATTGGCGGCCATGCCTGTAATGATGGTTAACCCTGTTAACCAACCAAGGGCTGCAGTACCTTGAAATTCAGAGAAGGTAAATATCAAGAAACCAGAACAAATGGCCAACATGGTATAAATCATGCTCAAACCAACCTCGTCGATGGTATCCGACAAAGCAATACGAATGGCTTTATTGTGTTTAATTACCTCTCTTCTAAAAGTTGATACAAAATGGATGGTTGCATCTACCGTAATTCCAAAGGCAATGCTAAACACCAAAATGGTGCTAGGTTTCAAAGGAATATTGAAATATCCCATGGTGCCAGCGGTAATCATAAGTGGTATAATGTTAGGAATAATGGCAATAATGATCATTCTAATGGATGGAAACAAGAATCCCATTGTCAATGAAATTAGAAGCAAAGACCAGAAAGTTGCCGACATTAAACTATCGAACAAATAGGAATTTCCCTTAAGAAAGATAGCCGTTGTTCCGGTAATTTTTACATTGTATTGGTCGCCGGGGTATATATCGGCCACTATTTTATTTACTTGTTGGTTAATAGAATCCATACGAATTGAACCCACATCTTTCATTTGATATGAGATTCGCATTTGTGAGTAAGTGGTATCTACCAAGCCTTTCAATAAATTTGGTTTTCCAGGCTCGGCAGCAGGCAATTTAGAGGCTAATTCAGCTAAATCTGTGGCTTTAGGCACTCTATAGAATCTTGGATCATTGCCGTTATTCGCTTGATTAGCCGCGGAAACCACTTCAACTAACGACATAGGTTTTGACAATTCCGGGAATTGCTTAAGTGCTTTTTGCAATGTTCTGCCCTTGTTGAGCATTTCGGCGGATGTTACCCCACCCTCTTCATAGGTAGTAATCACAATTTCATACGGCATTACACCTTTGAAATTATCTTGCAAAAATTCTAAGTCTTTGTATATTTTGGAGTCGTGAGGAATATCATCAACCATAAAGGCCAACGGCTTCAATCTAAAAATAAATACGGTACTCAGTGCACTAACCAAAATAAACCAGAAATAAATTCTGCGTTTCCTTTGGAATGTGATTTTTTTCACCCATTTCAAAAACTTCAATACATTTTTATTTTCTAAGTGGGCTGTTTGTTTATCGGTAGGTGTAGGCAGGTATGAATACAATACAGGAATACCCACAATACTAATCACAAAAATGATGTTAATGGTGATAAAAGCAACCAATCCAAATTGTTCTAAAATTTGGGTTTTGGTAAAATAAAAAGTACCAAAACCAACCGCAGTAGTGAAATTAATCAAGAATGTTGCAACGCCAATTCTAGAGATAATTCGGGTTAAGGCTTGTGCTTTTTTCTTATGTTTTCGATATTCATCGTGATACTGATTGATGAGATATATGGTATTTTGGACACCCACTACAACCAACAAAGGCGGTAAAGTACCGGTTAATAGGTTCAATTTAAATCCAAGAATTCCAGATACCCCCATCATGGTAATAACCCCAATGGCAATAAATATCAATGACACAATGAGCGTACTCAAACTCCTGAACAACATTAAAATCAACAGAGCTGTAACGGCAAAAGCCACCAATGTAAACAGCACAATTTCATCGCGAACGGTGGTTGCATTTTTATATCTAACGAATGGAAGTCCACTCAAATGAGGTTCAATTTTATGTTTATCACCAAATTGCAACAGTAATTCTTCAATGTGATGTATCAGCGGAGTTCTGTCTTTTGAATTCAAGATACTATCATTGAGAGAAATCAGCACCAACGAAACTTTTGTTTGTGGGTTGTATAAAAGTCCCTCAAAAAACTTCATTTGTTCAAATTCCCTTGCAATAGAATCTAAAACAATTTGTGAGGGGATTCTATTAGGAGCAAATCTACGAAGCTGCAGAAGCTCGGTTGTATCAAGTTCAAAACGGTATAATTTAACTGGAGAGATTACCGAATTCACCCCTTTTTGTGCTGATAAGGTATCGCAAAGGGCCTGGAAATCGTTATAAAAATCTAATTGAAAGAGCTTTTTTGTTTCGAAGGATGCCACCAGGCGATTGCCATCTTCACCGAAAGTTTGTTTAAATTTTTCGTAGGTAATAAAATCGGGGTCGTCTTTAGGGACGAGTTTCTGCATGTTGTATTCAAGCTGAACTTTAGAGCCGAAATAGCCCATGGCGGCTGTAAAAAGAACGATTCCAACAATGAAGTAGAGGCGTTTTTTCAGGATAAAGGTGGCAATTTTATTCCACATAATTGGATGTACAAATTTAATGATTTTATTGGATAATCGGATTTAAGGGGAGCAAGGATTGAAGAATTTACAGGAGGAAGGGAAAAAATGAAGGGAAATGGTATAAAAAGGATAAAAAAAAGGCTGTTATAAAAATAACAGCCTAACAACAACAATAACCAAACAAGTT
>CAZBMF010000013.1:0-34209 GCA_964492925.1 uncultured Rhizobium sp. | reverse complement strand
TTCAAAATCTTTACGGCCTAAATCTTGTTCCACGGTGCAATTGATACTAATTGCTGCTGGTTGAACATCTAGTGCCCATTTTGCACTTTCTTCATTGGGTTCGTTGATTTCAGTAATATGATTATTGGCGTCAGTAAAAAATGGGCTATGCGACCAAATCGAATCGGCAGCATCTGTATGTTTTACGATCCATTCAAGATTTTCCTGATGGAAGATTTCTTTGAGGGTATTATAATGTTTTTCATTGCATTCAATGCCATCAATTGGGAGTACATCGAACCAACTTTTCATTTTGAGTGGGTTTGGTTCACCATAGATTTCTAGGATAATTTTAGGTCCACTACACCAGCCAATAATTTCTTGAATTTTTTCAGGAGGGATGGCGTAAGAACCGTCAATTGCGAAGCCAATCCATTCGGCCATAACGGCCGAAGCATAGCGTGCGTCGCTTAAGTCTTGTATATGATTGAATTTAATTTTCATGGCACAAAAAAGGCCGCCAGAGGCAGCCTTTTAAAATTATACTAATAATTTAACGGGCTCCTCGAGATACTCTCTCACTGTTTTCAGGAAGTCTGCACCCATTGTGCCATCAACTACCCTGTGATCACAGCTAAGGGTCACCTTCATTGTTTTAACAGGTTTTATTTCACCATTCACCACACCTACGCTATCTTTCACAGTACCAACTGCCAAGATACATGCGTCTGGTGGATTTACAATTGCTGTAAATTCATCAATGCCATACATTCCTAAGTTGCTGATGGTGAAAGTATTTCCAGCCCAATCTTGGGGTTGTAATTTTTTCTCTTTTGCTTTTTTCCCGAATGTTTTGATCTCTGAACTGATTTGACTCAATCCTTTTTGATCTGCAAATTTCACAACAGGCACCAATAGTCCGTCTTCAACTGCCATAGCCACACCAATGTGCACATGGTGATTGAACCTAATTTTAGTTCCCAACCAACTGCTGTTGATGTTTGGATGTTTTTTCAATGCAACGGCACAAGCTTTTACCACCAAATCGTTCATTGAAATTTTCACTTCACTGATTTGATTCATTTGTTCACGGGCAGCAACAGCTTTATCCATGTTGATTTCCACCGTTAAGTAGAAATGCGGTGCTGTAAATTTGCTTTCGCTCAAGCGTGCAGCGATGGTTTTTCTCATTTGAGACACATTTACCTCAGTGAAACTCTCTTGACCAACCGGTGCTGTGCTTATAGTAGCACTGCTTGAGTTAGCAGTAATAGCATTGCTATTTTCAATGTCTTTCTTTACAATTCTTCCGTTTTCACCAGAACCTGTAACGTTGCTTAAATCGATGCCTTTTTCAGCGGCGATTTTCTTGGCCAAAGGACTTGCCTTTAAACGTTCGTCGTTTTGAGCCTTAGTTGTGTTAATTTGAGGCTGTGCAACTGGAGCAGAATTTGCTACAGGAGCTGCTTCAACTGTTGCAGATGCAGGAGCGCCGGTGCTAGCCGCCGCCGACAACAAAGCTTGGTAATCTTCACCCGGAGCACCAACAACAGCAATAGGTCCATCAACTGGAATTGCATTGCCTTCTTCAATAAGAAGTTGCAACACTGTTCCCTTCGCATAGACTTCCATGTCCATCGTTGCTTTATCGGTTTCAACTTCTGCTAAAATGTCACCACTTTTCACAGTATCACCCACTTTTACATTCCAACGTACAATCACACCTTCGGTCATTGTATCGCTCATTTTGGGCAGTTTAATTAGTTCAGCCATAGTTATCGAGAATCGAACTGCAAAAATAAGGTATTTTTTGGGGAGATTTGTTTAATTTTTCGAAGAAACTTTTCTGTCAAAAACTTTCCATAAAAATAATGGTATATTTGTATTGCAATGATCAATAATCAATACGAAGAATTTCTTAAGCACGTACTTAAAAATGGCACCCGCAAAACAGATCGAACTGGTACTGGTACAATCAGTGTTTTCGGAGGGCAATTAAGGTTCAATTTGGAGGAAGGATTTCCGTTGATTACCACCAAAAAAGTTCATCTCAAAAGCATCATCTACGAATTACTTTGGTTTTTAAAAGGTGAAACAAACATTCAATATTTGAAAGATCACGGAGTGAGTATTTGGGATGAGTGGGCGAATGAAAATGGTGAATTAGGACCAGTATATGGAAAACAATGGAGGTCTTGGGAAGCCAAAGATGGAAAGGTAATTGATCAAATTTCGGAAGCATTGCATTTGATTAAAAACAACCCCGATAGCCGTAGAATTTTGGTGAATGCTTGGAATGTGGGCGAAATTGATAAAATGGCGCTAATGCCTTGTCATACCATGTTTCAATTTTACGTTGCCGATGGAAAATTAAGCTGTCAATTATACCAAAGAAGTGCAGATTTGTTTTTAGGTGTTCCATTTAATATTGCGAGTTATGCGTTGTTGACCATGATGATGGCACAAGTGTGTGGACTCAAACTTGGTGATTTTGTGCACACCTTTGGAGATGCGCACATTTATACCAACCATTTGGAGCAAGTAAATTTGCAACTTTCAAGAGCGCCGAAGTCTTTTCCAAAAATGATTCTCAACTCAGATGTGAAGGACATATTTGAATTTGATTTTTCGGATTTTGTTCTTGAGGGATATGAACCGCATCCTGCCATCAAGGCACCTGTTGCCATTTAAATTTGCGTTTTTTGCGAAAATTATATTGACATTTTATTGCAATTATTGAGCCATCACACAAATTGGGGCCAATTTTCCGTTATTTTTGTGAGAATGAATTCATTGTTTATCAAGAGATTTCAATTCCTGATTGGCTTTTTTATGCTTTTTGGGTATGCCGAAGCCCAAAAAAAAGTGAGTATTTCTGGATATATTCGAGAAAAATCAAGTGGTGAAATGCTCAGTGGTGCAACCATTTATTTATATCCCAGTAAAATTGCTACATTCTCAAATACCTATGGCTTCTATTCAATTACATTGGCTTCCAATGTCCCTCAAAAAATTTATGTAAAAGAACCTGGTTTTCAATTGGATAGTGCCGATTGGGATGCACAAAATGATACATTTAAATCGTTTGGATTGAATTTGATACCAGAAAATGAAGATGTAGAAAAATTGGAGGAAGTAACTGTTGTAACCAAGAAATCAACCCTTGCTGATAAAGTAGAAATGTCGAAAATTGACATTCCGGTAAACCAAATCAAAGATATTCCAGCTTTATTTGGTGAAAAAGATGTATTAAAAGTGATACAACTGCTGCCGGGAGTTCAAAAAGGTGGGGAGGGACAAAGTGGTATTTATGTGAGGGGCGGAGGTCCAGATCAGAATTTGCTCATACTAGATGAAGCTACCGTGTACAATGCATCTCATTTATTTGGATTTTTCTCTGTGTTTAATGGTGATGCTCTTCGTTCTGTAGAATTGACAAAAGGTGGATTTCCTGCCAGATACGGAGGAAGATTATCGAGTGTTATTGATCTAAACATGAAAGAGGGCAACAATCAGCGCTATGTGGGGGAAGTTGGTATTGGATTAATCAGTTCGAGATTTACGTTTGAGGGCCCAATCAAAAAAGGCAAAAGCTCATTCATGATTTCGGGAAGAAGAACGTATATTGATTTGTTGGCACAACCTATTATTTATGCTCAAACGGGCGGAAATGCTGGTTATTATTTTTACGACATGAATGCAAAGTTTAACTACATTTTGTCGGAAAAAGACAAATTGTTTGTGAGTGGTTATTTTGGAAGAGATAATTTTTATGCATCAACCAATGAAGGAAACTCGAAGTCTGATTTTTCTTTTGGATGGGGTAACAGAACGTTAACTGGGCGTTGGAACCATCAATTTAACAGTCGCTTGTTTTCAAATTTATCGATTTTACACAGCCATTACGATTTATCCATCGATGCCATAGAATCAAACGGTTCAGATAAATTTAGTTTGGGTTATTCAAGTGTAATCAATGATTATGGATTAAAATATGATTTTGATTGGAGACCAAATCCATCGCATTTGGTGAGATATGGAATTTCAATGATTAACCATCAATTCAATCCGAGTGCAGTGGTAGTTACTGCGTCGAATCAAGAATTATTGAATAAAACCATTGATGTAATCAATACGTATGAGTCTGGAATTTATATTGAAGATCAGATAAAATGGAGTGATTGGAAATTTCTTCCGGGATTGAGAATGAGTCAATATGAAGTAGATAAATCAAGATTCGTTAATCTAGAGCCTAGACTTTCGTTATCATTTAACTGGGATAAAACATTGGCTTTTAAATGGTCATATGCGCAGATGAATCAATACATTCATTTGTTAAGCAATTCAGGTATTGGACTACCTACGGATTTGTGGGTGCCGGCTACCAATAATCTAAAACCAATGAACTCTGAACAATTTGCTTTTGGTGTTGCGAAGGATTTTAAGAAAGGTTATAGCATCAGTTTGGAGTATTACGACAAAACGATGACCAATGTTTTGCAATACAAAGATGGTGCATCATTTTTATTGCAAGATAATTTTGATCCCAACGTGCCTAGTGATTCAAAAAGTTGGGAAAAATTGGTAACATCGGGTAAAGGTAAATCCAGAGGGTTTGAGCTTTTTTTACAAAAGCAATTAGGTAAATTAAGCGGATGGATTGGATATACATTAAGTTGGACGACCTTGGAGTTTGATGAATTAAACGGTGGTAAACCATTTTATGCAAAGTACGACAGACGTCATGATGCATCTGTTGTTGTAATATATAAGATCGATAAAAATTTAAGTTTTGCTACAACCTGGGTGTATGGTACAGGAAATGCAATCACTATGCCGCAAGGAACAGTGAACGGTTCTTCTCATCAGTTGCAAAAATTTCCGTATTTATGGGATCCCAATAGAGGTGGTATTAATCAAAACATAGATTATGGTAGTCGCAATGATTTCAGGATGGAGGCTTATCATCGGTTAGATTTAAGTTTGAAGTTTAGTACTGAGAAAAAGCGAGGTACTCGAACTTGGGAATTGAGTATATACAATGCATACAATCAAGCGAATCCATTCTTTTATTATGGAAGTTTGGAATATGATCCTTCAACTGGAAATCCTGTAAGGAATTTAAAGAAAATAACCTTGTTTCCTGTGATTCCATCAATTAGTTGGTCTTTTAAATTTAAGTAAAAATGAAAATTCAATTTAAACCAATGTATTATGTTCTTTTCACGTTGTTTATTACAGCGTGTGAGCAAGATACGAGTTTGGACCCACCCAAATATGATAAAAAACCATTCATTGTGAGTTTACTATGCCCTGAAAGTCAGGACATATTTGCAGAAATTAAATATACCAAGCCCTATTTTGGTCCACAATCTATGCAAGATGAATATCTTTTGGATGCGAGAGTTAGGCTCATAGATTTAACAAGTCCGGATACTGCTGAGATGTTATTGCAAAATTCAATTGGTATTTATAAAACCACACAATCAGAAATCAAGATTTTGGAGAATCATGAATATTGTTTGGAAGTGCAAACATCCAATGGAATGGTATATGTTGCAAATAGCAAGGTACCGCCGAAGGCTGATTTATCGAAGTTTAAAGTTTCATACTTAAATGTAGGGGCTCCAATTTTGGATTCAAGTGGAAGAGGTCCTGGTGGTCCAGGAGGACCAGGTGTTGTTTATGAAAGGAATCCTTTTACTTTAGAGTATTATTACAATGGAAATTTGGCTGAAAAGGTATATTTAAATCCGCAGTTAGAGGCGCAAATGCAAAATTCAAATGGTGAAATTTTACCTGTTGAGTTGATGAATAGAGGAGAAAATGAATTTTACGAAAGCAATTCAAATGGTCAAATAAGGGTATTTTTGAACCGCGATTTTAATAGTGGATTTGGGTTAAACGGGCCTTGGGATGTTTCAAGTATTTCAGGCACAGTTTACACAGTAGATGAGGCTTATAAGAATTATTATATATCGCAGAATAACGATTTAGATTTGAATTTTTTCAGTGAACCAGTTTTAATGATTTCTAATTGGTCTGAAGGCGCTATTGGTTTTTTTGGATCCTACAATTTTGTAACTGGAATTGTATACAAAAAATAAGCGCCAATTTGGATTTACATCAGACGTTGATAGGCTCTCCACCATCTATCGGGCATTTCACCGTTGCAAACCATCTCGTAATCTCTGTAGGAGCATCCTATAAAGAATGTTTTGTTTTCATACGGATGTGGAATTTCCATCCACCATCGATTACTTTTTCTGCTTTTGTAGAATGTAATTTCATGTCCAGTTGAATTTAATTTATTTCTAAAAATTAAAAACTCTGGATGGTTTTGTTCTGGGTGATCGTAATAGCGAGCGGTAACACCATCAACAAAATACCACACCATTTGAGACAACAATTGGTGCGAAGTAGGATCCATGTTTTTTTCATCTAAACCATAGAAGAAAGCTGAACTTAATTTGTTCGAAACACCGGCGTAGCGTGAAATGCGGGCGGCTTCCTCTGCATATAAACCATTTGGAGATTTGCTCAAGGTTCCAGGTGCATCAGACAATCGGAGGGCATTTAAATCGAACATCAATAAATGTGAACTTCTTAAAATAGGTTCTGTTTCTTCAATAGAGTTTCTTACTTCACCCAATCTGTGATTTTCGAAATACATTTTTTCGAGCAAACTGGCTGTGTTTTCAGAGATATAATAGGCTTGTGTTCCTACAAAATCAATGTTGAATAAGTTTGATGGTTTATCAATTAAAATTTGACGCAATGGCGTGCCTTCATCAAAATCTATAGATGGAGAAACATTCACAATTTCAATGGGTTCATTGTGTTGACGGTATGCTTTATAGTGACTATATGTTGAATGGATATTTCCACCAATAACAACCACAATTACATTGATGTTGAGCAATTCTCCAATGGCTTCCGACATGGCAAATTGTCTTTGTTTTTCATCGGCAGTTTCAACCAAATTGCCTAAATCCGCCATTTCTAGGTCGCCAAATCGCCATGTTAATTCATAAAAATACTTTCGGAATAAATTGGCCGATTCACTTAAACCAACAAGTGCGATTTGGGTCTTTTTTAATTTTGGAAAGGTGTTGGCATTGATTTTTAATTTGCCACCTACAAATTGGTTTTTTCCTTTCAAAGGGGCCCAAACTGATTCAGGTACTGGGGTAAAGAAATCGGTTAACATTCGACCTGCAAATTCGCGATGATATTCTAATTAATTTGGAGGAGAAATGCACATGTCTTTTTTATTGGAAATTATTTCCATTGTTTCATTATTGCACATGAAAGATTCAACTCTGTGAGTCATTCTTAAAATTGCATTTAAAAACATCAGAAAATCCATGTAATTTTGCATTAATAATGAGTGAAGGTTTTTTTCCATTGACAGTAAAAAAAGTTGTGCGCGAAACTTCAGACGCCACCACTTTTTATTTCGATATCCCGCAAAATTTAAAAGATACTTTTGCCTACAAGGCGGGACAATATTTAACATTTGAAATTGAAATAGGAGGCGAAAAAGTTCGTAGATCCTATTCATTATGCACTTTTTCTGGTGTAGACCAAGATCCAGCGGTTACTGTTAAGCAAGTTGATAATGGCAAAATGAGTACTTACTTTAACAAGAATGTTTCAGAGGGTACTATTTTACAAGTAATGCCACCAATGGGTAAGTTTGTTGTAAGTTCTGATGCAACAAAAGCCAATCAGTACGTATTGTTCGGAGGAGGAAGTGGAATTACGCCGCTAATGGGTATCGCAAAACAAGTGCTTCATACAGAAGCAAGCAGTCAAGTTACCTTGGTTTATGCAAATAGAAATCCAGAATCGGTCATTTTTAAGCAGGTTTTGGCCGAAATGGAAAAAGAATTTTCAGGAAGGTTTAAAGTGATTCATTCTTATGATCAAGCGCCATTTACTTGGTTTGGTTTGAAAGGAGTGTTAACCACTGAAAAAATTGAAAATATTGTGAAGCAAAAAATTGGTGGTAGCTACGATCAATATTATTATTTTACTTGCGGACCAGGACCTATGATGGAAGTTGTAAAGAACGGTTTGTCAATGATTGGTGTTCCAAATGAAAAAATTTCAATTGAATGGTTTTCTGCGCCAACCAGTTCAGCTCTGAAAGCGGAAGAGGTTGCTGTAGATGCAGCATTTTCAGGTACAGCAAGCATCACAATGACAGTTTATGGTAAAACCCACACCATTCAATGTGATTCAAATACTACAGTATTAAATGCTGCCATGAAACAGGGAATTGATCCTCCTTATAGCTGTACCGTAGGAGTATGCACTACTTGTAGAGCTAAAGTATCTAAAGGTACTTTGCACATGCTAGAGCGCGAAGGATTGAGCGATAAAGAAATTGAGCAAGGTTATGTATTAACTTGTCAATCAGTGCCTAGAAGCAATGAAATTGTGCTAAATTTTGAATAAAATTCATCCATGAATAAGCATAAAAAAACCCTCAACTGAGGGTTTTTTTATTTAATCTCTTTGTAATTCTCCGAGGTTTGCTTTTACATATATCCTCAATTTGTCTAATACTGTTTGGAAGTCCTCCGGAAGTACACTGTCAAAAAATACATATTCTTTGGTAGTTGGATGCACAAATCCCAATTCTTTAGCATGCAATGCTTGTCGTGGCATGATTGCAAAACAATTTTGGATAAAATTTTTGAATTTTGGCAAAGATGTACCTTTTCTAATTTCCATTCCACCGTACATTTCATCGGCAAATAGCGGGTGACCCATTGCTGAGAAATGCGCACGAATTTGATGGGTTCTACCAGTTTCTAATACACATTCTACCAATGTTAAAAAATAGAATTTTTCTAAAACTTTGTAATGTGTAATGGCTTCTTTACCCATTTCTGGGTCGGTATAGTGTTTTGATTTTCTTCTGTCGGCGGGATCTCTATTTAAATATCCATGTATTGTACCTTCTTCTTCTTTTGGTTCTCCCCAAACCAACGCGTAATATTTCCTATCAATGCTATGGTCAAAGAACTGCTTTCCTAAAAAACTCAATGCATGTTCGTTTTTTCCAATAACCAACAAACCTGTTGTGTCTTTGTCAATTCTATGCACCAATCCAGGTCTGTGATTTTCATTGTGTTGTGGCAATTGTCCAAAGTGATAAACCAAGGCATTAACCAATGTTCCTGAATAATTATTACATCCAGGGTGTACAACCATTCCCGCTACCTTGTTAATGATCAAAATATCGGAATCTTCATGAACTACATTCAATGGAATGTCTTCAGGATAAACTTCTGTATCTCTCGGTGGTTCAGACATTACCACACGAATGTTATCAAGCCCTTTTACTTTGTAATTGCTTTTTACCGGTTTATCATTCACCAAAACACTGCCTGCTTCAATTCCAGCTTGGATTTTGGAACGACTTGCATTCGCAATTCTATGCATCAACCATTTGTCGATACGCATAGGTTCTTGTCCTTTATCTACATTAAATGCATAATGTTCAAACCAAGATTCTTCGTTTTGAATTTCTTCTTCGTCTAAAATTTCGTTATTCAAGCTACAAAATTACGTCTAAAAGGTGAAAACCTAGTCAATTTCAAAAACTAGTTTTCCAAGTCGTAAACCCGCCCAACCTGCTTGATTTACAATAACGTCCTTTCCCTTAGAATTTTTCATTGTGGTTGGTTTCTCTAAGAAAGTATGCGTGTGTCCTCCCATAATGGCATCAATGCCATATGTGTTTTTCGCAAGTTTAAGGTCATCAATTTTTTCTTCTGAATATTCATAGCCTAGGTGCGACAATACAAAGACCAAATCACATTTTTCATGATTCCTCAAATAATCCACTTCCTTTTGAATTGGTAAAATTGGGTCGTTATATACGATGCCTTTATACATGTCGGTGGTGAGTAATCCTTCTAGATTGATACTAGCACCGGTTATCCCCATTTTAATTCCCCCTTTTTCAATGATGATATGTTTTTTAACAATATCTTTCAATGGAGATTGTTCAAAATTGTAATTGCAATTTACCAACGGAATTGGATTGTTTTTTCTCAATTTTGCCAAATGTTCAATGCCCAAATCAAAGTCGTGATTCCCAAGTGTACCAGCATGATATCCCATGTTTTTCATCCATTCTAATTCTGGTTTTCCTTCAAAGAAGTTGAAATATGGGGTTCCTTGAAAAACGTCACCACAGTCAAAAAGCACTACATTTTCTTCCGTTTTACGAATTTCTTGGATCAAGCCTCCAAGTTGGTTAATTCCACCTTGGGAAGGCCATGTAGGGTGATTTGCTGGGAAACTTTCAAAATGACTGTGGAAGTCATTGGTATGCAGTACACAAATTCTCCTCTTTTTTTTATTTTCGAGGGATGTTGGACTTGCCAGTATTTTAGAAATTGGTAAAGTCAATGTCCCCCCTAATAGAACAAGGCCTTTTTTGATAAAACGACGTCTGTTAGTCATTGAAAATGATTCTTGGATTTAAACGTGGATTGATTTTATTGGTTTCTGAAAACTCGGTTTTGAAACCTTTTTCAAGGACATCTCTAATTTTAAAACCCGTGTAAATAACTTGTTTGGGGTATTTCAACATGTTGAAATAATCACCTCCTTTTTGAATGAAATCATTCACAACCACCCAGTAACTTCTTCGAGAGTCAAAGGGAAGTCCTGCAATAGTTACTTTAGTGTATGTATTGTTATTCGTTTGAATTTCAATTCCTGAAACCGCCGCAATGTTTTTACTCGAGAGATATTGTAACAAACTATCCATTTGTCGGCCACTCAACTCAACAATTACCAATTCGTTTTCGAAAGGCATGATTTCAAACATGGATTTTAACGTGATGGGACCTTTTGGGATGCTGGAACGGATTCCGCCATGGTTGATGAGGGCAAAATGACAAGGGAAGCCAAGTTGGTTGATGGTATAACTAGATCCTTCTTTGAGTAAATAATCGGCAGCAACTCGTGCAAGATTTCCCATTTTTTCAATTTTTGATTTTGGTATCGACTTGTTGGCTCTAACAGTGAGTAAGTTAGAATCGGTTTGGGCAATTTGAACGTTTAATACACGATTTAAAGAATCAGAATAAGGTTTCAGAAAGTGAAAGCTGTTTGAATCAATTTGTGAAACAGAATTTTTCACCACAATATTCTGTAATTCAATCACTTTTGTGGAAGAATTGCAACTATAAATTGCGGTGAAGAAAAGGATTAAAATGAAATATAAATTCTTGTATTTGTGCATTCTACCTAGATTTTTGTTCAAATTTCGTTAGAATTATGTTGTTTTAAAATTAATTTTACGTGAAAGTTTTGAAAAAAATGCAAATTTTCGGTGATAATCAAAGGAAAATTTAGGATTTTTGCAATTAATTATGACGAAAAGAATTTTTCTTGCAATTTTTGCCATTGTGATGGTTTGTAATGCAAATGCACAAACTGTACCTGTTTGTACCGAACTCTTTATTTCTGAATACGTTGAAGGATCAAGAAATAATAAAGCTTTGGAAGTATATAATCCAACTTCAGATACTGTTGATTTGTCGAATTACAGGGTAACCCGTTGGCAAAATGGTTCAGCATCTTGGACCAGCCAATATTCTGATAAATTGTCTGGTAAATTGGCTCCTAAAGATGTTGTGGTATTGGTTTTAGATAGAAGAGATACTACACAAACTGGACAAGATACACCAGTGGTTATGTCGCTTCGTATGAAAGCAGATTTATTCTTAAGCAAAGATTACAACACGTCTTTTTCAATGAGCTTCAATGGTGACGATGCTATGTCACTTGACAAATTAAATGCAACCACCTCTAAATATGATTTGGTTGATATTTTTGGTAAAATTGGAGAAAGACCAATACCAGGATGGAGTGATAAAGAGCCTTATACAGGAACCGGAATTTGGTATAGTGTAGATAAAACATTAATCAGAAAACCAAATATTTTGACAGGTTTGGATACAATGTTGAAAGGGGTTTATGTTGCAGTGAACCCAAAATATTATTTCAATCCTACTTTAGAATGGAACTTGAATCCAAGAGACATGTTTGATTCTTTGGGTGTTCACAATTGTAATTGTAATTTGTCCAGCACAAAGCATATTGGAAACAATGCGAGCATGACAATTTTCCCTAATCCAGCAAATAATCAGCTATTTGTAAATACTTCGATGGATGTTCAAACTGTGAATGTGATTGCAGCCAATGGACAAATAGTGCCGGTGCGTTGGGAAGTGCAAGAGAACAATCAAATACAATTGATTTCTTTGGATCTTTCAATTTTAAATGAGGGAATTTATACCATTGAATTAAAATCGCCTAGCGGACAAACGCTTGTTCGTAAGTTCATGAAATAACATGAAAAAAGCGTTTATTTTCTTTTTGCTCTCATTTTTTTTGAGGGACATTTATGCGCAGTGCACCATCAAAGGAAAAGTGGTGGATGCTGTAAGTGGTGAAACATTGGATCAAGCCTTGGTGAAAACCCGTGGCAATATGGTTACTTCCGATAAAAATGGAAATTTTACCATGTTATTGCCAATGGGAGAGTATCAATTGGTGGCTTCTTTGAATGGCTATGATGATGATTCAATCATGATTCAAGCTGATAGAAAATTGATTTTGGACGTCATTTTCAAACTTGAAAATCAAAGCGCGGCCATGCAGGCAGTTCAAATCACTGCGTCTGTAGCAAAAGATAGAAAAACACCTGTAGTTTATAGTAATATCAATTCTAAAGATATCCAAGAAAGATTGGGGTCTTCTGATTTGCCAATGTTGTTGAATAGCACGCCTGGCGTTTATGCTACACAACAAGGAGGCGGTGCCGGTGATGCTAGAATCACCATTCGTGGTTTTAATCAAAGAAATATTGCCGTGATGATTGATGGTATTCCAGTAAACGATATGGAAAATGGTTGGGTTTATTGGAGCAATTGGTTTGGTTTAGGTCCTGTTACCGCATTGACCCAAGTTCAACGAGGGTTGGGATCAAGCAGAATTGCCAATCCTGCCGTTGGTGGTACAATGAACATTATCACCAAAGGAATTACCAGTCAACAAAAGCTGTCTGCAAATATTGAAGTTGGCGATTCTCGTTATACCCAATTTGGATTTGATTTTGCCAGTGGAAAATTGAAGGGAGATTGGGGTTTCTTGTTGGCATTCACAAAAAGAAGCAGCAACGGATATGTGGATTATTTATTTGATGACATGTATTCCTATTTTGCAAAAATTGAAAAGCAATTTGGAAAAAAACACAGCATTTCTTTAACTGTAATGGGTGCTCCACAATCGCACGGACAACGGGCCTACAAGGCAAGATTGTCGTTGTATGACAGATCCATGGCAATGAAATTGGGCATGGATACAGTGCTTACAAATATGGCTGTTAACCAGGGTATTCGTTACAACCAACATTGGGGGAATTTGAACGAAGCTAAAATTGACAACAATACTGGTGATACCATTTGGGGTCAATCTAGGGTGGTGAATGAAAGGGTGAACATGTTTCATAAGCCTCAGATTTATTTGAAATACGATTACAAACCGAACAGGAAAGTTTTGAGCAGCACTGTTGCTTATATGTCTACTGGAACTGGCGGTGGAACAGCAAAAGAGAGAATCAATCAAGTTCCTTACAATTATGGAACAATGGATTTTCAGTCTGTGTGGTTTCAGAACAATGATTATGGTTTCATTTCGGCTATTGACAATAAATATTCTTCAACTGAAAGAAAATCTGCAGGTATTCTATACAGAAGTGTAAACAATCATACTTGGTACGGTTTATTAAATACCACGCAATATAAAATAAATAATGATTTTACATTTTCAGGCGGATTGGATTTAAGAAGTTATGTTGGACAGCATTACAAAGAAGTTTATGATTTATTGGGCGGTAATTATTTCATACCTGATGTAAATGAATTAAATCCGTCTTATGAAAAACTTCATAAATACAAAGAAGGAGATATTTTTAACTACCACAACGATGGATTAGTCAATTGGGCTGGAACATTTGGAGAGTTAGAATATAGTAGAGGTAGAACTTCTGCCTTTGTAAATGCAAGTTATTCAAGTAGCTTTTATCAAAGAAAAGACTATTTTAAATTAACATCAGATGGGAAACCTACTGAAACTGATTGGGTGAATAGAAACGGTTATACGTTTAAAACCGGTATCAATTATAACATTAATAAAAAGATAAATGTGTTCACCAATTTGGGATATTTAAATAGACCTACTCGTTACAGCAATATTTTCGATAACAAAAATAGAGTTATTCAAGGTGCAGAAAACGAACTGGTTTATGCATTTGAGGGTGGCGCTGCTTTTAAATCGAAAAGATTCACCGTGAATTTCAATGGATATTATACCGACTGGGTAAACAGGCCGGTTGATTTCCTTCCAAGTTTTCCTGATGCCGATGGAAATATGATGTACTTTAACATCAATGGATTAAAGGCACGACATATGGGAGTCGAATTACAATCTGTATTCAAACCGGGCAATGGAATTACCATTGAATTTGGTATGGCCGTAGGTGATTGGATTTGGAAATCAGGATCAAACGCAATTGTACGCGATGATGCTGGAGACTCAGTTGGAACTGTGAATTTTAACGCTAACGGAGTTCATGTAGGTGATGCAGCTCAAATTCAATATACTGGTTTAATTCGTTGGGAACCAACAGAATTAAAAGGTTCATATATTGCCTTGCAATATGTAAGGTTTGAAAAGCAATATGCTGATTTTCAGCCAACTGCTCTTACAGGTGCTTACGGTGGTAAAGAATCTTTCAAATTGCCAGATTATTGGTACATGAATTTGAATTTGGGTTATAAATTTACCCTTTCTAACCAATTAAATTTGAATATTTATGGAATGGTGAACAACATCACAAACAATATATATATCAGTGATGCACAACACCGTACACTGTCGGCGAGTGATAATCCAGCGCCAATTTTCAATCCAAAGAACCTCGAAGTTTTCTTGTCGCAAGGACTCAGATACACAACAGGTATACGTTTAACTTTTTAAAAAATAATGATGAAAAAATTTATAATCGCAATTCTAACCATGGCCGTAGGCTTGGGTTTGAAAGCTCAAGGTACATTACCTATGTACTTTGATTGTAATTCTAACTTAAATCCTCCAACTGGCTGGACGTTAAGTCAAGGTGCAACAGGTAACTTTACGTATTCAACGGCTGCTTTTGTAAAAAGCGCTCCTAACGCATTGCGTTTTGATGCCACTGGAGAATATGCGTTGGCATATTGGTCTGGAAAGGCTGATACAGTTACCTATTGGATGAGTGGAACTGCAGCGGCTGGTGTTACAACTTGGTCTGGAAATGTAACCGTAGATGAAAGTGCTGATGGAACAAATTGGACAACCATCAAAGATCATTTAAACGATTTGGGTGTTACTACTCAAATGTACACTGTTAGGGTTAAACAAAGTTCTCGCTACATTCGATTTTACTACAAATCAAAAGCAAGTGGATTTAACATGGCCATGGATGATGTTACAATTAAACCTGCTCCAGCTGGTGATGCACCAGAACTTCAAGTTTCTTACAGTGGTAAAAAATTGATTCATAATTCTGTTGTGAAAACTGGCAATGATACTGCCATTAAAATTAAAGTATTTAACAATAGTAAAACGGCTAGTTTGGACATTAGTAGTGTATCTTTATCGGGTGCACAAAGTGCTTTCTTTGAATTAAACAATGGTGCTCAAACTCAAATTGCTGCAATGGATTCATTGTTGTTGCAAATCAAATTAAATGCAACCGCTGAGGGTACTTACAATGTGCTTTTAACCATCAATTCTAATGATACTTTGAATAATCCATTTTCAGTAACTTTATCTACCATTAAAGGGCAGTTTGCTTCTGAACCAACTGCTCAACCTACAGGTTTAGATGTAACGGCTAAAGCTTGGAGAATGAATGGTAAATTTACACTTGCAACTGGAACGGAAGCCTATTTGGTTATCTGCTCAAAAGGTTCATCTACAGACGTTCCTACAGATGGCGTTGAATATCAGCGCGGTCAATATATTGGAAATTCTAGGGTTATTTATACGGGGACAAATAATTCAAACATTGATTTTGATAACATTGTTGCCAACACCAATTATTCAGTAAAAGTATTTAGCTACAATGGGTATGGTAACTTTACGAATTATTTAACATCTTCGCCATTGACACAATCTGTTACAACACCAGGTTTAAATGCGGGATCTTATTATGGTAGTTTAACCTCAGCGGATACACAGTTGGTTTCCAAATTGCGTGCAATTGTTCGCCCTCACCGTCAAATTTACTATTCTAACTTTGCTTCTTATATTATCAATAATTTTGAAGCTCATGATACTACAGAGGGCAAACAAATATTGAATTGCTTCTATTCAGGATACAACTACAAGTATACACCTCCGTTTAAATTTGATACCATGTCTCGCGAACATTGCTATCCATCAAGTTGGATGGGTGAAAGCAGTCAAGATAGTTCAAACTACAGTGACCTTCATATTCTATTCCCTGTTAATCAAAACAAAGTGAATGCTGTAAGAAGTAATTACCCAATGAACGATCTTAAATCTGTGACAACCAGTTTTTATGGTGGTAAATTTGGAACTGATAGCACAGGTGAATTTGCCTATGAACCAAGAGATTTTGCCAAAGGAACTGCTGCGCGCGCGAACTTCTATGTTTGTGCAACTTACAATCGTCCTGGTAAAGCGTTTACAATTCCAACCGACAATCAATTCTTAGGAATGAACCAAGATCAAAACGTTTTGAAGCGCTGGAACAAAAAATTCCCTCCTACAAATCGGGAAATTGCACGTACAGAATACATTGCTCAAAGTGCTGTTCAAAACAATAGAAATCCGTTTATCGACAATCCTGATTGGGCTTGCTTCATAGATTTTAGCAATATGACGTACATTCCTGGTGGCAATTGTGGTGAAAAAGGGCCTGTAGGCGCTGTGAAGAAATCAAAAGCCGTTTCTATTAATGTATATCCAAATCCTTCGTTGAATAACTTTAAAGTAGATTTAACTGCATTTAAAGGGCAATCTGTGGATGTATATGTGTTGGATTTCTACGAACGTACGGTATTCCAAACCAATACCAATGGTCAAAATATCCAATTAAATGCTCAAAACTGGGCTTCAGGAAACTATTTGTTGTTAATTCGTTCTGCTGATGGCTCTACTGCTGCTCAGAATATTGTGAAACAATAATTATAAATTAATTTATTTTGAGGGATAATGGTTCGCCATTATCCCTTTTTTTGTGATTCCATTTTCCTGTACGTTTGTCGAATTGTGTATCTCTATTCCCGCTTTTCTCAGGATTTAAAGTTACTTTTGAATTTTTAAAAGATTTTCCAATTTTATGATCGATTTTAATTCGGAAATGTTCCGAAATCAAATAAATGATTGGCTCCTTGAAGATGTTGGTCCTGGTGATTATTCTTCCTTGGCTTCTATTGATAGCCAAACTCAAGCAGATTCAACTTTGCTATTGAAAGACAGTGGCGTGGTGGCTGGTTTGGAATTGGCTAAAACTATTTTTGATATCATTGATCCATCCGTGCAAATCAATTTAATTGCTCAAGATGGTGTGTTTTATGAAAAAGGAACAATTTTAGCAACGGCTTCTGGAAATGCTCAATCCCTTTTAAAAGGCGAAAGATTGATGCTCAATTTGATGCAACGATTGTCGGGAATTGCCACTCAAACTAAAATTGCAGTGGATATGGTGAAAGATACTCAAGTGAAATTGTTAGATACCCGTAAAACAACACCCGGCCTGAGGCACCTCGAAAAATGGGCCGTTACAATGGGTGGAGGTTTTAATCATCGTATTGGTTTGTATGACATGATCATGTTGAAAGACAATCATATAGACTCCTCTGGTGGAATTACGGTTGCCGTTGAGAAAACCAAAAAGTTTTTGTCTCAAAATAATCTAAATCTAAAAATTGAAGTTGAAACCCGCAATATGGAAGAGGTGAAAGAGGCTCTAAACGCGGGTGTAGATAGGATTATGCTGGATAATTTTAATCCTGAACAATGCAAAGTAGCGGTTGAATTCATCAACAATCAATGTGAAACGGAAGCGTCGGGTGGTATTGGTTTGCAAAATTTAAAAGAATATGCGCTTTCTGGCGTTACATATATTAGTCTAGGCTATTTTACACACAGTGTGAAAGCATTAGATATTAGTTTTAAAACAAAATTTAAATCGTAAAAGTATGAAAATCATGGAAATGAAAAAAATAGCATTTTTGGGATTGGCTATGTTTGTGTTTGGCTCTGCCTTTGCCCAAAAGTCTAAACGTAAAACTGTCCCTCAAAAGAAAAAAACAGAAGTTGCAGCTGCAACAAATCCTAGTACTATAGAGAAAACTGTGGCTGAAAATGCGGTTAGATGGTATGGATTCGAAGAAGGATATAAAAAAGCAGTTGCAAATAATAAGATTTTATTGGTAGATGCTTATACGGAATGGTGCGGTTGGTGTAAAGTGATGGACCGTGAAACGTATACAAATTCCACGGTTATTGCGGCTTTAGACAAAGACTTTGTGTGCGTTAAATTTAACCCGGAAATAGAAAAAAATTACGTTTTTGGTGATAGAACTATGGATGGTAGAACCCTGCTTCTGTGGTTGGGTTATGGCGAATCTGGTGGTTATCCAACCACTTATTTTATGTTAGATCCTGCAAAAAGTGATAAAAGATTCAATCAAGCTGGTTATTATCCGCCGGCTGAATTCTTGAAGTTGTTAGACAATGCCGTGGTGAACAGAAACAAATAAGATGAGACGTCGTTCAACAAAATTCAAACTCATTGAGAATTTAGAAATTACCGCTGCTGTTGCTGAGGGACATTGTATCGGTAGGGTAGACAATCAAGTGGTATTTGTAAAATTTGCTGCACCTGGTGATGTTGTTGATGTTCAAATTGTTGCCAAGAAGAAGAATTTTCAAGAGGGTAAAATTGTGAATTTTCACAAAAAATCAGAAAAGAGAATTGATCCTTTTTGCGAACATTTTACTGTTTGTGGAGGTTGTAAATGGCAACATTTAAGTTATGAAGATCAACTTGCATTCAAACAGCAGCAAGTGGTCGACAATTTGGAGAGAATTGGTGGAGTAACTGGTTTTGAAGTTCTTCCTATTTTGGGAAGCGAAAAAACCGTGGGTTATAGAAATAAATTGGATCTTACTTTCTCTGACAAAGCGTGGGTTACAACTTTTAACAAACATGAACAATCTGAAAGTGATAAACCCAAAGCTTTAGGTTTTCATATTCCAGGGAGATTTGATAAGGTTCTAGATGTAGATTATTGTCATTTAATGCCTCCGTATGTGAATGAAATTCAGCGTGGTGTACGCAATTTTTGTTTAGATAACCAAATAACTTTTTTTGATATCATCACACAAGAAGGATTGATGCGCAATCTTTTAGTAAGATGCAACCGAAAAGGGGAGTGGATGATTGTGGTTTCCTTCCATCAAAATGAGTCTGAAATCATTCAATCTGTGATGAATTATATCAAGCAATCATTTAAAAATGTGGTTTCGTTAATGTATGTAATCAATGACAAACGAAACGATACTTTAAATGGTTTGGAGGTTCAATTGTTTGATGGGGTTCCTTACCTAACTGAGACTCTCGGCGATAAAACCTATAAAATTCAAGCTCAAAGTTTCTTTCAAACAAACAGCGAACAAGCAGAAGTTTTATACAATGTAACCAAGGATTTTGCAGGTTTAACTGGTTCTGAATTGGTATATGACTTGTACACAGGGACTGGAAGTATTGCTTTATACGTTGCCGACAAAGCCTCAAAAGTTGTTGGAGTAGAATATGTTGAAGAAGCCATCATTGACGCCAAAGAAAATGCCAAAATGAATGGTGTAGAAAATTGTATTTTCTTCGCTGGAGATATGAAGGATATTCTAACTGCTGATTTTATCACTGAACATGGCAAGCCAGACGTGGTTATTACCGATCCACCAAGAGATGGAATGCATCCAAGTGTTGTTCAAAGACTTTTAGAAGCTGAACCACAGAAAATAGTGTATGTAAGTTGCAATCCTGCCACACAGGCCAGAGATACAAAATTACTAAGTGAGAAATTCGATTTGGTAAAGATTCAACCTGTTGATATGTTCCCTCATACACATCACGTGGAAAATGTGGCGTTATATGTGTTGAAACCGTGATTAAAAGCAATTCCTAATGAAGTATTTTGGGCATTTATTGTGTGCTATTATCTTGAGTATTATTTCTTGTAAAGAAGAAAGTCCAGCAATTACAAAATATCCTAAGGTAAATCTTTATGCTGTAAAAGAGTCCAAATCCTATATTTTCGAAAACAACCAAATCATAGATTCCGTAATCTTTAAACTATCTTTTGATCAACAAGAAAGATTGATTTCACAATGGAGTTTAAAGGAAAATTTGGTTCTAGAACTTGATTATTCTACGGTTGGAAAAGTGAAGATGCTCCAAAAATCTAAATCTACAGATAGTGTCAATTTTGTGTTTGAATACTTATTAAATAGTCAAGGATATGCACAGAAAAGAAATACTTATGGAATTAACGGAATTTTGTTGCAATCAAATTCTTATTTGTACAATTCTGAGGGACAAAAAATTAGGGAATATATAAAGAGTTCAGCTGATTCAAGTTTGATTTTTAGTGGAATTTGGGATGGTCCTAATTTGGTGCATTTTGAATATCCCACAAATGAACACATTGTGAGTGTGAAATATACCCAAATTGCGGATCTCAGAAATCTTGGGTTTTATCCGTTTACAAAAGATAGATCTTATTATTTGATTCAAGAGGAAAATGTGAAATCTAGGGGTGTAAATTCATTGTATCAATACAATTATATTTTCGATTCTTTAAAGCGTCCTGTAGAGGTAATTGTTAACCGAGACGGAGAGAAATATTTAGAAAAGCATTACCAATATTGGGAATAATGATTTATAACAAAAAAGGCTGCGAATGCAGCCTTTTTTGTTATAAAATTGCAAAAATGCAAAAGATTTAAGCAAAACTTTTTGCAATAATTTCGGCTTGTTCTGCGTCGTGCACTTTTTTAAATCCAGTTGCAGGAGAAGCACTGCTCTTACGACCAATGTATGTTAATTTCACTGGGAAATCATATCGGTGTAAGTGTAACCAAGTTCCTTGGTTTTTCGATTCTTCTTGTACCCAACAGAATTCAGCACCCTCATATTTTTTGAAGATGTCAGCCATTTCCCATTCTGGCAAAGGATACAATTGTTCAATTCTAACAATGGCAATATCAGTAGCGTTTTTCGCTTCTTTTTCGGCCAATAATTCGTAGTAAATTTTACCTGTGCAGAACAGCACTTTACGCACTTTTTTCGAAACGTTATTGTCGTCTATTAGCTCTTGGAATTCACCATTTGCCAATTCATCCAGATTGCTCACACATTTTGGATGTCTCAACAAACTCTTAGGTGTTAAAACAATCAAAGGCATGGTGAATTCACGCTTCAACTGTCTTCTTAAGGCATGGAAATAGTTTCCAGGGGTAGAACAGTTTAACACTTGCATGTTTGTGCCGGCACAAAGTTGCAAATATCTTTCCGGACGCGCTGAACTGTGCTCAGGTCCTTGTCCCTCATTACCATGAGGCAACAACATGGTGATGCCGCTAAATTTGTTCCACTTAGCTTCAGCAGAGGCAATGAATTGATCAATAATAATTTGAGCTCCATTTGAGAAATCGCCAAATTGAGCTTCCCAAAGTGTTAAACCATTAGGAGTGGTTGTGCTATAGCCATATTCAAAACCAAGTGCTGCATATTCGCTCAAAAGAGAGTTGAATACACTGAACTTAGCTTGTTTGTCTGAAATGTTGTTTAGCGGGGTATATTCTGTTTCGCCAACTTCTTGTTTGATAACAGCATGTCTGTGTGAAAACGTTCCACGTTCAACGTCTTGTCCAACCAATCTCACAGGATGACCTTCATTCAATAGTGTAGCATAGGCTAAAAGTTCACCCATCGCCCAATCGATTGTACCGTTTTCAATCATTTTCTTACGATCATTGAATAGATTTTGTACTTTTTTGATTGGCAGATTGTTTTCAGGAATGGTAGAAATTTTTTCACCAATGGTTTTCAAAGTTTTTATGTCAACTTTGGTATTGGCAGCAAGCTGAATGTCTTTTTCATTTGAATGTCTGAACCCTTCCCAAGTATTTTTCACCGCCGGCATAGATGGTTTGAAATCACCTTTGGCTTCTTCAAATTTTTCTTGCAACAATTCTTGGAATTTCTTTTCCATTTCAACAGCAAGAGCAGCATCAATTTCGCCTCTTTCTAGTAATTGTTGTTTGTAAATTTCACGAGGATTAGGGTGTTTATCGATCAATTTGTACATTTCAGGCTGAGTGAAACGGGGTTCATCACCTTCATTGTGACCGTATTTTCTGTAACCCAATAAATCTATAAAGATATCAGATTTGAATTCAAGTCTATAAGCCATAGCAAGTTTTACAGCATGCACAACAGCTTCTAGATCGTCTGCATTAACATGTAAAACTGGAGATAACGTAATTTTCGCCACATCGGTGCAATAAGTAGAAGTTCTTGCGTCGAGGTAGTTTGTTGTGAAACCAATTTGGTTGTTTGTAGCAATGTGAATGGTTCCGCCAACATAGTAGGCTTCAAGTCCACTCATTTGTACCACTTCCAATCCAATTCCTTGACCTGCGAGCGCTGCATCGCCATGGATTAAAATTGGACAGATTTTCTCAACGTCGCCATTGTATTTATGGTCTAATTTAGCTTTTACCAAACCTTTAACAACGGGGTTAACCGCTTCCAAATGACTTGGGTTGTCGGCCAAACGTAAGTGTACTTTTTTGCCGGCAGCAGTGTCTACGTCAACACTGTAACCTAAGTGATATTTGACATCACCTTCAAAATCATCAAAGTCACCACCTTGAAATACTTTTCCTTCAAATTCTGAAAATATTTGACTGTATGTTTTGTTGAAAATGTTGGCAAGAACGTTCAAACGACCTCTGTGGGCCATTCCCAACACAAATTCATCTACGCCTAAGCCTGCACCATATTGAATCACCGCATCTAAAGCAGGGATCAGGGCCTCAAGTCCTTCTAAAGAGAAACGTTTTTGACCAATAAATTTCTTGTGCAAGAAGTTTTCAAAAACTGTTGCTTGATTGATTTTATCTAGGAAGTGACGTTTTTCGTCTGTAGTTAAATTAGGGATATTCTGAGTGCCTTCAAATCTATCTTGTAGCCATTTTCTGCGTTTTGGATCGCGGATATAAGTAAACTCACAGCCAATACTTTGGCAGTAAGTTTTGTCTAATTTGGCTACAATGTCTTTCAATTTTGCAGCACCTAATCCAACTTCTGCACCTGCATTGAATGTTTTTTCTAAATCTGATTTTTCTAGTTCGAAATTTTCAATATCCAAATTAGGAGAATATTGGCGGCGTTGGCGCAAAGGATTGGTTTTGCTAAACAAATGCCCCATGCTTCTGTATGCATGAATGAGATTCAAAACATGAATTTCCTTCATAGCATCGTCGCTAATCATCCCGCCAGTTGGCTGTTTTTGTGCTCCTAAATCGAATCCTTCAAAGAATTTTCTCCAACCAAAATCAACACTCTCTTTGTCGTTCTGATATTGGCTGTACAAATTGTCGATTGCCGAAGGGTCGGCGTTCATTAGGTAAGATATATCCGGTGCGCTCATGTTAGAATAATAGCGCAAATTTACCTAAAAAAAAGCGTATGACACAATGAATTTTAAGGAATTCGAGAAACAATGGTAAACACCACCACCGCGAATAAAAATGCATCGAATCTATCGAGCATGCCACCATGCCCTGGTAGTACATTTCCACTGTCTTTAACCCCCGCTTTTCGCTTGAGTGAACTCTCAAATAAATCACCCATTGTGCCAAAAATTGAAATTGCAATTCCTAAAATAATGCCTTTTAATGGAGTAAATGTATGAAATTCATTGCTGCCAATTAATCCACCGTTGGATGCCAACAAATAATTTACAATTAAATATCCAGTTACACCAGAAAGTAATGTACCTCCAATCAATCCTTCCCAAGTTTTACCCGGCGAAATACTCGGTGCCAATTTGTGTTTCCCGAACAATTTTCCAGCAACATAAGCCCATGAATCAGACGACCAAACCAAAACCATTAACATGATGGGAAGCATAGCGTTATATTGATGGGTAAACCCTTTCGAATAAGGTGTATATGTGAACAATAACAATGGAATAGAAATGTAGAAATGATTCACAATCATGTTCAAATTGAAATATTTTTTTGTTTTTTGAAAGTGCATCAATCCTAATGCCACCGCCAACATATTCATCCCAATTTTAACGACCTCACTGTATTCTGATTGATGAATTTGTTTGGAAAAAAGTATAAGAACAAAATAAACCCAACTAATCACCAAATTTGTTGAATTCAATTTGCCTTTTAGTTTTAACCATTCATAATGACAAAATGCGCCGATTATTAAGGCCAAAACGGATATCCCCAAAGGACCAAATTGAATCAAGTATATAACGAGTGCAATCATTCCGATTCCACTCAAAACACGTGTCCAAAAATTATTCATGTTTTGTGATTTGTTTTAGTTGGTAAATAGAGTAGCCAAAGATAATAGAAGCCGGAACGGCAACAAAGAAATTATTCAAAATTGATTCTATGTCAATCATGATGCCTGTTTTTTGAAAATTCTTGAGGATTAAAAAATGTATGAAAACAGTTAATCCATTGAACACAAAATGCGCAGTAGTATTGTACCATAAGTTGTTGAATTTTAACGCCATAAATCCAAATAAGGCTCCCATTAGAAAAATTCCGGTAAATTCGTAAAACGTAAAGTGCATGATGGCAAACACAAAGGCCTGAAAAATAATGGCTTTTCTACTTTTCTTGAATTGTGCTAGTCCGATTTTTAGAATAATGCCACGGAATACAAATTCTTCCAAAAGTGCTGGCATAAAGGCTAATATGAAAATGCAAATGAGCAATTCAGGAACTGTTTGCATATCAAGTAGATTTTCAAAAATATGGGTACGACTATATTCCATTCTATTGGCAATGTTTTGAATACCCAATGGCCATGGAAGTTGTTTGATAATTTTGGTTATTACTTGAACTACAGGTAAAGCACTAGCACCTATCAGTGCACCCCAAAGAATGTATTTTGGTTGTATTTTTTGTTTGTATCCTCCAAAATCATTCAAATTTGACCTGTTGATACCTACAAAAATGATTGCGGGTATACCCATATAACACAAGAATTGGATGAAATTCGATAATCTACCTACATTTATTCCCAATGCAGTGCCATCTGGGTGCTGCATCAGTGTTTTTACTTCTTCGGTTGAAATATGGAATATCGCTGATAGAATATAGGTGGATCCAAAGTAGCCTACCAACTGGAATAGGAGAATAAAGATCAATAAAATGACCAATCCCCAAATATTTACGAAAATGTTTTTGGGGGATGTGAGGTTAAAGGAACTCATTTGATTTAAATTTGCACAAAATTGGTAAAAATTGGTGACATAGCGTTAGGAGATTTTCCATTGTTGTTAGCTCCCATGGAAGATGTGAGTGATCCTCCTTTCCGTTTTGTGTGCAAACAAAACGGCGCAGACCTTATGTATACTGAATTTATTAGCAGTGAGGGATTGATTCGCGATGCGGTAAAAAGTGTCCAAAAATTGGACATTTTTGAATACGAACGCCCAATTGGCATTCAAATTTTTGGTTCGGAAATTGAATCAATGGTTGAGGCAACCAAAATTGCTACCCAAGCTAATCCAGATTTAATTGATATCAATTATGGCTGCCCCGTTAAAAAAGTAGCTTGCAAAGGTGCTGGTGCTGGTATTTTAACAAATCCTGAAAAAATGATGGCCATGACCAAGGCCATTGTGGACGCAACTCATTTGCCCGTGACAGTTAAAACACGATTGGGTTGGGATGATAGTACCAAAAATATTGTGGAGGTAGCTGAAAGATTGCAAGATGTAGGAATCAAAGCCCTTACCATTCACGGTAGAACCAGGGTGCAACTATATAAGGGTGAAGCCGATTGGACACTCATTGGTGAAGTGAAAAATAACCCCAGGATGAATATTCCAATTTTTGGAAATGGCGACATTGATTCTCCAAAGAAAGCGTTAGAATATAAAAATCGATTTGGAGTTGACGGAATCATGATTGGAAGGGCGAGTATTGGTTACCCTTGGATTTTTAGGGAAATTAAACATTTTCTTTCCACAGGAGAGGAATTAATAGGACCAACAATCCAAGAAAGGGTAGATGCTTGTACTGTTCATTTTGAAAAATCAATTGCTTGGAAAGGACAACGGGTTGGAATTGTAGAAATGCGCAGGCATTATGCCAATTATTTTAAAGGATTAGACCATTTTAAAGATTATAGAATTAGGTTGGTTCAGTCTGAAGATATTGAAGAAATCAAAGGAATTTTAAATACGGTTGCCCAAACCTACTGAGAATTCTTGTTGAACTTTTTTTTTGAGAAATTTTTTTCAGTATAAAATTTTCATACATTTGCTTTTTAAGAAACAACTATGAAAAAATTATTACTAATTGCTGTTAGTGCATTAACAATTGGTTTAGGTGCACAAACAGGTTATTTTCAGGTTCCAGGTTCAAATACGGGTAATCCTGGAACGTTAAATTCTGAAGCAGAATACCCTCCAGGGGGTGGATTGGCAGCTGGCTGGAGCACAGTAGTTACCGGTCCTCAATCAAAAACATGGAGCGCTGCTCAAAATATTCCGTTTACATTTAAATTTAACGATGCAACTGTAACTCAGTTGAAAATTGGTTCTACTGGTGTAGTTACTTTTGATGTTGCAAGTTCAGTTGCTTGCCCTTCGGCTGTGCCTGCTACTTTACCTAGTACATCTATTCCTGATAAATCTGTTGTTGTTTGGGGTGTAGAAGCTAAATCTACTGGTGATTTTGTTGTTACAAAAACATTTGGAACAGCTCCTAATCGTCAATTTTGGATTCAATATTCTTCTTGTTCTGAAGCCAATTTGTTGAACGGATGGGCTTATATGGCAATCGTTTTAGAAGAAACCTCAAATCATATCTATATTGTTGATCAACGTTCAAATTGTGTTGATGGAACAACTGCTTGCTCTAATAAAACCAAATTAACTTTGGGTATTCAGATTGACGGTTCTAATGCTTTAAGCGTTACTGGTTCACCGAATTATCAAATGTTGGCAGGAAATGATCCAACAACCGCTGATAACTATTATTATGAATTTGCGCCTGGATCTTTAGCCGATGATGATGCTACAATGATTTCTGTAAATCAAGCGCCTTATTTGAAAAATATGGATGCTCCATTTGTGGTTAAATTTTCAGTAAAAAATACAGGTGGTAAAGCTATTACTGCTGTAAATGCTACTTATACAATTAACGGTGCGAACCCTGTAACTGAAGATATTTCAGGTTCAAATATTGCTAGTGGATCTAACGGAGAATTATCATTTGCTACAAAATGGACCCCTTCTGGATTGGGTAAATTTACAATCGCTGTAACAGTTAACTCTGTGAATTCAACAGCTGATAATTTTGGATTGAACACTAAGTCTGTTGATGTTAACGTTGTTGACAAATTTGCACCACGTAAAATTTTGAACGAAATTTTCACATCTTCTACTTGTGGTCCTTGTACTGCTGGTAATGCAAACTATTTAAAAGTTACTGAAGGACAAACCAAACATTCAACCATTAAATACCAAGTAAGCTGGCCTGGTACCGGTGATCCATATTGTACTCAAGAAGTACGTGATAGAGTTGGTTTCTATGCAATAAATTCTGTTCCTAGAATGGAAGTTGACGGTGGATGGGATGGTAATGCTTCTTCTTTCACAACTGCTTTGTACGACCAATTCAATTCAAAACCTGCTTTCTTAGAAATCACTGGTAATGTAAGTTTGACTTGGAAAAACAATGTTTCTGCAGATATTACTTTAACTCCATTGGCTGATTTTAATTCTTCAAACTTGAAATTACATGCGGTTATTACAGAAGGAACAACCTATTGGAATAAAAAATCTAACGGTGAAACTCAATTTGAAGATGTAATGAAGAAAATGATCACTACCAGTGCTGGTATGACATTGTCTCCATTGGTGAAAGATGCTGCGGTTAATAAGAACGTTAATTTTGCTTTTGTAGGAAACTATAGATTACCTGCAAATGGTACTGCTGCTGAACATATTGACCACACTAAAGAAAACAGTGTAGAAACTTGGAATGATTTGGCAGTTGTTGTATTCGTTCAAGATGCTACAACCAAAGAGGTATTGCAATCTGAAACTTTCCCTATTGCTTTAACTGGTGTTGAAACTTTGGAGCAAGGAATTAACTTGTATCCTAATCCTGCTAACGATATGTTCAACTTGAACGTTGCTTCTATGGCAAACGAAAAAGCAACCGTGACTGTAAGCAATATCAAAGGACAAGTTCTTTACACTGGTTCATTGGTTAACGGTAAAACTCAAATCAATGTTGCTAACATGGTTGAAGGTATGTATATCGTGAACATTTCAGCTGGTTCTAAAAACTTGAACACCAAAATGGTAGTTCGCCACTAAGATTAAAACTAACTAAACTAAACTAAATAAGGAAATTGGAGCTCGAAAGGGCTCCTTTTTTTGTTTAATTTTTATTACCTTTGTGGAAGAATTTAATTTTTAACTATCTATCCCACCATGTTATTGCGAAACATCGTTAGTCGGGAGGAGTTAAAGCGTCGAATGGATGCCGATATGCGCCCTTACACGACCATCTCCTTCTATCGTTATTACCAAATTGAGAATCCCTCAACTTTTAGAGATCAACTATTTGCCGATTGGCAACAATTTGAAGTTGTAGGTCGTGTTTACGTTGCAAACGAAGGAATAAATGCCCAAATTGCGCTTCCCTCTATTCATTTTGAGGGATTTAAGGACAGTCTGTATTCGATTGATTTTTTAAACAACATCCGATTAAATATTGCAATTGAAGAAAAGCAAAAGTCTTTCATCAAATTAGACATCAAAGTGCGCGCAAAAATTGTGGCTGATGGAATTGATGATCCTACATTTAATCCTGCCGACACTGGTAAATACCTTGAAGCTCAAGATTGGAATGCAATGATGGAGAATCCTGATACTGTACTCATAGATATGCGAAATCATTATGAAAGTGAAGTAGGGAAATTCGAAAATGCAAGTTGTCCAGATGCTGATACCTTTAGAGAGGAGTTGAAGTTGGTAATTGATGAATACGAAAACAATAAGGATAAACGCATTTTAATGTACTGTACGGGAGGTATTCGTTGCGAGAAGGCGAGTGCTTGGATGAAGCATAATGGATTCAATGAGGTGTATCATTTAAAGGGTGGAATCATAAATTATGTGAATCAAGTAAAATCTGAAGGATTAGAAAATAAATTTAAAGGCGTAAATTTTGTATTTGACCAGCGTTTACATGAAAGAGTGAGTAATGATGTCATTGCGCAATGTCATCAGTGCGGTAATCCTGCTGATGTGCATATAAATTGTGCGAATACAGGTTGTCATTTATTGTTCATACAGTGTGATGATTGTGCTAAAAAATTCAATCATTGTTGCAGTGAAAAATGTAAGGAAATTATTGCTTTGCCTGAAGAAGTTCAAAAAGAGTTGAGAAAAGGAAAGCCTGCTGGCAGAATTTTTAGCAAGGGAAGATTTCCAGCTCCGTTACAATAAAATTCATTTTTTTTCGTTAATTACTTTTGTGAATCTCTTGGGTTCTAGTTTTTTTTAGTGCAAAGTGGAGAGACTGGACATTAAAAAGGACATTTCTTTCATTTTGAATAAAGAATGTTAGAAAAGAGCCTCAAGTCAATTATATTCGCACTTTATAAATAAAACAAATTCGAAAAGTTGAAAATTGTAATGGATAAAGCACAGGGAAGCTTGAGGAGTAAATTCAAGGTCTTTTTATTTTTATTTTCTTTGATAGTTTGTGGATCGGTTTCTGGTCAATGGGACTTTGGAGGAGGATCTACAGATACTGCAAATGGTGGAGGATGGGGCGATTCGGCTTCTAAACCGAAGAAAACGCCTTATGTGAGGTTCGTGCCTCCATACGATAGTATGCGTGAGATCGTGTTTTATGAAGGAGTTGTTGAGAATGAAGATTGCGACATGTGTACAGCCGATTCGTTGTATTGGCGTGCGAAGCGTTATTTAACCAAGAAATTTGGCAAGTCGGTTATCAAGAAAATGCTGGTTGAAGATAAACCCGCGCATCATTTGACCCTTGTTGTTACAATTCCTATGGTTGTAGTAAATGGTAAATACAATAAAGTTGCCAAAGGTATGTTGGAATACAAGTTTGTGATTCGTTTCCAAGATTCTCGTTTCAAATATCAGTTTGGAAATTTTGTGCATTTGCAAACAGGAGAGGGTTTGGTTGGTAATCCAACGAAGACTTATCATGAGTATTATATGCGTGTGAAAAGAGGATATGAGGCTACAGACAAGTATTTAATTGCGGCAGATACGGAAGTAAAAGAAATGGTTGCGGGAGTAACCAGAGCATTGAGAGCTCCGTATAAGCCAGAAGAGGACGATTGGTAGTCAGCTTTTTAGGTGCTATTTTTCCCGTATTTTTGTCGAAAAATGGTGTCTAATAAAATATCTTGTAAAAAAAGTTTGTGGATATCTTGTTATCCGAGATTTTTTTTACTATTTTTGCAACCCCAAAAAGAAATCAAGCGTTACGTAAAGTGAACCCACTGAGTACATATAAAACAATTTCGGTAAACAAAGCAACAGCCACTAAGAGTTGGTTTGTTGTGGATGCCGACGGTCAAACATTGGGACGTATGTCGTCTCAGATTGCAATGATCATTCGTGGCAAGAACAAGCCAAGTTTCACTCCACATGTTGATTGTGGTGACAATGTAATTGTTATCAATGCTGAGAAAGTAGTATTGACAGGAATGAAGATGGACAACAAAGAGTATTTGCGTCATACTGGATATCCAGGAGGACAAAGAAGTACTTTGGCCAAGAATGTGAAACCACAGAAGTTAATTGAAATGGCGGTTAAAGGCATGTTGCCTAAAAATCGTTTGGGAAGAAAGTTGTTTCATAACTTATTTGTTTATGAAGGAACTGATCATCCTCATGTAGCACAACAACCAAAAGAATTGAAATTCGATAACTGAGAATTATGATAAACAACTCAGGCAGAAGAAAAGCCGCTGTAGCGAGAGTCTACCTCAAGGAGGGAAGCGGACAAATTACTGTTAACAACAAAGCATTGGAAAACTATTTTCCATTAGCATGGCATCAAACATCTGTACAAGCGCCTTTTGTACTTACCGACAATCAAAATAAATATGATGTGATGGTAAATGTACGTGGCGGTGGTATTAGCGGTCAAGCAGAGGCGGTTCGTTTAGGAATCTCTAAAGCTTTGGTTGATATAGATGCTGAATTAAAGTCTGTATTGCGACATGCGGGTTTCATGACACGCGACCCACGTGTTGTAGAGCGTAAGAAAAGCGGTCAAAAGAAAGCGCGTAAGCGTTTCCAATTCTCAAAACGTTAATTATCAAAATGGCTTATACTCAACAAGATTTGCTCGATGCTGGTGTACATTTCGGTCACCTTACCCGCAAATGGAATCCAAAAATGGCTCCATATATTTTTATGGAACAGAATGGTATTCACATCATCGATCTCAAGAAAACAGAAGCTAGATTAGAAGAATCTAAAGCTGCGATTAAAAATATTGCTAAATCTGGTCGTCGTATTTTATTTGTGGCTACTAAGAAGCAGGCAAAAGAAATCGTAATGCAAGAAGCACAACGTGCAGGTATGCCTTTCGTAACCGAGCGTTGGTTAGGTGGTATGCTTACCAACTTCCAAACTGTTCGTAAGAGCATCAAAAGAATGCAAATTATCGACAGAATGGCTAACGATGGTACTTTCGAGCGTATCAATAAAAAAGAGCGTTTGATGCTTGATCGTGAAAAAATTAAATTGGCTAGAATGCTTGGTGGTATCGAAGATATGACTAAACTTCCAGGTGCAATTTTCTTGGTTGACGTGAAAAGAGAACACCTTGCAGTAGCTGAAGCAGTTCGTTTGAATATCCCTACTTTTGGTTTGGTTGATACTAACTCTGATCCTACTGTTGTTGATTACCCAATCCCAGGTAACGATGATGCTTCTAAAAGTATTCAATTGATTGCCTCTGAATTGGCTAATGCAATTCTTGAAGGTACTGCTGAACGTAAGAGAGAGAAATCTGAAGAAGATAACAAATCAGAAGCTCCTAAAGAAGTTGCTGCTGAAGCTTAATCCATACAAATAAAAGAAAACAAATGACAACTATAAGTGCTTCAGATGTAAACAAATTGCGCCAAATGACTGGTGCTGGTTTGATGGATTGTAAAGCTGCATTGGCTGAAACTGGTGGTGATTTTGAAAGCGCAATTGACTTCCTTCGTAAAAAAGGTGCTAAAATTGCTGCTAAACGTGCCGATAGAGATGCAACTGAAGGTGCAGTTATTGCTTTGACTTCAGCTGATTCTACAACTGGTGTTATCATCGTTTTGAGCTGTGAAACTGACTTCGTAGGTAAAAACGAAAACTTCGTTGCTTTTGCAAGAGAAGTTGCAGAAATTGCTTTGGCTAATAAGCCTGCAACACTTGATGCTTTGAAAGCTTTGCCTATGGGTAGCGCTACTATCGAAGCCCGTTTGTTGGATGAGGTTGCTAAAATTGGTGAGAAAATCGACGTTGTTAAATACGAAATCATTGAAGGTGCAAATGTTGTAGCCTATATTCATGGTGCAAACCGTATGGGTGTATTGGTTGAAATGAACAACGCTCCTTCTGAGGCTAACACTGTTGCTGGTAAAGATATCGCTATGCAAATTGCGGCTATGAATCCAGTAGCTGTTGATCGTGATGGTGTAGATGCTTCTACAGTTGAACGTGAGTTAGAAGTTGGTAAAGAACAAGCTCGTCAAGAAGGTAAGCCTGAAGCAATGATCGAAAAAATTGCTCAAGGTAAACTAGAGAAATTCTACAAAGAATCAACCCTTTTGAACCAAGAATTTGTTAAAGATAACGGTAAAACTGTTGCCAAAATGTTGCAAGACACTGAAGCAGGTTTAACTGTTAAACAATTCAGAAGAGTTCAATTAGGATAATCATATTGAAAAATAAAAAAAATCCTCCGAATTTCGGGGGATTTTTTTTGCAAAAAATACAAAATCATGAAATACAAAAGAATCCTCCTAAAATTGAGTGGTGAAGCCCTTTTGGGTAATCAACAATACGGTATTGATCCGGCTGTTTTGGAACAATATGCCAAAGAAGTGAAATCTGTTGTTGATGCAGGTGTTGAAGTTGCTATTGTAATTGGAGGTGGAAACATCTTCAGGGGTGTTCAAGGTGCGCAAGGTGGCGTTGTAGATCGCGCTACCGGCGATTATATGGGCATGTTGGCTACCATGATGAATGCCATGGCTATTCAAGGTTCATTTGAGAAATTTGGAATGACTACACGCTTATTGTCTGCCATTAAAATGGAGCAAATTGGCGAGCCGTTTATTCGTCGTAGAGCCATGAGACATTTGGAAAAAGGTAGAGTGGTTATCTTTGGTGCTGGTACAGGTAATCCTTATTTTACTACCGATACCGCTGCTTCTTTGAGAGCTGTTGAAATAGAAGCAGATTTGGTTATTAAAGGAACTCGCGTTGATGGTATCTATGATGCTGATCCTGAGAAAAATCCAAATGCCAAAAAATATAATGAAATTTCTTTCAAACAAGTATACGATCTAGGATTACAAGTGATGGATTTAACTGCCATTACATTGTGTCAGGAAAATAACAAACCAATTGTTGTATTTGATATGAATACTCCTGGTAATTTATTGAAATTGATGCAAGGTGAACAAATTGGTACTTTGGTGATTTAATTTCCTTCTAGGATTATAGGATTATAGGATTATAGGATTATAGGATTGTAGGATTATAGGATTATAGGATTATAGGATTATAGGAT
>CAZBMF010000012.1:0-34568 GCA_964492925.1 uncultured Rhizobium sp. | reverse complement strand
AATCAGTACCTTTGCGATTTAAAAGATTGCTTTAAACATTTACAATGAAAGAACTAATGGGCACCGGGGTTGCTTTGATCACCCCATTTAAAGACGATTATAGCATTGATTTTGATGCACTTACACGTATTGTGAACCAACAAATTGATGGTGGCACAAACTACTTGGTTGTTTTAGGTACAACGGGAGAAAGCGCTACCCTTTCAAAAGAAGAAAAGACAGCGGTGATTGAATGCATCAAAGCAGCCAACAATGGCCGATTACCATTGGTTTTAGGCATTGGTGGCAACAACACAGCTGAAGTTCGCAATCAATTACAAAACACAGACTTAACTGGATTTTGCGCCATTTTGAGCGTAAGTCCTTATTACAATAAACCCAACCAGGAAGGCATTTACCAGCACTACTTGTCGTTGTGTGAAGTTACCCCTTTGCCCATCATCATTTACAATGTTCCAGGCAGAACGGGCATGAACATGACGGCGGAAACCCAATTGCGTTTGGCACAATTGCCACAAATTGTGGCTACGAAGGAAGCTTCTGGCAACATGGAGCAAGTGATGAACATTATTGCCAACAAACCTGCGGATTTCTTGGTTATTAGCGGCGATGATGCGCTTACTTTCCCAATGATGGCTTGTGGTGCAGCTGGGGTGATTTCTGTAATCAACCATGCTTTTCCAAAACAATTTTCAGGTATGGTGAAGGCGTGTTCTGAGGGACGTTTTTCCGATGCCAAATCCCTTCATTATCAAACATTGGAAGCTTCCATTGCAATTTTCGCCGATGGTAGTCCTTCTGGAATTAAAACCATGCTCAATGAATTGGGACTTTGCGGCACGGCTGTGCGCCAACCGCTGTGGCCTGTAAATTCAACCGTAGAAGCAAATTTGCGCCGATTGGCAAAATCTATTTAATATGAATCCAAACCTCAATCCTTCCAACGATCATTTAAGCCGTGCCGACAAGGACATTGAAAAGGTATTGAGGCCGGCGAGTTTCGACGATTTCACGGGTCAGGAGAAAATTCTAGAAAACCTCAAAGTTTTTGTTGAAGCTGCAAAAATGCGTGAAGAAGCGCTCGACCATATTTTGTTGCATGGCCCTCCAGGATTGGGAAAAACCACATTGAGCCACATTGTGGCCAATGCCATGGGGAGTTCCATGAAAATCACTTCAGGCCCTGTGCTTGAAAAACCAGGTGACCTAGCAGGCTTACTCACCAACCTCCAAAAAGGAGATGTTCTTTTCATTGATGAAATTCACCGTTTAAGTCCGGTAATTGAAGAGTATTTATATTCTGCAATGGAAGACTATCGCATTGATATCATGATTGATACCGGCCCCAATGCAAGAAGTGTGCAAATTTCTTTGGCACCATTCACATTGGTAGGCGCAACTACTAGGAGCGGATTGTTAACCGCGCCTTTAAGGGCCAGATTTGGAATCAATTGTAGGTTAGAATATTACAATGCTGAAATTCTAACTGGCATTGTAAAACGAAGTTCTGGTATTTTAAATACCCCTATTGATGAATCTGCGGCTTATGAAATAGCAAGAAGAAGCCGAGGAACCCCGCGTATTGCCAATGCATTGCTGCGCAGAACCCGCGACTTTGCTCAAATCAAAGGCAATGGAACCATTACCCTAGACATTGCACAATTTGCCTTACAAGCCTTAAATGTAGATGCCAATGGCTTGGATGAAATGGACAACCGTATCCTTTCAACCATCATCGATAAATTTAAAGGTGGTCCGGTTGGATTGGGAACCATTGCAACTGCTTGTGGCGAAGATTCTGGCACCATTGAAGAAGTGTATGAACCTTTCTTGATTCAGGAAGGATATATTCAACGGACTTCTAGGGGAAGGGAAGCCACGCATTTGGCATATCGTCACTTGGGTAAAATTCCTCACATGGGTGGTGGCGGAACACTGTTGTAAAATTGACGCTGTTCTTTATGGACAATTCTTCGATCAAAGCACAAATTACTGAGAAAGCCATTGAGCTTGGATTTTTAGCTTGTGGATTTTCAAAAGCAGAAGGGTTAGAATCAGAAAAACACCGTTTGCAAGAATGGCTTAATTTGGGGTATCACGGGGAAATGGGATACATGGAAAACCATTTCGAAAAACGCATAAACCCAACACTTTTGGTGGAAAATTGCAAAACCGTAATTAGCTTGGCTTACAACTATTTTCCGCGGGAATTGCAAAAAATAAATGCACCAAAAGTTGCAAAATACGCGTATGGTGAAGATTACCATAAAGTGGTAAAAGATCAAGGATTTTTGCTCCTAGAATTTATAAAAACCCTGTTGCCAAACACCGAAGGGCGTGTATTCGTAGATTCAGCTCCGGTAATGGAAAGGCAATGGGCTGAAATGTCGGGCCTTGGATGGATAGGAAAACACAGTTTACTCATTCGAAAGGGCATTGGAAGTTACTTTTTTTTGGCCGAAATTATTTGCAGCATTGAAGTTGAACCCGATTCACAAACCACTGACCATTGTGGCTCTTGCACCGCCTGTATTGATGCTTGCCCTACTACAGCCATCGTGGCCGATAAAGTGGTGGATGCCAATAAATGCATTTCTTATTTGACCATTGAGAAAAAATCGGAACTCGAATCATCTGAAAAACAAATGCTAAATGATTGGATTTTCGGTTGTGACATTTGCCAAGATGTTTGTCCGTGGAATCGCTTTTCAACGTCCACAAATGAATTGCGATTTACCCCCGGAAATTGGATTCATTGGAATGAAAATGATTGGCACAATCTCTCGGAATCCGAATTTTCTAATAACTTTGGTAAAAGTCCGCTCACACGATCTGGATTTGATAAAATCAAATCTCATCTTCCTAAAAGGGAAAATTAATTCGATGTCAAATCAATTGGAAAATTGATTTCAAATACGGTTCCCACATTGAGTTCAGAGGTAAAATGAATGTTTCCTTTAAACTGTTCAATGATTTTTTTGGTGATGGCCAAACCAAGTCCCATCCCACTATTTTTGGTGCTAAAATTGGGACTAAATATTTTTTCAGAAAGTTCTGGTGGAATTCCTTTACCATTGTCGGAAATTCGGATGTTCACCCAATTATTTTGAACTTGCAGTTGCACATCAATTTTACCAATTCTATCTTCCGGAATGGCCTGTATGGCATTTTTAAATATATTGTTGAATATGCGTCCTAACTGATGAGGATCTGCCAAAATTGGCACCGTTTCCACATCAATCGACATTGAAATTGGATGTCCCATTTCTTTTTCCATCAAATCTCTCGCATCGGTGAGCACCAATTTCAAATCAATTTTCTGCAAGATGGGTTCAGGCATTTTCGCAAACGAACTAAATTCTTCGGCCATGGTACTCAAAGAATCAATTTGACGAATCATGAGTGCGATTGTCTTTTTTACTTTTTCCTCAATATTGTCATCACCTCTACCAATTGAATATTGAAGGTGTTGCAGTGACAACCTCATTGGGGTTAATGGATTTTTAATTTCATGAGCCACTTGTTTGGCCATTTCCCTCCAAGCACCTTGACGTTCACTTTCTGCTAAGCGATTCAAACTGCTGTCTAAAGCAGTTAACATTTTGTTGTATTCAGCCACCAACAATCCAATTTCATCATTGCGTTGCCATTGGATAGGCATATTTTTCTCTCCAATTTTCATTTGAGAGAGCTGATTTTTAATCAAAATCAACGGTTTAGAGAGTCTTTGCGCCACATAATACGTTAAAATGATGGCTAGGGCAAAAATGAGTACAAAGAGGTTGATAATGGTAACGGTATATTGAGAAATTTCCCGAAACAAATCTTCTCGGTTAGAGAAATAGGGCAAATTCACAAACCCTCGAATATTCAAATCATTATCAATCAACGTTGTATAAGCAGAAATATAACTAAGATCCGAAATATTTTCAGATACGATAGCAGAAGAAATTTCATTTGTTTGGAATTTTCTAAAAACCTGAGGATTCATCAAATCACCGGTGTATTTATCGGCATACAATTGCGGGTTGGTAGATAAAATGAGTTTCCCAAATTGATCGTAAATGTTGATATCCGTTTCGTAATAATCGGCCAAATCATAGACCAATCCCACCTCGTATTTGTTTTGAAGTGCGTCCAAGTCAATTTCACCACTAATTTTATTCGCTACGTTGTTTGCCTTGTTCATCAAATATTTTTGTTGACGGTCTACATTATTTTGGATAAAATAATTGATGGTTACAAATATGACAATCAAGAAGATACCAAAAACCAGCCAAGTGATATATAATTGTAAACGTCTTGATAAGAACCAACTTTCAGTTGAAAATTGAGGTTGTTTAACTTTGGGTGAAAATCCTAATTTTGATGATAGTTTTAACTTGTGAAGCAATCTTCCCAATTGATTTTGAACCCAAACCACCAATAAATAAAGCAAGATTAAAATAAATCCAACCAAGGTTAATATGGTAAACTGTATTGAAGAAATCAAAATAGATTCATCCTTTTTAGTTATTACCACAATGTTGTTATATTCATCTTTTTGAACATAATGGCTGTATCCATCTTTATTAAAAAAGCGCGTGTTATCTCCAAATAAGTTGGCCGCTGGATAATCAAATTGTCCGTTATGTCGGTTTAATTTGTTTCTGTTGTAAATGGCGTAGGAGTAATCGTAACGTCTAAAAACAGATTCAGTGGTATTTTTTTGCAGGACTTCCGACAAACGACCCTGGTTGTTTCCAAATTTGGGGGTAAGCAATACGAAATAACTTCCCAACAAATCCCCTTCTTGAACCACGTTAAATTTCCCCAAATAACATCCACGCAAACGTCTTTCATTGATCAGAAAGAAACGGTTTGTCACCTGAATACACAAATCACTAAAATAAATGGCATTCAATGTTCCATAGTCGATGGTATTGTCGATTCTATAAGGTTGACCAAGTCCATTAAAATCAAAAATAGAAATATTGTAATTGTCGTAATTGACATTAAAATACAGTTGTTTGAGTCTGTTCTCAAAGGTTTCTTTGGTTTCAACTAAGCTGGTATAATAATCGGTTACTCCAACATCTGTATTGAGTTGAATTTCTGTATTATACAATTTGTCTTTGATGCTTTTATCGGCTTTCAACAACAATTGAGACGATAAATAAATGCGCTGTTTATTTTCCTTTTTCTTTAATTCCGTATTTAAAATGATACTGAACGAAATACAAGGCAATAGCACTTGAAGTAAAATACGGGTATAATCGAATCTAGTGGTGGCATTTTTCCGAACAAAAAACCAAATGGAAACAAAAAACAACCAGATTATGAAATACAGCGGATGTATATATATAAAGCAATAGATTAACACAGGAAGTATTGACAATGCAAAAATCAACAACCGATGGTTCAATTCTAACTTATAAAATTCAGTGGCCAATTCATTGAGAATGGTAAAAACAGTTACCATGAGCAATACCAAAATCACCACTGAAAGAATGGTGTATCTTGTGACCAAAAGGATTTCAAAAAAATCGAAATGAATGTTGGTTTGGCTCACCAACTCCCCCCCTAAAATGAAGTTGAATAATAAAGTGATAAATGCAATTCCAAAAAGCGGAACAAAAACAAGATATTTTCTTTTGAGGGACAATTCAGGCAATCGCACTGAACAAAATCTTAAGAACAATGTAATAAGCCAAAGGAATAAAACAACCCATATTAAAGTGGCACCTATACTTTGAAAAATCTGGTTGAAATAAAATAATTTACTAGAAAAAAACTTCAACTGCTTAAAAGAATGTAAGATATAATCAAAGTTAAAGAGATAGCTCACAACAAACCATATCATCCAATTCACCAATGAATAGGTTTGCGTTTTGAACTTATTTAATACCAATGACAATCCCAAACTCACAAATATTAGTCCTACCACAAACAACAAATCATACAAAATACTCACCGAATATTTTGTAAAAGCTATATAATATTGAGATTCAAATGGTTGTATGAATTTACCAGCAAATTGAATATTCCTTCCGTTTTCTAATTTGCGTTTGTCGATATCTAAGATGGATTGTTGATTTTCAATAAGGGAATCGGGATTCAACTTAGGACCTTGATTCTCGAATATATTGTACACATACACCCAAGTTTCTTTTCCATGAACCCTGTTCCATTTTGCCAAATGAATGGATCCCTGATGAATGACTTCGAATGAGTTTTTATTTTGAGGTACAATTTGAAACTGGCTATTTGTCCACAACAATGGTTTCCCTTCGGTAAATTGATAAACTTCAATTTTTTTTGATTTCAACAATTCAGCGGTAGAGCCGTTCCAATAATGATTTAAACTGGCTTTTTGATCAAAAGTGCCTATTTCTTTGTCTACCTTTTGAATTTGAGCAACCAGCTTTTTGGCGTACGAGTTGAGTGTTAAATCAAATTGTATTTGTTTTTGATTGAAGGAAAAATATTGAGAGACCCCAATTAATAGGACACCCAGTGCAACAAACCAATTTCCGGTAGATTTAAACATGATTACATATAGGCATTTTTCATCAAATACTCCTGCACGTAATCTTTCACTGCCAAATTAAAGTTTGAAAAACCAAGCTGATATCCAGATTGAATGAGTCTTGTTTCATCTGCTTGGGTAAAATATTGATAATTGTTTCGGATGTCTTCAGGCATATCAATATACGAAATATTTGGATCAATTCCTAATGCTTCAAATACGGCATGCACAAGTTCAAGAAAAGTATGGGCAGTACCAGTGCCCAAGTTGAATAATCCCGAATTCTTTCTTGATTCCATTTCGTAAATGAGCACGTTAAGCACATCTTTTACGTAGATAAAATCGCGTTTTTGTTCGCCATGTGGGTACTCAGATTTATAACTTTTAAACAAAGAAACTTGACCATTTTGTTGTATTTGGTTGTATGCATGAAACACCACGCTGGCCATACGTCCTTTATGGTATTCATTGGGTCCAAATACATTAAAAAATTTAAATCCAGCCCAAAACGGCGGGGTTTGGGTTTGCTCCATCATCCAAAGGTCGAAAATATGCTTACTTTCCCCGTAAGGATTCATGGGTTTTAACTGGTGAATGGTTTTCGGATCATCGGAAAATCCTTGTTCCCCATTGCCATAAGTTGCAGCAGATGAGGCGTAAACAAGGGGAATATTCCATTGAACACAAAGGTTCCAAATTGATTTGGAGTAATTAACATTCAATTGATTCAATACATTCCAATCGAATTCATTGGTTTTGGTTCTGGCTCCAATATGAAAAATAAATTGAACCTGATTGCCATTTGTTTCTAACCAAGAAATAAATTCAGTTCTATCTATTTTTTGAAGGATATTTTTTCCTTCGATATTTTGAAACTTGTTGGAATCATTGAAGTTGTCTACGGCAACAAGTTCGCCATAGCCCCTGCGTTCAAGCTCTCCTAAGAGTGCGGAACCAATGAATCCCAATGCGCCAGTAACAACAATCATTACACAAAAATAACACTTTGTAAGTGAAATCTCATGGAATTAGATTTATCCATTACTTTTGCATTAACATTTATCATGAAAAACGGAGGATCAAAACTTACCATTTACATCTTGATTGCCATGGTTGTTGGTGCAATTGTTGGACAATTGATTTTCACACAACTTCCTGAAATTGGAAGTGCTCAAAATCCAACTGGAGAAATCAACACCCAATACGCTTCCTATTTTAAAATACTGACCACCATATTCTTGCGATTGGTGCAAATGATCATTGCGCCATTGGTTATCACAACATTGATTGTGGGTATCGCAAAAATGGGCAATCTCAATGCCATAGGAAGGGTTGGTGGAAAAAGCATGTTGTGGTTTTTAACTGCATCCTTGGTTTCGTTGATGCTTGGTTTGATACTGGTGAACTTTTTTGAACCAGGAAAAGGTATGAACCTTGGTAATTTGGCCGCAAATGCAAAATCAGTAGACGATTTGGTGCAGAAAACTGAGTCGTTTTCCCTCAATCATTTTATTGAACATCTCTTTCCAAAAAGTTTGTTTCAAGCTTTGGCTGAGAATGAAATACTTCAAATCGTTATTTTTTCCATTTTCTTTGGAATTGCCCTTGCCAGCCTTGGCAAAACCGGCGAAAGTTTGGTGATTGCTTTGGATAAAATATCAAAAGTGATACTTAAAATGGTGGGATATGTGATGAATTTTGCGCCATTCGGTGTTTTCGGGGGCATTGCAGCCATCATTTGTACCAAAGGATTAGGAATCCTCACAGTTTACCGCGATTATTTATTGTCGTTCTACACCGGAATCATAGTACTCTGGGCCATTTTACTTTTTGTAGGATGGTTGATACTCAAAAAACGATTATTTTCATTGGTTCAAGCCATACGTAATCCAATGATGGTGGCATTTTCAACCACAAGCTCTGAAGCTGTATTTCCTAAATTAACGGAGGAATTGGAAAACTTTGGATGTAAAAAAAGCATTGTAAGTTTCATTTTGCCACTGGGATATTCATTTAATTTAGATGGCAGCATGATGTATATGACATTTGCGAGTATTTTCATTGCTCAGGCTTATTCCATTCCGTTGGATTTGGGCACACAGCTAACCATGTTGTTGGTTTTGATGTTAACAAGCAAAGGAATTGCTGGCGTTCCAAGGGCTTCCTTGGTGGTGGTAGCAGCCACTTGTACCATGTTCAAAATTCCAGCAGAAGGAATTGCGTTGATATTACCTATTGACCATTTTTGTGATATGGGTAGATCTATGACCAATGTACTTGGAAACGCTTTAGCCACCACCGCAGTGAGCAAATGGGAAGGCGAATTATTGCCAGAAGGCGTTTCTGAAGATTCGTTAGATACCAATTCATGACAGAACCAGAGGTAAATGTTGTTTTTCAAGAACCGGAGGAAAAGGTGATTCTTCAGGTGATTGCCCAAATTGAAAAAGATTTTGGTATGGCAAGTTTTGAGTTTAAAAATGCCCCGTATCTCAAAATTGAACAATTAATTCCAGAGTTAGAATCGGTTATTTCCGATTTACAACGAGAAAATCATTCAAAATGGATGAAAATTGTTTACCGCGTTGATTTAACTGAAAAACAATACAAATTTGTTCAAAATATGGGTGGAAGTACCCCGTTAAATATGGCTAAAGCGGTGATTTTAAGAGAATTTCAAAAAGTAAAAAACAGACTAAACTTTAGCTAATATTTGCAAAAATGCAAAAATTATACGGTTTATTTTTTGAGAAAATCGCAAATAACCTGTAAAAACTTGGTTATTTATCTCCATTTGTAGAAATTTGCCATCTATGGAATTAAAAGATGTAGTTTCTGTAACCGGAATGCCAGGCCTTCACAAAGTGATTGGTCAAAATAAAACTGGACTTATTTTAGAATCTTTAACAGATCAAAAAAAGTGGGCCACCAATGCTCGTCAACGTGTGAGTGTTTTGGCTGATATTTCCATGTTCACTGAAGAAGGTGAAGTGAGATTGTCGGAAGTGTTATTATCCCTCAAAAAAATTGAAGATTCAGGTGCTGCGTTGCCTACTTCAAAAGCCGACAACGATGAAGTTCGTGCATTTATGTCGAAAGTTCTTCCTAATTATGACAGAGAGAAAGTGTATGTAAGCGACATGAAAAAACTATACACTTGGTACAATATGTTAAAAGGTGGATTGGATTTTGATTCTTTGAATAAGGCAGATGATGCAGAAGAAACTTCAGAAGTTAAAGAAGCGGTAAAAACCAAATCATCTGATAAGCCAAAGGCTACGGCTGCAAAAACCAAAACTCCTACCAAAACAGCAGCTGGTGTGAAAGTAAAAACTACCACACCGCGTAAAATGGGTAGCTAATAGCACCATCAATATGGGTTCGTTTATTCCGTCTGATTTTAGCATTCAGCAACCAAGCGATGTTGAATCGCTATTCCAACAACTTATTGATCGACCAATTGGTTCTATTCAAGAATTTGAAACATTCTTGAATGATGTGAGTGATTTGGAGAGCTTTCTTTCCGAGGATATGGCATGGCGATATATTCACATGACTTGCGATACTCAGAACGAAGTATATGAAAAAGAATACTTGTATTTTATACAAGAAATTCAACCTAAAATTGCTCCTTTTGAAGATGCACTCAACAATAAAATTGTTGCCTGTGAATTCACTTCTCAATTGGGCAATAAACCCGAGTTTCACATCTATTTTAGAGCATTAAAAAGCGCTGTAGATTTGTTCCGTGAAGAGAATATTCCTTTACAAGCTGAACTCAACACTCTAGCACAAGAATATTCCTCAATTCAAGGCTCAATGAGCATCGGCTGGGATGGCAACACCATCACTATGCAACAGGCTTCAAACCTTTTGATGGAGACAAACCGCGACCTTCGTGAAAAAGCATGGCATGCCATGCAAAATAGAAGGTCTCAAGATACCCAAAAACTAGAAGATTTATTTGACAAAATGGTTCAAAAACGCCATCAAGTTGCTGTAAATGCTGGTTTTCAAAATTACCGTGACTACATGTTCGCAGCCATGGGAAGGTTTGATTATTCTGTTGAAGATTGCAAGAATTTCCATGATTCTGTTGAAAAACATGTGGTGCCTTTACTCAAGCAAATTCAAGAACGCAGAATTCAATTGATGGGAATTGCTGAATTGAAACCTTGGGACACCGCAGTTGATCCACTAAATAGAGCTCCATTGAAACCATTCAATAACGGAACCGATCTTTTAGACAAAGGCATTGCCGCTTTAAATGAACTTGATTCTTTTTTTGGGGGATGTTTGTCTACCATGAAAGAAAAATCCCTATTAGATCTAGATAGCCGCGTTGGAAAAGCTCCCGGAGGATACAACTACCCTCTTGCAAAAACCAACATGCCGTTTATTTTCATGAACGCTACCAGGAATTTGAGGGATGTAGAAACCTTGGTACACGAGGCTGGTCATGCCATTCACAGTTTTCAAATGGCCCCATTGCCATTAAATGCATTTAAAAATACCCCAAGTGAAGTGGCCGAATTGGCTTCCATGAGCATGGAATTGTTGAGCATGGATGGTTGGCACCACTATTTCGAAGATGATGCGTTGTTGAGAAGGGCTAAATGTGAGCAATTAGAAGGTATTCTTGGTACTTTGCCCTGGATTGCAACGGTTGATGCCTTTCAGCATTGGATTTATGAGAACCCCAATCATACCCAATTAGAACGCAAAGAAGCTTGGATTAAGCAGCAAGAACGTTTTTCGAGCGGACTTGTTCATTACGATGGATTTGAAGATGCAAAAGCTTATGCTTGGCATAAACAGTTGCATATTTTTGAAGTTCCATTCTACTATATAGAATATGGGTTTGCTCAATTGGGCGCGATTGGAATTTGGAAAAATTACCATTCCAACAAAACTAAAGCTCTTGATGGATATAAATCTTTCATGAAATTGGGTTATACCCAATCAATTCCTAAAATCTATGAAGACGCCGGAGTAAAATTTGAATTCTCTTCACAATACATTCAACAATTAATGGAATTTGTGCACACACAATGGGCACAATACAACTAAATAAAACCACCATGATAAAAATTGGCATTGGATTCATTTCCTTTGCCATTTTTTTATTTTTTGGACATTATATTGCGTTAGAAGGCAATTGCTGGGGTGGATTAAGCCCAGATTGTTGGAGCCGTTGGGACAGTGCATTGTATTTAGATGTTGCACAAAATGGTCACAATTTATTTCCTTGTCCTGATTACCCTAGTAGTTGGTGTGGAAATGCCGGATGGGCTCCATTATATCCTTTTACAATCAGAATATTACATTGGATGTTACCCAATGTAGAAATGGCCATGACAGGCATTTATCTGAGCTTGTTTTTTGTTTTAGCAACCATTATATTGATTGTTTTTTGGCAACCCCAATTATCTTATTTACAATATTTTACAGCAACCTTGATTTTTCAATTTTCGTCTGGGAACATTTATTTGCATGCAATTTTCCCACTGTCTATGTTGCTATTTTCTATTTTCTGTTTGTTTTATTTTTTGGATAAATCGCAATTCTTTTTGGCAGGATTTTTTGCATTTCTCGCGGTGCTCACCTACAGCATTGGGTTTGTACTGATTTTATGTTTAGGAATTTGGTATATTTATGAATTTTTCATCCACGACAACAAGAAAATCAATTGGAAAAAATCATTTGTAGTGATTGCACCAATGATTGGATTGATCATGTGGTTTGTTTATGATTATGTAAAAACCGGACATTGGGATGCATTGTTTCTGATCCAATTTAAATATGGGCATCATTTAAATGTACCTTGGAAGCACATGGGAGCACGGTTCCAAGATTTACTCAATAATTGGGGGAAACGAGAGATGTGGATTGAAGTTCAAAACTTTTATTTATGGATTTTGGTCATTTCAAGTTGTGTTTTTATATCCCTCAAAAAAAATAGAAGACCCAATTGGATCTTCTATTTCATGTTTTGCTTTTTGTTTTTGGCGGTTCCTTACAGTACAAGCGCCATTACAGCGATTTTCAGGAATGCCATTGTTCTCTCTCCTATTTGGGTTTATCTGAGCACCAAATTGAGGTGGGAGATGAATCTAATTGCACTGATTATTTTTGTATTGCTTTCATATCCTTTGGGGATATTGTTTATACAAAGCGTGCTTATTTGATTATAGATTTCCTCTTTTCGCTTGTTCTCTTTCAATAGATTCAAACAAGGCTTTAAAGTTTCCTTTACCAAAGCTCTTGGCTCCATGACGTTGTATAATTTCATAGAATACGGTTGGTCTATCTTCTACTGGCTTTGTAAAGATTTGCAACAAATATCCTTCATCATCACGGTCAATTAGAATATTCAATTCTTTCAATTTTTGGAGATCTTCGTTAATGTGCCCTACACGATCTAAGACATCTTCGTAATATGTGTCTGGAACATAAAGAAACTCGATACCTCTTCTGCGTAATTCGGCAACAGTTTCAAGGATATCGTGAACTTCAACGGCAATATGTTGAACACCGGCCCCGTTATAAAATTCAATGTATTCTTCAATTTGAGATTTCTTTTTACCATCGGCAGGTTCATTGATTGGAAATTTCACATAACCATTTCCATTGCTAACCACTTTACTCATTAACGCGCTGTATTCAGTGCTAATGTCTTTATCGTCAAAGGTTAATAACAATTTGAAACCCATTACATCTTCATAAAATTTCACCCAGTCGTTCATTTTACCAAGTTCAACGTTACCAACGCAATGATCCACATATTTCAATCCAACAGGGGTAACATCCATTGCATAAGCTGGCGTTATGAAACCTGGCAAGAAAGGACCGTTATAATTTTTACGTTCAATAAATTTATGCACGGTATCACCGTAGGTATGAATGGCTGAAATGATTACATAACCATGTTCATCTTCAAACCTTGTAGGTTCCATGAAGGGCTTTGCGCCACGTTTTACCGTTTCTTCAAAACTTTTGGTTGCATCATCAACCCATAGGCTTAAAAATTTCACACCATCACCATGTTTTTTGTGATGATCTGCAATTTCAGAATTTGCATCAATGGCAGTAGTAAGTACCAATCTAATTTTACCTTGTTCAAGCACATAACTGGCTTTATCTCTAACGCCTGTTTCAGGACCGCTATAGGCAACAAATTTATATCCCCAAGCAGTTTGATAGTAATAAGCACTTTGTTTTGCGTTTCCAACGTAGAATTCTATATGATCTGTACCATTTAACGGTAAGAAATCAGTTGTTGTGGTTGTAGATTCTAGAGTTTCTAATTCCATGTAACAAATTTAATTGAAAAATGGGAACTTAAAAAATGCGGTCTACAAATATGCTTCTAGAATCGAGAAGAATTAATTTGGATCTACGTCGAAATCTACCCGGATTGCTGAAAATCCAGAGGTGGTTTGCACTTGATTTTGTGCCCACATAAGAAATTCTTTTATTCGGGGGATATTGTCTTTTTGTCGATCCATTTTAAGTAAAAACTGTTGCAAATAAAGATTTTTCACCCGAGAAACTGACGGTGTAAGTGGACCCAACAAACGTTCACCTAATTTGGCTCTAAGAATATTATTCAAATGAGCGGCCGCTGAAAAAACAGTTTGTTGATCTTTGTGTTTCACTGTTATTTCTATCAATCTAGAAAAGGGAGGATATCCAAAAGTTTTTCTTTCGAGGAGTTCTGACTGACACAGTTCTAAAAATGCTTCTTCCTTAACTGCGTTCAAAACCAAATGATTGGGTTGATAGCTTTGAACCAATACTTGTCCTCTTTTTTTACCCCTACCGGCTCTTCCTGAGAGCTGATACAACTGTTGGAATGCCCGTTCATGTGAGCGGAAATCCGGCAAATTCAACATAATATCTGCATCAGGAACTACAATGAGGGCAACATCTTCGAAATCTATTCCTTTTGCTAGCAATTGAGTTCCAACCAAAATATCAATTTCACCTGCCTCAAAAGCATTTAGGATTTTTTGAAAATCCGACCTTTTTTTGATACTGGTTTGATCAAATCTAGAAATACGAAGTTCCGGGAACAACAGGTTCAATTCTTCTACAATTTTTTCAGTACCCACTCCTTTCATTACCAAGTCTGTACTGCCACAGCCAGGACAATTTTTAGGAATATTTTGTTGATATCCGCAATAGTTGCAACGTTGTTGGTTTGTACTTTTATAAAAAGTAAGTGCAATATCACATTGTACACACTGCGTAGTATGGCCGCAAACACCACATTGAATGAATGGGGCATATCCTTTGCGGTTGTGATACACAATTACCTTTTCTTTTCTTTTCAGTTTGTCTTGAATAGCGGCAACGGCAAGGTCTGAGAAAAAACCTTGCATTCTATTTTGTTTTTTAAGTTCCCCGAGATTCAATGTCATAAATTCTGCAAATTGTTGTTGTTCAAATCTTTCAAAAAGATTTACTTTTTGAATGATACCATCTACAGACAACTGCATCATTTCGTAACTTGGAGTGGCTGAACCCATTAAAATATTGGCATCAAATAGTTTTGCCAATTGAAATGCAGCATCTCGGGCATGAAAATTCGGTCTTTTTTCAAACTGTTTGTAGGAGCTTTCATGTTCTTCGTCTACTATTATCAAACCCAATTCAGCAAAAGGCGCGAACAATGCGTTTCTGGTACCAATTACAAAATTAATTTCACGCATTCTTACTTTCTCATACAACTCTGTGCGTTCAGAGGTGCTATAATAATGATGCCAAACACCAATTTCCTGAGAAATCAATTGAGCAACACGGGTTACCAAATGTTCGGTGAGTGCAACCTCAGGAACCAAAAACAAAACTTGTTTCCCTTGTTTCAAAGCTTCTTCGGCAAAATGTAAATAGACATGGGTTTTCCCAGAACCGGTAATTCCATGTAACAGCACATTTTTTTGATTATCGAAGGCGTATTGAATTTCTGCCACTGCCTTCATTTGAGATTCTGTAAATTCAAACGACTCTCCTTCCCCTTGAATGGCATGGAACCGATCTTCTTGATGTTTTACAAATTGAACATACCCTTTTTTTTGAAGTGCATTTAAAATGGGTCTACTGATATTTTTGGTGGAAGTAAGCTTTTTTACCTCAATTTGCCTATTAGGGGCACCTAAGATGTACATCATGGCCTCAAATTGTTTCACCGATTGTCGTTCCATGGTGTTAAGGGCTAAATTGGCTTCATATTCATCATCCCAAAATGTGGAACAATGCACCCATTCTGAAAATTTAGGCTTATAATTTTCTTTAAGCTCTTCCTCCATTGACACCAAACCTTTAATATACATAGACTTGATGTATTTAAGCACGGATTTTACTTTCAATGTATTTTGAACCTGTTCCACGGTAATGGATTTGGTATTCAACAACATCGCAAGAATTTCATTTTCCCGAGAATCTAAAACACCAATATTGTCTGGATCGAAATCGGGGTGTAAAGATATTTTCGTGAGAGATTGTACCCGAAAACCGGCTGGCAATGCATTAGATAAAATGTCCCCCAAAAAACACATGTAATATTGTGCCACCCACTCCCAAAATCTCAATTGGACAGGCGAAACTATTGGTTTTTCATCGAGAATCTCAATCACATAATTGGCTTGATAACCTTCTGGTGGAGAATCTGTTAACTCATGAATAATTCCGGAATAAATTTTCTTAGCACCGAAAGGCACCGCAATTCTCTGTCCAACGAAAACCAAATTTGTCCATTCAAATGGCACTCGGTAAGTGTAAATTTTAGGAAGTGGCAAAGGCACAATGACCTTTGCAAACAGGGTAATACGTTCTTCCGAATCCATCATCATCAATCAATTTCCACCGTGCTGCCAACAATACCCGTTCGATTTTGCTGTACGAGAACATTGCGTACCTTTTTTTGTGGTTGCACCGCAGCGACCACTGTAAGTAGCTGGCTTGGTTTGAACTGGCTCTGTTTGAATAGAATTTGAAATTGCGTTTGTATTTTGAGGGATATTGGAGGCGCCTGAAACAGAATTCGTGCCGGGTGATTTTAATGTTAACAATAATTGATCGATTCTTTGATTAAGTGCCCTATTGTTCTCTTCCAAAATGGATACTTTGGTTTCGAGAACAATTACTTTGGTTTCCAATGATGCAATTTTTGCTTTTAATTCGGAATCATTTTGGGCTTTTGCGGAAATTGCAAAAAGCATCCAAATACACATTATGTAGAACTTGAAAATTCTCATCATTCGAAAATAAGCAATGTGTATTAAAAATTGACATCATGTGTAAAACTCAGAAAAAAAATTCTGAATGTTGAGATTACGGAAGCTGATTTACTAAAAATGTAAACAACAACAACCCAATATGAAATATGAGTGTCAATTTAAGCGCAACATCCATCCATTTGTATTTGTTTGAAAGTTGGGTTAATCCTACCAATGAAATCAGCGTTGTTGTAATCAAACTAATCGAAGAACCTAATATTAGGGTGTTATCTCTATAGATTTGTAACCTATAATATTGCCAAGAGTAAATTCCCAAAAAAATGAAAAATATGGCAGCATTTAACACAACCAAACCCACTTTAACATTTCTTTTACCAGCGGCTACTACAACGGTGTTATATCCAAATATTATATTTCCTTTATGCCCTGCAATATCTTTTACTACATCCTTGGTAAATAAGATAGTGAGCATGGTACAGAAAAAATAGAGCAATTTCCAATCCCAAACCCCGTAATGAATCCAAACCGCGATTAATGGAGCCATGGTTAATAAACCGGCAGACATCTCCCTAACCAATGGTTTTTTTTGCAATTTATGAGAATAAAACCAACACAATGCCATGTAAACGGCATAAAAAAACAAGATCTTTTTGGTAGTAAAATAGGCAATAAAAAGAGCAATCACATTAAATAGCACATAAGTATTGGCTAAAAACGAGGGACCAATTACACGACCCACTAATGCTGATTTGGGATGATTTATCAAATCTTTATCAGAATCATAAAACGAATTGATAATGAATGCCGCCGCAATGGTAAAGGTTGTTGCCAAAACCATCAGGTGTAAAGTTTTGTCAAAAATTATTTGCTTAAACGAATATTGAGGTCCAAATACAAACAATGCCAAGGAGTATTGTCCTAAAAAAATTAATAGAACGTTGTACCAACGCACTACGCTTAGGAAATACAGTAATTTTAAAAATTTCTGATTGGCAGATAGCCCCATTGTTAAATTTTATAGATAACCTGCAATTTGTGACCTTTAAGCATTTTTTCAGCTTTTTCGTAATCTTGGGTAAAGCCCAGTACAAAGCCACCACCACCGCTTCCACATAATTTCAAATAATAGGCATTGGTTTCTAATCCTTTGCGCCAAATTTCTTCGAATTTATTGGGAATCATTGGTTTGAAGTTATCTAAGAACAATGATGAAATGGCTTTCACATTTTCAAACAACGGCTTGTTATCACCTTTGAGGAAAGAACGAACAGCACCATCATTGTATTTTTTAAGTTGAGTACGAACCAAGTTTCTAAACCCTTCATCTTTCAACTTTTGCAAGAAAATTGCCACCATTCCTTGAGTTTTTCCTGGACTTCCAGAATCCATCAAGAAAATTGCACCTTTTCCTTCAATATTTTCAGTTGGCATACCAACTGCACCCAAATCACCTTTCCCTTTGATAAGGATTGGTAAATTCAAATAACAGATAAGTGGATCTAATCCTGAACTTTTTCCATGGAAATAAGATTCTAAAGAAGATAAAATGGTTTTCAAATCGGCCAAATTATCGCCATTCATTACTTCATCTGCTGGAACTTGATTCATTGCGTATTGATTGTATAATGCAGCAACCAATGCCCCTGAACTCCCTACACCGAAGCCTTGAGGGATAGAGCTATCAAAATACAAACCATTTTTGAGATCCTGATTCAATCGTTCGAAATCAAACGCACAAGGCAGTAAATTGTCGGCATCAAGTTTTTGCAAATGGTTTACAAATTTTTGGATACTTAAATTTGAATCGCGTTGAACTTCCGTTTGATTTTCAGAAAATTCAAATTTCCCTTTAAAAAAAGTGTAAGGAATACTTAAACCCATTGAATCTTCAATGATTCCATACTCTCCAAAGAGCAAAATTTTAGCGTAGTATAGAGATTCTTTGATCATTCTTCAATTTTGGTAGGTTGCCCTCCAGTATTACTGCAAAGATACAAACCATTTTTACAGTAAACTAACAACTTAGTGTGAATAAAGTTCATCACCTCGTTTTCAATTGTTGAATCATACAACAAATGTACATTCGCCCCCGCGTCTAACGTAAAAGCTAAGGGTAATTTACGCTCATCTCGGAATGTCCAAATTTCTTCAATAATGGCCAAAGTACCAGGCCTTATGAGGGTAAAATAAGGAATTGACGACATCATCATGGCATGCAACTGCAACGCTTCGGATTCCACCAATGAAATGAAACCATCAATATCACCTTGTTGCATAAATTGCAAAACATTTTCAATGTTTTTTTGAGCTTGATTGAATCTTGCAGATGCATACGGATGATTTTTGAGCAGTGAATGTCCAGCTGTGCTACTCACCTTTTTCTCGCCATCGTCTACTATCAAGACACAATCTTTCCAATTTTTGAGGGATTGATGAATCTCGCCGTCAAATGGAACTGCATATAGATCTGAACTATTTTTCACAAATGCGTGTTCGCCCCAAATTGCTGGCTCGCTGTACATGCTTCGGCAGGCACTTCCTGAACCTAATCTAGCGAAAAAACTAGCTCTTTGGTAAAAATCTAAAGTACCCAGAGCAAATTGCCCTTCCAAATCTGCAATACATAAAGCAAGTGCACCAAATCCTGCGGCTGAACTTGCAATACCTGTACCATGAGGGAAATTATTCTTAGAATTAACCACAAAAGAGTGTTTTCCCACAAATTCACTGTATGGAGCAATTCGAATTAAAAAATCTTTGATTTTGGGTTCAAATGACGTCTTAGCCTGACCATCATATAGGAATGTCAATTCAGTTTCTGTAGACTCCACAGCCGTCACCGTAGTTTCTGCATATAAATCACTTAATGTCCAGCTAACACTTGCATTCGCCGGAATTTGAATTCCTTCATCTTTTTTCCCCCAATATTTTACCAAGGCAATATTGCTTGGACAACGATATTTTACACTTTTCTCCATGTTTAATTTGCTACAATTAACTTATTCCACAAGATTCTCTCCATGCCTTGAAAGGCTTCTGGATAAGTATCTAAAATTGTTTTATTTACCAACATCATATCTCCACCCCAAGCACCCAACCATTTGCACAATCCTTTGTTTATTGGTGTTATGTTTAATGTTTGATATGGTGTTTCAAGTTCTGTTGAGTCAGACAAAAGTTTCTGATACATTTCTAAACTAGCTTCCAAACTGCTGATGTCTTTGGCTTGTTTGGTAAGTTGTAAGATATGATCAAATTGAGCCGTATAAAACTCGTCTTCTGCTATTTCGTTCAATTTATCTTGAATAGAATGAATGCTCTTTCTTGAGTCCATTTTTTTTCCCAAAAACACCACCTCCCAATTTTCGGTTAATTCCGGATTTAACGACCAAAAATCCCAGTTTGAATCTGTTGCCGACAACCAATACACGATAGGCTTTTGAGCCACAGCAACAGCAACATCATAACCGCTTCCCCCGAAAATTTCAAATTGCAATTCGAGAGGATCTAGTTTTAAAAATTGCGCCATTAAGGAAATCAAAGTACTACTACTTCCCAATCCATGTAATTTATTGAATTGTAAAGTGGTTTCAATTCTGTAAGATTGTCCTATTTTCCAAGCAGACAAATCTGCTTTTTGCAATATTTTTTGAATACGATCAACTTCAATAGATTGACTTTCATCAAATTCTAGGATTTTAATTGTGGGAAGTTCTATTCGGCATTGCAACCAAGTATGTCCCTCAAAATCTTTAGCCACAAAAAGCAAGAAATCATTTTGGGCACCTGGGGTATTAAAATCCCAAACTTGCATAGACTGCCCTAAATGAGTTGGCAAAGCAAAAGAATCAAAGCCATTGAGAACCAGATATTCTCCGGTTAACATCACTTTCCCTGGTGCGAAATATGACTTCATTAATGTTTTGCAGAAATTGACTCCACTGAAATTCCGCGAATTTTGCAAAAAATTTCTACGGCAGCGCTGAAGCTTACAATTTTATCTTTGAAAAAGTTCACAATTTCAATTTTTTCTTGGTCAGTTGCCTCTAATTGATTTAGGATATTCAACAAGTGCATTTTCATGTGTCCTTTTTGAATTCCAGAGGTAATCAAAGAACGAACCGCACTAAAGTTTTGTGCCAATCCAGCAACGGCAACAATTTCCATTAAATCAGATGCATTTGGATATCCTAAAAGTTCATGGGCAAACTTCACCATTGGATGTAGGCTGGTGATTCCACCAACAGTACCAATTGAAAGTGGCATTTCTATCCAAAACCTAAAGGTATCATTTTCAATTGAGGCATGTGTTAAACTGGTATAACGGCCATTTTTAGCAGCAAAGGCATGCGCGCAGGCCTCGGTTGCCCTAAAATCATTGCCTGTAGCAATAATTACTGCATCTACCCCATTCATGATGCCTTTATTGTGGGTCACAGCCCTGTAAGGTTCAATAGAAGCAATTCTGATGGCCCTGCAAAATTTTTCTGCAAATTCCAAATTACCAATTCCAGAACCTTCATTGATGTCGTCAATTTTACACGAAACTTCAGCTCTAACAAGACATTCTGGAGTGAAGTTACTCAAAATACTCATCACAATGGTAACTTCTGGCTGATCTGATGCTTTTCGTTCATCTACCAATGTTTTCCATGTTTTTGCAATTTCTTCAAGGCAACTGTTAATAAAATTGGCACCCATACTGTCTCGGGTATCAAATTTCACTTCAAGTTGGAAGTAGCCCGGTTCAAATTCGTTTTTATTTAGGAGGGATATATCCAAAATTCCACCACCACGGGCACGCATATTTTTGGTAAGCGCATTCGTATGCTCGTAAAATAAATTCTTTTGATGCTCAAATAAATCATTCAACCAATCAATATCAGAACCTTCCCAAATGAAGTGAACATGACCAACTTTCACCATGCCAACAACTTCAGAACGGAAACCACCTCTATCTAACCAAAAATTGGCAGATTTTGAAGCGGCAGCCACCACACTACTTTCCTCAATTGCCATCGGAACAACATACATCTTGTTATTTATCAAGAAATTAGGAGCTACTCCAAATGGCATGTAAAAATTACTGATGGTATTTTCAATAAATTCATCGTGTAATTTTTGAACTTCAGGTTGGGTATGCCAATAGCCAGAAAGCATTTGCAACGATTCCTCAGGTTTATTTGAGTAATTTTGAATGATCCATTCAATTTTAGCTTCCTTACTTAATTTACTAAATCCTTTTACAGGTTGAGTTTCCATTATTTTTTTAAGGTTAAATATGTTTGAGCCATTTCCAAACCTTGGATTTGACTTTCGGTAAATTCTAATAGTTCTTGTTCACCTTGTAAGGCATACTTCAAAAACAAAGAAGCATGGGCATACATGGTTTTTTGAGGGATTTTTTTCAAGAAATAAAAACCATCCAGAAACGATTTTATTCCACCAGAAACAATGATAGACTTTGCTTTAAATACATGATTTTCAGCATTCCAATCACAGATCCAATTAGCCATTTCTTCGGCCGTATGTCCAACATGGGTTGCACATTTCCAACTCTCACTGCGCACATCGGTGCGACGTAAGTTCTCTAACAAGCTGAAGTTTGTCCCTCCAAATGCTCCAAAATCAACAGCTTCAAGCGGCAAATCCAATAAAGCTTTTAATGATTTGGGTCCGAATCCCTGCCCAACCTCCTTCACCATTATAGGAAAATGAAATTTATCTAAAACCCTTTTTATGGTATCAATTGGTGCAATTTGATAACGATCACCTTCAGGTTGAAACCATTCTTGAAGAGGATTCACATGAATGATCAATCCATCGGCTTCGAGTAAATCTACAAGGTCTCCAATTTTAGATTCTTGACCTAGGGCAAACAATTCTTCCAGTTGTGCAATTCCTAGGTTTGCATACAAAGGCTGATTTCCAATGTATTTTCTCACGGCGAAATCCGAGGCATTTTGTGGATCAACAAGCACTGGTCTACAAGAACCCAAACCCATACCGAGTCCATACTCTTTGCAAGCGATTGCCAAGTTTCGGTTAATTTCGCCGGCTAATTCAGCACCACCTGTCATGCTGCTAATCCAAAGTGGATAGCGCATAATTTTACCAGCCAACTGCATAGGTGGGATATTCGTAGAATCTGGGGATGCTGCAAAAAGCGGTTCGTAATAGAAACGATGATCTACATCGGCGAGTTGTGATTGAAACGCCAACTTAATGTGATCTAATTTGCGACTGTGTAAAGTTTGGTCAGACAAAGTTTTACAAAAGTAACAAAAATTACGATGAGATTGTTTTGAAAACGTTGAACTATCTCAATTTTTCGTTATTCTGATGTCGTGTTTTATCTCTATTAGATTTTTTTTCAATGTTTTTTTGGATTGCATCTGTAAGATTTACGCCAGTTTGATTGGCCAAACACACCAAAACCCAAAGAACATCGGCCATTTCATCGGCTAAGTTTTCATCTGATTCATTCTTTTTAAAAGATTGATCGCCATATTTTCGAGCTATAATTCTAGCAAGTTCACCTACTTCTTCAGTGAGAATGGCCAGATTGGTTAATTCTGAGAAATAGCGAACACCAATGGTTTTAATCCATTGGTCAACATTTTCTTGTAATTGATTGATTGTTAAATCTTCCATATTAAAATTCGAATGGAGAATCAAATTCTTCAAATGTGGGTAAAAGGGTATCTTTTGCAGAAAGTACTGGATTTTCAATATTCCAAGGGATATTCAATTCTGGAGAATTCCAAAGCACACCACCTTCCACTTCTGGGTGATAATAATCAGTACATTTGTAAGAAAAAATAGTTTGATCTTGAAGGGTTAAAAACCCGTGAGCAAATCCCACAGGAATGTACATCATCAAGAAATTAGATTCAGTTAATTCAACTGCCACATGTTTTCCATATGTTGGCGATTTCTTCCTAATATCTACGGCTACGTCTAAAACGGCCCCTTTGACTACCCTTACCAATTTACCTTGAGCATGGGGTGGTTTTTGAAAATGCAATCCTCTCAAAATGCCTTTTTGAGAAAGACTTTGATTGTCTTGAACAAATTGACAATCAACACCATTGTCGCGGAGTACATCATCGCGAAAACTTTCAAAAAAATGACCACGGTGGTCTTCAAACACTTTGGGTTTTATTAAAAATAAACCTGGCAATAAAGTCTCAATTTGCATTTCTCAAATAAAGTGTGTAAATTTACGTTATTTTGATAACGAATTAAACAAACTAAACGAAATAACTATGCAAAATCAACAAGAACGCAACAACAAATCTATTTTGTATGCTATCATCATCATATTGTTGTTGTTTAACATCGGCTTATTCTATTTATGGCAATCTGGGAATGCACAAAAAGAAGAATTAACCAATAAAAACAATGCTTTAGGGGGAACCATTAAACAAAAAGAAGCCTTAATAGCTTCTGCTGATGCATTAATTGCACAATATAAATCAGACAGCATTACCATGTCTGAATCAAACAAAGCAATTTCTAAAGAATTGGCTGCTAAAAACAATGAAATTGCGCGCTTAGCTTTTGAATTAAGAAAATCTGGAAACACTAGCAAAGCACTTATGGACGAACTCAAAGGCAAGCTGGCTGAAATGTCACAAAGATTGGCGCAGTTGGAAAGAGAAAATACTGAACTGAAAGCCAAAAACGATAATTTAAACAAAGAAAACGCTGAATTGAATACCCAAAACAACGTCCTTTCTAAAGAAGGAAAACGTTTAAAAAGTTTGGCTTCAAGAATTCAAAGTGGTGAAATCCGTGTAGAAACTTTAAAGAAACAATGGATTACCCGCAAAGAAACCAATACTAACAGAGCGAAAGATGTTGAGGCTTTGCGTATTAGCTTTAATTTGGCTGAAAATAAAATTGCAGAAGCTGGAGAACGTGTGATCTTTGTTAAAATTACAGGACCAGAGGGGGTTACATTAAACAATGGTGATGGTGGCATTGCTGATTTATTAGATGGGAAATCTACCAAGTATTCATATAAAACTACTGTAGTATATGAAAAAGAAAACAAGCAAGTACCTGCAAGCGTTTGGAAGCCAAGCAACAAACTCACCAAAGGAAAGTACACAATTGAACTTTATACCGAAGGTTATTTAATGGGATCTTCTGTTATTGATTTAAAATAAAACTCGAATCTCAATAGTAAAAAAGGTGGTCGAAAGGCCACCTTTTTTTGATTAAAGGATTAGAGGAGGGTTTAAGAAAGTTTATTAAGGTTTATAAATGTTTATGAAAGTTTATAAACGTTTATGAGGGTTTATGAAGGTTTATTTTGCTACATGTTTAAATTCCCATAATCCCGATAGCTATCGGGACATAATCCTATAATCCTATAATCCATATAGATTTGAAATAAAAAAAGGCGAGAAACAATGTCCCTCGCCCTTACAACTATGAAATTCTGAACTACTTTTTCTTTTCTGGCACATCGAGGTTATTGTCCTTGATGCGTTTCTTAGCCTCAGCTAAAAGGGCTTTATCTTGGAAACTTTCAATGATGGTGTTCCAAGTCACCTTCGCATTGAACATGTCTTGTTCTTTGGCAAATGCATCTCCTAATAGCAACAACGATTTACCTACCCAAAAGTCATATCCATTAAATAGATCTAACACAGCATAACATCCATTTTTACAGGCCTCAATACTGTCAATTTTTAAATACAGTTCTGACTCCAAATATTTCGCTTCAGCAGCAAATCTGTTGTTATTTCCATCATATATTGCTTTCAATGAAGCAAAGGCTTTATTGTTGTCGCCACTTGCAATATCGGCTTTCGCCAAGATCATTTTAGACTCAAATTTCATGTCTTCATCAGATGAATTATCATCCATCACCTTTGTTGCCACGTTTTTAAGTCCCTCCTTATTATTGGATTTAGAGTAGCAATACATCAAAGATTTCCAAGCACGACGTTGAACATCTTTAGATTTTGTAATTTGCTCAAGAATTTCAACATAAGGTAAAATTTCTTCACAAGTAGCATTGTTTCCATAAATACGAAGAACCGACAAGGTAGCATCTTCTTTGAATTCACCAGAATTGGCTTTTGCAACATATTGATAAGATTCAATTGCTTTGTGCGGTTGTTTTAACGTTTCATGAGTTAAAGCTTTATAATAATGCGCTGAAATCACAAAATTTCCATTTTGCATTTCCTGCAAATAGCTATCAAAACTTTTCACTGCCACTTCAAAATCTTCACGTTCATAAGCATTCATGGCAGTTTCAAACATGAGACTATCTTCTTCCATTTTAGAAATACCACCACGAGAAGAGGCCCATTTAACATAGTCTTTGGCTCTACCTGCATCAGTATAAATGGTTTTTACCATTTCAGCGGCAGACTTGGCATCGCTTGTACCTGGGAAATTGTCGTATAAAGACGTGTATGCGCCAATAGATTGATCAATTTTCTTATCATTAAAATAGATTTTACCCAAAGTTGAGTATGCTTTTGCTGTTAATTGGCTACCAGGAAATTCCTTTAATATTTTTTGATAATATTCTTCGGCATCTTTGAAGCGCTTTAGCTGCATATATTCAGTGGCAATGTCATTATAAGCGTCGATCGTAAATCTAGATTTAGGATAATTTTTATTCAATCGTTTTAAAGCACCTAGTTTTTCCTCTGATTTTTCGAGCAATCCATAAATTATTCCACTTTGATATAACGCGTAATCTGCATCAGATCCATTTTTTCCAGAAACATAAGCATAAGCTTTTACGGCACTTTCAAGTTGTCTGGTCATGATATAGCAATCACCTAATCTCAAATAGGCATCATGCACCAATCTTTCATCGTATCGCAAGCCAGTAACTTTTGAAGTAAATTCATTGAAGAAGGTAGCGGCGTTGTTATATGACTTGTTCATAAAATCGAGGTATCCTAGTCCATAATATGCATAAGGAAATACTTCAATTTTATTAGATTGGGGCATATCTAAAAATTTCTTATAGGCTTGTTGCGCTCCATCTTTGTTGCCCAATTGGGTATAAGCCTCAGCGATCCAATAAGTTGCTTCAGCCGCATATTGACGATTTGCTGTTTTCTTATTGCATTTTTCAAACAATTGAATTGCAGCATCAAAGTTTCTACTTTTATACAATTCCATACCCCGTGCCAGGGTTACTTTTTGATAAATCTCTTCAGTTTGTGCATCTAAATCTTCAATTCCTTCAAGAATTGCCACGGCTTCTCTGTATTTGTCGGTATTCAACAACAACCTGGCTTTTAATTTAGATGCTTCTTTAGCATTGGCTGTTTTAGGGAACAATTTAATGTATTTGTCTAACAAAGTAGTGCTGTTAGACTCGCCCAATTGCACTGCTATTTTAGCTTGTGTAAATAGTGAAATTTCGGCTATTTCTTCGTTGTAGCCTGTTCTCCAAACCTCAGAATAGGCATTCATTGCTTCTCTAAAGTTTTTAATCTTCAATAAGGAGTTACCTAATTCAAAACTGGCAATTTGAGCTAAACTATCGTTATTCTTGGCCACTAATCGGTACCAACTTAAACTACCATTGTAATTTCCACTTTTTGCCAAAGCATAACCCACTTCAAACTGTTCTTCTGGCAACATTTTTTCTGCTTGAAATTGCGAACGCGCAAATGCAACAGATGCCTGCTCATAGTTCTTCTTTCTAAAATAACATTTCCCTTTTAACCATTCAATGTCTTTAAGTGAAACTTTAGAAGTATTTTCAATTTGATTCAATTCTGAAATTGCTTCATCGTATTTTGATAATTGATAATACACTTGAGCAACATAAAATCTAACCTTTTCAAATCGTTTATCTTTAATAGACTGAAAAGCAGTTAATGCATTTTCATAATCTTTTTCCATCAAGCACGCATATCCATAATAGTACTTTGCCAAACCTTGAAATTCACCACCTTTTTTTGCAATTCCTTCTAATTCAGTTTTTGCATCTTTGTATTTTTTGGTAAGCACCAAACAAAAACCTTTTCTAAATTGGAACTGATCTTTTAAATCAACGGAGATACCGCCAATCTCAACACTTCTGTAGTAGCTTAAGGCCGGAGAGTATTTTTCTTTTTTATAAAAATAATCACCCAACGCCAAATTGGCCAATGACCGTTTTACTGAGTTTGGATTTTGATTCAAATAACTCTCAACTGAAGCCACCGCATCTTCATGCTCAGCCTTTAACTTACTCATAGAATAATAGTAAGAGGCATCTGGAGTAGCAGCACCAGGTTGCGACATTCTAAAGTATTGATCAAATTGAGATATTGCGGCATTAAACCTACCCTCTTCATACAATTCCAAGCCGCGATCAAAATACACTTGTGGATATTGATAGATGCTATGCTGTTGAGCGGCCAAACGAAGGGTTAAACCAAATAAAATGAAAAACAGAGATTTTCTCATGCTTTCAAAAGTAGTACAGACTAACTATCGCGCGAGAGACAGTTCTTCACAATCAAAAATAGTGATTGATTAAATGTACATCACACCCATTTAGTTTCTCAAATTATTTCAATTTCAACATTTTAGCCAATTTAAGTGCGTTAATGGCATTGTCGAACAATTGATCTAAAACCATGGTTCTTTTGGCAATTTCAGCCAAGGTAAAATCTTGATTAAAACAGTTATTGATATTTTCTGCAAGTCCTTGTGGATCATCAGATATCGAACACAATTCCTCCAATTGGGTTTCTTTCACCATTTCTGTATTCGCCACAACAAAACGGCCCCTGTAGAGTGAATTTAACAACTTTAATTTAATACCCGTAGATTGGAACGTAATCATGGCATTTACATGAGCTGATTCAATTAATTCCAAAATCTCAGCCGTAGATATATTGGCTTTCAAAGAAATATGATTATATTTTGAAATGGCCTTTTTCAATTTAGCGCTTGGGTTACTTCCCGCAATAACACAAGGCATATTCAAAAGCGGGAATACCCTCTCAGCCAAAAACAATGCTGCTCGGTTATTTTCAGGAACCGATAAATTTCCATGATACAGCACAAATTTGCCAGTGCCCAACCTACAAACTATTTCGTTATTTGAGTGAAAAGCGGGTATATATTGTGTATTTCCGTAGGCGGTGTTTAAATACTGAGTTTCGGATGGAGATATCCCGGCAATACCATCGGCATGACGCAATATTTTTTCATACTTTTCTAATTTTCTAGCCTCAATTTTGAAAAACAATTTCTTCAGCCAATTATCTTCTGCTTCATTTAAAGCAGCATAATAATGATGTTCCACATTATGCGCCCTCACAACCCTAATTCGATGACGTAATTTGGGGTGATTTAGATAATACGTTGTATGCAATCCTTCAAATAAAATAGGCGCACTGTCTTTGAGTAAATTCTTAAATAAAGTCGAATTTTTGCGTGTCTTCACAATGTAAGGCATGCTACCAATAAACGGATTTTTATATCGGTTTCTGCTGTAATAGATTGTTTTAAATGTCACCAAATCCAATTCTGGGGCAGCCGATTTTCCATCGTATAAAAAAACATGCAGAGTTACATGAATTCCCATTTTTTTAAGTTCAACCAACTTAAAATACATGTCTGTAGAACCACCATAGTTGGGCGGGAATGGCATATCGAATGCAATCACATGCAGATGATTTACTAAATGGTCAATCATTTGTATAAATTTTTACCAATTTTAAGGATTCCTCACTCCAATTCCAAACTCGCTTGGCCAATTTGCATTGCTCCTTCATTTTTGCATGTGTATCTTCGTCTTCAAACAGTAATTTCAATGCATGTTTCAATGAATCCACCGATTCATCTACTAAATGTCCTACTTGATATTCTGCTACTAATTTCGTATATTCAGGAAAATCATTGATGATAGAAGGCAATTCAGACATTACATAATCAAAAAACTTATTATTCAATGAATAATAATAACTTAAACCCATATTTTCACTCACATTATACCCCAAATAAGCTTTTTTAGTTACATGATTTAACATATCGGGTTGTATGAATCCTAGAAAATAAACCTGATCTTGCATCTTTGATTCAGCCACTTTTTGCCTCAAATATTGGCTTAAGTCACCTTCTCCAACAATCACCACTTTATGGTTGGTGCCTTTAACTGCGTCAATTAATTTTTCCAATCCTCGACCTTCATTTAATGCTCCTTGGTATAAAATAAATTTCCCTTCCGGAATATTGAATGAAAAATCTTTTCTGGGCAAACCTGAAAAATCTACAAACACTGGCATGTTCCTTACCAAGGCCACATTTTTTTGATATTTCTCTTGAAAATAGTCGGCAATTGACTGACTCACGGTGTAAACAACATCGGTATGCTTAAATGTATATCGTTCTACCCATTGCCAAAATTGTTGAACCTTTGGCCTATTTATTACTTCTGGCACGTACGGAAACAATTCATGGGCATCATAATAATGCTTTTTCTTTTTCAACTTCGCCACAATTACAGTGGGCAAACTTGTGTCCAAATCGATGCCGCAAACCCCTTCGAACGACTGAAACAACAAGAATATAAACAACCTTATATTGTATTCAATATAAAACAATTTGCCTTTTTCGAAAAAACATAAAAGCCTAATTTGCTTGTATTCTCGAGGGATAATGGGCTTTGAGCCCGACAACTTTCTTCCCACCAAACAAACTTCATGTCCATTTTCGGACAATACTGAACAGATTCGGATCATTCGCTGATCGTAGTTCAAATCGTTTGTTACAGTAAAAATAAGTTTCAAGGATTCAAAATTAATTCATTGTCGACCGTTTTTTTGATTTTTCCATGATCAATAAGCGAATTTAAAACAGCCAAATATTCATCTTTCCACTCTTGAGGAAAGGTCAAAACAAAATCATTCAACAACTTAGGCTCATTTAATTGACTAAAAATAAAATCAACAATTTGATTTTCAGTTGGTTTAATTTTATGTTTTTTACAATTATCACATTGTCCGCATGGTACAAAATTGGTATTTGTAAAATGATTCACCCAAAAGGCGGACCTACAATTTTCGGTTAAGGCATAATCTTCCAATTTTTTGAGGGATGAAAACCGTCTTTGCTTTAATTCTAAGATGATCTTCATATTCAAAGTTGGATACATGGATCTAGGTTCAAATAATGTAATGAGCGGTTCGTCAGTTTTTGGCACAAAATCTACAATTTTAGCCTTTTGTAAATGCATCAGCCACTGAACAATTTGTTGCTCCGAAGTTCTCAATCTTTTGGCAATTTGCGCTTCATGAATTATTGAATAGGTATCAAAAATCCCCCCAAAAGAACGAAGAAGCACATCTATTAAAGATTCATAAAGTTCATATCTCAGTTTAAAATCGTACACAGTTTGGTAATCCGTGATAAATTTGATTTTTGAGGGACTTTTTATTCCTTCACTCAATGTCCACTGTCCCATAGATTCAAGTGCTTTTGCCGAGTAATACAGCTCAAACATTGGGATTTTATAGGTATCAGAAATTGCCTGAAAATTCACTGGATAGGCGTTTTGCTCTCCCAAACCAGGCGCTATTCCAATGTGATTCATAATGGCGTGATAAGCGCGCAAGCATTTTTTCTCATCTGGATGTTGATTTTCGAGGTGCAGATATAGTTGTTTCCAATCGCTTTTTTGGTGTAGGAGAATACAATAACTTTTTGAACCATCTCTTCCCGCACGACCTGCTTCTTGGTAATAATCTTCAGGAGTTGAAGACGGCATGATATGATATACGTATCTTACATCAGGCTTATCTACCCCCATTCCGAAGGCGTTGGTACAAACCATCACGCGTACTTTGTTTTGGATCCATTCTTGTTGTCTTTTGGAACGCGTTACCGTATCCAATCCCCCATGGTAAAAATGTGCCGAAATTTGATGATTTTGAAGAAACCTTGCAATTTCTTGCACTTCCCTACGGGTATTTGCAAAAACAATGCTGCAACCTTGTGTTTTCTTCAATGAATTTAACAACAATCCACTTTTATTTTCTGTTTCAATGGAATAAAAAACCAAATTATTTCGATCGAAAGCACCTTGATGTATCTTTACGTTGTTGAGCGCAAGTCCATCCACTATTTCTTCTTGAATCCAGTCTGGAGCACTCGCCGTAAAGGCACAAATTGGAACATTGGGAACGAGTTGTCGAATTTCCTTAATTCTTAAAAAGGAAGGTCTGAAATCTTTTCCCCACATCGAAACACAATGAGCCTCGTCTACCACCAACAATTTCAATGGCAAATGCTGTAAATATCCCTCAAAATTAGAAGAAGTCAACCTTTCAGGAGAAACGTATAGCATTTGATAATGACCTTTCAATGCATTATCTAAAATTTGCTTTATTTCCGTCCAGGCCAATCCACTATGAATGTAGGTAGCTGAAATTCCTTTGTTTTTCAACCCATCCACTTGATCTTTCATCAAGGCAATTAGCGGTGAAACTACAAGTGTAAGTCCACCTAATAACAATGCAGGCACCTGAAAACAAATGCTCTTACCACCGCCGGTAGGCAGAAGCGCAAGTACATCATTTTGATTCAGAATGGATTGAACGATTTCTCGTTGACCGGGCCTGAAAGCATTGAAATTCCAAAATTTTAGGAGAATATCTTCAGGCGTAGGTTTCATTTAAATTTGCGTTTTCAGTAAGTCAATGTTCAACTGCATTGCCTTAAAAAACTGATTTCTAACACGTTCAGATATTTGACTCACCATGTCGCTTTTCGACATAAGGTTATTGAGCCATTCTTCCACCTGGGCATTGAAGGAATCGTTTTTTGTTTGGATAAAATTAAAAGAATTGTATCCAAGGTAGCTTGCAGTTTTGTGAACTGACTTCAAAAAAACACAATTATTTCCAATCATCAAATCACATGAGTATAAAGTGTAATTCATTGGGGAAAATTCTTTGGTAATGGGATTGTATTTTTTACCGGTTTCGGCCTGCTTTTTCACCATTTCAATGAGCCCTTCCAGTTCTTCAAGGATTTTAATGATGGTATTTTTTTCTTTAAAATGACCGGCTGCCCAATAGAATTGAATTTGTTTGATGGTGCTTTTCAGGGTGTCTTCGTGCCAAATTTCAATTGAAGGGATACTTAAAAAAGATTCACGCACTTTAGAAATTTCACCTACCCAAGTAGCAGGAAGGGTAACATCTTCAACATTCAGACCTTGAAATTGTGGAATATTCATGATGGATTTATTCCAATAAACCATTTTAAAACGTGCCAGTTCTGGAAAGAAGAAATGATAAAAAACCGGAAGATCTTCTGCTGCGTAAGTAATGGTAGCATCAGGAGAACTACATATCCATGTCAAATCACCGTGTAAAACTTTGAGATATTCGGCAAAAGCATTGGTTTCTTTATTCAGCGAATTGGCTCGAAATGTGACCAAATTAGATTCTTGCGTGAGCAAATGTGTAATCGAAATATTAAATTGAGCGGATATTCGCATGGTTTCTTCTAGCGAAAAATCTGTTTCGCAGCGGAGTCTTCTGTAAACACTATCAAGGCTCATCGACATACGGCTACTTAATTCTTCTGCTAAATTTAAATGAGAAGGTATTGAATTTTTAAGCAGTTCAACAAACGCTATTTGAAATTTTCTTTCTATCATATTATTTTTTGGGTTTTTCCGTAATTCACCGAAATCATTTTAAGGCTTTTCCGTAATAATTCTTTTACTTTTCAGAATCTTTATGAAAATGCACCAATAATCGGATGAAAAAAGGTGTTTACACAATACAAATGTATTTTTTTGAATATTACAAATATTTTGAGTGCTTGCTTTTCGAGAAAATAAAATTCAAATTTGCTACCACAAAATACATAATTCAATTATGAAAAAAATAATGATTAAATCTATGTTTCTATTTACCGCTATGGTATTTGGGGCAATGGGCTTAAAAGCTCAAACAGGTGTAAAACCGAGTATTGCTGTAATTGACTTTGATTCAAGAGCACATGCCATGAATCAGCAACAAGTAATACAGTTCATATCAAATGAACTTATTAGAATCGGCCAATATGAGGTGATGGACAAATACGACTTAGAATATTTAGCTAAGAAAGACACCATCAGATTGAGTGGTTGTTTTGCAAAAGCTTGTTTGGTTGACGTGGGAAAAAAATTGAAAGTAAATAAACTCATCACTGGTTCTATTTCTGAATTGGGTACTACATTAGCCGTAACTTTTAGGGTATTGGATGTTGAAACAGGTTCTTTTGAAAAAATGGCTACCCGTGAATTCTTGTTGATTCAAGGAAATGAATTCCCAATGTTGAGAGTGGTTATCAATGAAATGTTTGGACAGCCAAACGATATGGATATGGTGAATAAATTAACCAAGAAATCTGAGTTAGACAACGCCATCAACAATCCTTACGAATTGCGTTTGCAAAACGACGGGCCTAGAATGGGTATGGTTTTCTTATCTGGTTACGGAGCACATGTTTTAACCAATCCAGAAATTAAAGGTGGTTATGCTGGTGGATATGGACAGGTTGCTACCATGTTCCAATTTGGCTATCAGTTTGAAAAACAATACTTAAACGAAGGAAATTTCCAAGCTTTGTTCGAATTTGTTCCAATGATTACAGGATTGGATCAAGGTAGATTCATTCCGTCAATTAACTTTTTGAATGGTATTCGTAACAACATGAATGGTTGGGAATTTGCATTTGGTCCTAATTTTAGCATTGGAAAATATGCTACAGGTTATGATGATGGGGCCGGAAATTTTGTAATCAAACCCACTGGAGCATTCTCAAACTTGGAAGAAGAA
>CAZBMF010000011.1:0-35121 GCA_964492925.1 uncultured Rhizobium sp. | reverse complement strand
CGAAAAATATCTAAGACCCGCCGCGACAAACGTCGTACACATGACAAATTAGAAGTACGTCCAATGATTGCAGATCCTGTAACTGGAGACGTTTCTTTGTATCATCGTGTTAACCTAGAAACCGGTACTTACCGTGGAGTAAAGGTTATGAAAGGTCGTAACGAAGCTTAATAATGAGAATCGGTATTGACGCAATGGGCGGTGATTACGCCCCATTAGAAGCAATTAAAGGAGCTGTTTTAGCGAAAGCTGAGTTTCCTTCTGTTGAACTTGTGATGTTCGGCGTTCAATCTGATATCGAAAATATTGCTAAGCAAGAGAATCTCGACATTCACAATATTGAAATTGTTGATTGTTCTCAAGTAGTTGAGATGAGTGAACATCCAGTTAAAGCTATTGCTGGTAAAAGAGATTCTAGTATCTCGGTTGGATTTGAACATCTCTCGGAGAAGAAGATTGATGCATTCTTAAGTGCTGGAAATACAGGCGCTATGCTTGTAGCTTCAATTCAGATTCTTAAACCTATTGAAGGCGTTGATAGACCTTGTTTGACTTCTGCGATTCCTAGACCTAGTGGTAACCATGGTGTTTTACTAGACGTTGGAGCCAATGCAGATTGTAAACCTGAGCATCTACAACAATTTGCTATCTTGGGTTCTTTATATGCACAATCAGTAAAGAAAATCGATAGTCCTAAAGTTGGTTTGTTGAATATTGGTGAAGAAGATGAAAAAGGTAGCATAATTTCTCGTGCTGCTAATCAATTGCTCCGAAACACCCCTGAAATTAATTTCTTTGGAAACGTTGAAGGACGAGATCTCTTCGTAGATTCTACCGACGTCATAGTTTGTGATGGTTTCTCAGGAAATATCGTCATCAAATTGGTTGAAGGATTCTATTATCAATTGATGAAAAGAGGTGTACAAGATGAGTTCTTGAATAACTTTAATTTTAAACATCACGGTGGTGGTTTGATTTTGGGTGTTAAAGCTCCTGTTCTTGTAGGACATGGAATTTCAAAAGCCGATACCTTTATTAAAATGGTAGAAGTTTGTAAAAATTCTGTAGAGTCTAATTTCTGTGCAAAAGTTGAATCTGCCTTCCAAAAAATAGCGAGTCAACAGAACGCAACTAACTAAAATGAAAATTACTGCTGCTATTACTGCTGTTGGAGGGTATGTCCCTGAAACAGTTTTAACCAACTTTGATCTTGAAAAAATAGTTGATACCACCGACGAGTGGATTAGAACCAGAACAGGAATTGAAGAGCGTCATATTTTAAAAGAAGAAGGTAAAGCTACTAGCGATTTGGCCATGCGCGCCATTCTTCCAATGTTGGAAAAGAAAGGTATTGATCCATTGGAAATCGATATGATTATCTGTGGAACAGTTACCGGCGACTATATTTTTCCAGCAACAGCAAATGTTATTGCTGATAAAATTGGTGCTAAAAATGCGTGGGGCTTTGATGTTTCAGCTGCTTGTTCAGGTTTTTTATTTAGCCTTGAAACTGCATCCAAATTCATTGCGTCGGGCAACTACAAGAAAATAATTGTTGTTGGTGCCGATAAAATGAGTGCAATCATTGATTATACAGATAGAAATACTTGTATCATTTTTGGTGATGGTGCAGGTTGTGTATTGCTTGAACCAACTACGGATGGTTTGGGCATTCAAGATTCTATTCTCAAAGTTGATGGTTCTGGTAGACAATACCTGATACAACCTGCTGGTGGTTCAATGAATCCTCCAACACATGAAACCATCGACAATAAACAACATTATGTTTACCAAGAAGGTAAAACAGTGTTTAAGTTTGCTGTAACCAATATGGCAGAAGTGAGTTACCAAATTATGGAACGTAACAACCTCACCAGTGATGATGTAAATTGGTTGGTTCCTCACCAAGCGAATTTACGTATTATTGATGCTACGGCTGAAAGAATGGGCCTAGATAAATCTAAAGTACTTGTGAATATTCAAAAATACGGAAATACAACATCTGGTACCTTGCCTTTGTGCTTATATGACTTTGAAAAGCAATTCAAAAAAGGAGATAACTTAATTTTAAGTACTTTTGGTGGTGGCTTCACTTGGGGTAGTATCTACCTTAAATGGGCCTATGACCCAAGTTAAATGAAAGCTTTCTGTAAAATATTTTATAAGCCGCAAATTTTGCGGCTTTTTTTATGGCAATTTTTTAAGTAAACATCCGAAAATTGTGTCGGACTCTAATTGGTACCCTCCAAAATAATCTTGAAAAACAACTTCGTACCGGTGATTCTTAATGAATTTTTCAATATTTAATTCGTTCTCAGATTTAAATATTGAACACGTCATATAGAAAATATAACCCTCAGGTTTTACAAATGATGCAATGTTCTTAAGTATTTGGGCTTGTAAAGAACTATAAGATTGAATCAATTCAGGTTTGAAATGAACCAAATTCTCAGGATTTCTGCGCCATGTTCCACTTCCAGTACACGGTACATCAGCAACAATCAAAGATTGATTAAAAAAACCATCATTTAATTGATTTAAATCTGTCAATAAGTCAATTTCTTGTGTGTTGGGTATTCGTAGTCCCAATGATTGAAAACGTGTCCTTAAATTGATTAAAATCTGTTTTCTCTTATCGCTGCAAAATAATTGAATTTGAGGATTGATAAGTGTCATATCAATTGCCTTCCCACCAGCACCAGAACAACAATCCCAAACACGCTTCATTTCAACGTGCTGAGATAATTTTAAAATAGCCAACTGGCATGAAAGATCTTGTATATATCCTTTCCCAGTTTGAATGTAATCATCCAAATTGGTTTTTGCAGAAAATTTAAATATTCCTTGAACCGTTTGAATTTTTTCGCATTTATTGCCTTCTTCTGAAATGCTTTTTTCAATATATTCCTCAAATTTTGGTAACGCCCTGAAATAAACATCAGGCTCCTTGCAAAAATCTTGGTTGAGACGGGTGATTTCTAGCTTGTCGCTAATTTGTCCCTCAAAAAAAGAAAAAGCCTGGGTATCAGTGATTACGGACAGGGTCAATTGCTTTTCTAAATAGTCAATTTTTAGGTCTCTATTTAGCGTTTTTAATAATTGAAAATGTCGAAAATAGGTATAGCAAATGTTTCGATAGTTTTTTCTGTCTTTGCTTCCCCAATTTTTATTTTGTCTAAAAATTTCTTTTAAATACAAGTGAAACGGGATGTTTCCTTGATATTTTTCAACAATGGAAAGTCCTTGATCAATTTGTTTTCGTAGAAAATTCAAACTAAAATAGTTTTTGTTCGTGGTTTGCCAATGAAATTAACCTAACACCAATGTTGAAATGACGTTTACCAATTTTATAAGTACGAATGGTGTTTATCAATCCAACCATATTGGAATTTGGTACTGCCGAGAGGAAATTATCACCAGAGAACATCAATCCATATCCTAAAAACATCATTTGATCATAACCCTGATATCCAAATCTACTTGGCTCGTTAAAGCTTTTATCCAAAAACGATTTGGTGAATTCCGATGTACTACTGTCGTTTAAATTGATGAAATTAATGGCTGGGTAAATAATTTTTGATTCATCCACTTCTTGTGAAAGACTCAGGTTTTCGTACCAGTTAAAATGTCCCACAATAAAAGAAGCTTTTTTCAACGGTGCATTCTTGGCAGCGGAAATTGGACCAGCGGCATATTTCGCCAAAACCACTTTGGCCATTTGATTGGTGAACGTATTGATGCAAATTACGCTGTCTTTACTGGGTAACGCCGGTGAAAGGTTGGTTCCATTAAACGTATGAATAGAAATTTTTCTAGATTTAGATAAACTTTGCAATACAAATTTTAACATGTTTGCATCTTTTCTAGATTGTGAGGAACCATCGGTTATCAAGCAAAATTTATGGGTTTTAAACTGATCTGATAGCGAATAACCCAATCCTCGCATTCTCAATGAATCTGGAGAGAAAAAATTGAGTGATGAAATGGTGTTTGGAATGGTTAAAGACCTTAACGGCGATACCCAATTTACTTTACTGCCTTTTAAACGTTTAGCCAATTGCCCAATATGTTTCTGACTAATAGGCCCAATGAGTACGTTCAAAGATTGGAAATCATTTGATTTATAAAGGGTTTCCAATTGAATTGAATCCTTGCTGTTGATATCCCAAACGTTTACTTTACATTTAAAACCATCTTTCTCCAATTGATTGAGCGCAATTTTTATGCCTTGGTAAAAGTCGAGTAACGCTTCAGAATTTTTATTTTCTTTGTCTGAACCATCAGAAGAAAAGGGCAGAAGTATACCAATTTTATATTCAATGTTGTTGAATTTTAAAGAAGATGTTTGCGCTGCCAACTGACCCGCAAATAGAAAAATTAAGAGAATATAAAAATGTTTGATGATTTTCATAAAATTATTCCCATTCTATGGTTGCAGGCGGTTTAGAGCTGATATCGTAAACAACTCTGTTTATACCGCGAACCTGATTGATGATACTATTGGAGATGTTTGCTAGAATATCATACGGAATATGAACCCAGTCAGCTGTCATTCCGTCGGTGCTTGTAACGGCACGTAGGGCAACTACTTGTTCATAGGTTCTTTCATCCCCCATAACACCAACGCTTTGTACAGGTAATAATATGCATCCAGCTTGCCAAATTTTGTCATACCAACCCGTTTCTTGTAGGATATTCATGTAAATGGCATCAGCTTCTTGCAGTAATTTTACTTTTTTCTCAGTGATATCTCCAAGAATTCTGATTCCAAAACCAGGACCTGGGAAAGGATGACGGTTGAGCAATTTATCGGGCAATCCCAATGCGCTTCCCACACGTCTTACTTCATCTTTAAATAATGATCTTAAAGGTTCAACCACTTTTAGGTGCATTTTTTCTGGCAAACCACCAACATTGTGATGACTTTTGATGGTGGCAGATGGGCCTTTAACGCTCACGCTTTCAATTACATCTGGGTAGATTGTGCCTTGAGCCAACCATTTTGCATCTTTTATTTTGAGACTTTCCTCTTGGAAGACTTCAACAAATACACGGCCAATCGTTTTTCTCTTTTCTTCTGGATCTGTGATGCCCGCCAAAGCGTCGTAAAATTGCTTTGATGCGTCAACAGGAATGATGTTTAAATCTAATCCTTGATAAGATTCTTGAACCAAATCGAATTCATTTTTCCTTAGCAAACCATTGTTAATGAAAATGCAATGCAATCTTTTCCCGATAGCTTTATGCAACAATAGACCAGCCACTGATGAATCAACGCCACCAGACAAACCAAGAATAACTTGATCATCTGGGCCAATTTTGTGTTGTAATTCACTCACAATTTCATCGATGAAATGCCCTGGCGTCCAATCACCCAAACAACCACAAATGTTATAAGCGAAATTCTTCAACATGGCAGTTCCTTCTGTGCTATGGTAAACTTCCGGATGGAATTGAATGGCGAAAGTTGGGAATTTCTGATTCAATAATTCAAATGCAGCTACAGGAATACTCTCTGTAGTGGCAATAATTTTAGTGTTTTCGGGCATTCTTAAAATGGTGTCGCCATGACTCATCCAAACTTGACTTTCAAAGCTTAAACCATCTAAAAGAGCGTTAGATTCACCTGTTTGTTTCATCATGGCCCTTCCATATTCTCTGTGACTACTTTTTCCTACTTCGCCACCCAAGGCTTTTGCCATGTATTGGGCTCCATAACAAACACCTAAAACCGGAGCTTTGGAAAATAACAAATTCAAATCAATTTGTGGTGCGTCTACATCGTTCACAGAACAAGGACTACCAGAGAGAATGATACCTTTTACAGTTTCATCAATTTCAGGTACATGATTAAAGGGGTGAATTTCACAATAAACGAACAATTCGCGCAATCTGCGCGCAATCAATTGAGTATATTGTGAACCAAAATCTAAAATCAAAATTTTTTCGCTCATGAATGTTGTGCAAAGGTAAAATAAAGCGGCGAAGTCTATACTATTTTTCTAGGAATTATTCTCGATTTTCAAGTATTTCTTTGATCATGAACATGGCACAATTGGTGGCTCTTTCCATAAATTGTATCCGATTGCCCATTAATTGAAATTTTTGTATCTTTTTTTTGTTTTTATATTTCACGGCAATGTAAATGGTTCCTACGGGTTTTTCGTCGCTTCCACCGCTAGGTCCGGCGATTCCTGTGGTAGCAATTCCCAAATCAGAAGTGAATTTTTCACACACACCATCAACCATGTAAGAGGCAACTTCTTCGCTAACAGCACCAAATTTTGTTAATATTTCTTGAGGGACATTTAACTCGTTTGCTTTAATTTGGTTAGAATAACTAATCAGCGATCCAAATAAAATTTCTGAGATACCAGGTACTTGAATCAATTTATTGGCAATGAAACCACCTGTGCAACTTTCAGCCGTTGTAACTGATATTTTTTGATGGATAAGCAAATTTGCAATAAAAACCGAGGGTTCAATATCTTCTGTGGCAAAAACATTCTCTCCAATCTCTTTTTGCAGATTTTGAAAATAATTTTCAAAATCTTTTTCTGAAATCTGCGGATTGTGGCAACTTAATCGCAGTTTCACACTGTTAAAATGGGGTAGGTAGGCCAGAGAAAAATCCTTAGGAAGTTTGCTTTCAAATGGTTCTAATTTTTTACTGAGTAAGCTTTCAGCAATCATCAAGGTTACCAGTGTTTTATGAACCACTGCTTTTAGATTAAACGCCGATTTCAGTTGTGGAATGAGCTCATATTCGGTGATGTATTTTACTTCGTTAGGCACACCAGGAAGGGAAACCACAATTTTATTGTTTTCCTCAAACCACATTCCGGGAGCTGTACCTGCTGCGTTGAATAAGGTTTTACAGTTTGATGGTAATTCAGCTTGTAATTTATTGGTTTCTAGTAATTCACGTCCTCTGTTTTTGAAGATTAAGGCCAAATGTTCTAAAACGTTTTGATCAGTTCTCCATTTTGAATTGAAATATTCAGCAAGCGTATGTTTGGTAATATCATCTTTGGTTGGACCAAGTCCACCGGTAATGATAACCAATCGCACCCTAGAAAGTGCGGAATTTAACATTTCAATAATTTCGTTTTTTTTATCAGAAATGGCCGTTTTACGACTGATTTTGATGCCAACTTCTTCGAGTTTTTTGGCCAAATAAACGCTATTGGTGTCAACTGTTTGCCCTATTAGAAGTTCATCTCCAATGGTGATAATTTCCGCATTCATGTTGCAAAAGTAAGAATCATTTTCATGGAATATTTGCAAGAAGCGATTTCGTTTGGCATTTTAGAATTAAGTTTGCAACAATGTCATCTCCTTCAATCATTATTTTTACAGATGGTGCCGCTTTGGGAAACCCTGGCCCTGGTGGTTATGGTGCGGTACTGATGTTTGGTCCACATAGAAAGGAACTTTCAGAGGGATTTCGTTTAACTACGAACAACCGTATGGAGCTATTGGCTGTAATAAAAGCCTTATCGGCAATTCACGATAGATCTCATGAAATAAATGTGTATACCGATAGTAAATATGTATGTGACGCCATTGAAAAACGTTGGTTGGATGGTTGGGTAAAGAAAGGTTTTGCCAAAGTAAAAAATCCTGATTTATGGAAGCAGTTTTATCAAATGAAACAATTATATAAATTGAAATTTCATTGGGTAAAAGGACATGCTGGCATTCCTGAAAATGAAAGATGTGATTTTTTAGCCACTACCGCAGCAAAAAACAACCCGAGTAATATTGATCAATTTTACGAAAATCAATCCAAAATTGACAACGCCCTGTTATAAAGAAGCGTGTAATTTAATCAATTCTTGTGCGTTTTGAAGAGCAACTTCTGAAGGATTGGTGCCACTCAACATTTGCGCAATAACATGAATCCTTTCTGAACCCGACAATTTTTTCACAGAGGTATGTGTCTTATCCAACTGTGTGGATTTATAAACCAGCCACTGATTTTGTCCAGAAGCAGCTACTTGTGGTAAATGTGTGATTGAAATTACTTGGTGAAATTGTCCTAATTGACGCATCATACTGCCCATTTTAGAGGCAATTTCTCCGCTAATTCCGGTATCAGCTTCGTCATAAATGAGGGTAGGGAGGTTCTTGTTTTTTGCAATTAAACTTCTAAAGGTGAAGTTTAACCTTGATATCTCTCCACCAGAAGCAACTTGCGACAAAGTTTGCGGTGATTTGCCTAAATTAGCTGAAAATAAAATATCAACTTTATCCAAACCATATTGGTTTAAATAATCTTCCTTAGACTCCAATTTGAATTGTATTTCAGCATTTGGAATGGCTAAATTTTTGAGAATGGCGGTGGCGTCGGACTTGATTTTTTCCGCAGCATTTTTCCTTGATTCAGAAAGTTGTTTACCTACTTTTAACAATTCAACTTTTGTATCGTTTAATTGTTTTTGTATAGATTCAATGTCTTGGTCTTGATTTTGACTAGCTAAAAGTTTTTCTTCAAGTTTTTCCGATAATTCAATCAATTGATTGCAAGTGTCAACTTGATGTTTCCGAAAAAGATTCTGAATTTTTGCCAATCGTTCATTTAATTTTTCTAGTTCAGATGGATTTTGCTCAATGCTTTCACCAATGCTTTCAGCTTCTGCTCCAATATCTTTCAGTTCAATGATACTCGATTCAATTCTTGAGAACAAGTCTTTTAAAGGTTGATTGATAGAAGAAACTGCACGAAGTTGATTTTTAATCGAATTCAGTTGATCAATGATGCTATGTTCGTTGTCGCTGATGATTTGTTTTGCAACGCCAACGGATTGTAGAATGTTTGAAGCTTGAGTAAGAACGTTGATTTTTTCTTCAAGTTCAATTTCTTCATTCGGCTTTAAATTCAACTGCTCCAATTCGTCAAATTGAAATTGTATGAACTCTTTTTCTTTAAAAAATTGATTTTGACGTTCTATTAAATCGTTTAGTTTTTTGGTGAGTTGATTGTATAAACTGTAGGTATTTCTGAATGTGTCGAATGTGCTCGAGTGATTACCAAAACCATCGATTAATTTGCGTTGTTCAATTGGATCTGTTACAAGAAGACCGGTATGTTGGGTATGAATTTCAATGAGATGGTTGGCAATATTTTTAAGATTAGACAAATTGGCGGGTGTATCATTTACAAAAGAACGAGATTTACCATTTGGCAGAATTTCGCGTCTGATTATGGTGATGTCTTGATAATCAAATTCCAGTTCGTCAAATAGAATTTGTAAATTTAATTTAGAAACATCAAAGGTTGCTTCAATGATACATTTTTCTGTTTGATCGGCAATGGCAGATGTATCTGCTCTTTGTCCAAGAACAAGTCCAATAGCACCCAATAAAATACTTTTACCAGCGCCAGTTTCACCTGTGATGGTGGTTAACCCTCCATCAATTTCAAGGTTCAACTCGTTGATTAAAGCATAATTTTTAATAAAAAGATTTTGCAGCATAATCAATTATCGGGTAATAATATCGTTCATGATCCACAGATTTTCATTGATATTTTTCTTTTGATAAATGGCAGTTTCAAATGGCGTAAAGGTTACATCATTGTTGATAATTCCCACGGCCAAATTTCTTTTACCTTCTACTAGGGCTTTTACTGCATGGGCACCAAGTCTTGAAGCCAAGATTCTATCATTTGCGGAAGGCCTACCTCCACGTTGAATGTGTCCAAGCACAGTTACTCGGCTGTCGGTGTCTGGAAATTTCTCCTGAAATCTTTTGGCTATATCAAATGCATGTCCATCGGTTTCACCTTCGGCAACAACAAAAATTGAAAATTGTTTGGTTCGACTTTTTTTCTCATAAATTTTACAGATATCTTCAAATTCATGTTCTTTTTCAGGGATAAAGATACCTTCAGCACCTCCTGCTATTCCTGCATACAGTGCAATATGTCCGGAATGTCTTCCCATTACTTCAATGAAGAAAACCCTATTATGAGCATCCGCTGTGTCTCTAATTTTATCAATTGCATCAACAGCAGTGTTAATGGCGGTGTCATAACCAATGGTAAAATCAGTTCCATAAAGGTCATTGTCGATTGTTCCAGGGCAACCAATAATGGGCATTCCATATTCTTTTTCAAAAGTGAGTGCACCTGTATAAGTTCCATTTCCACCAATACAAACTAGGCCCTCAATTCCTTGGGATTTCAAATTGTCGAAAGCTTTTTTACGTCCCTCTGGTGTCATAAAATCTTTACTTCTTGCGGTTTTTAAAATGGTACCACCATATTGGATGATGTTAGCAACAGAATTTGTATTCATAGGGGTGATTTGATTTTCAATCATCCCTTGGTATCCACCATGTATTCCATAAACTTCAAGGTTGAAATGCACAGAAGCACGAACCACAGCTCTGATACAAGCATTCATTCCTGGGGCATCCCCACCGGATGTAAATACAGCTATTTTTTTCACAAAGTTTTAAGTTAAAAAACGATTTTCAAAGTAAACAAAAAACCCCCGAATATTCGGGGGTTTTTGTGATTTGTGCAAAAATTAATTTGAAATTATTGTGCAATAATGCCTTTGTAGTCAAATTGAGCGTAGTCGTTGTTGTTACCAACAGCTGGCAAATCAACAACAGCAGTAATTTTGATAACATATAAACCAAAAGGAATATCTTGACCAGATTTAACCAAGTAGCAATCGTCTTGAGCTACAGTGATTTGGTCGGTAGCAGTTGCGCTATATGATTTCCAAAGGCTATAAATATAGCCGGTACCTTCAGCATTGTTGTAATCATTAGAAGAGATTTTCACAAATTTAGAACCATTTCCAGTTCCCCAAATTTTTGACCATTGTTGTGAACCAGAGGTTGTTTTGTCTAAAATATCTTGAACACCAGTAGAACCAGATGTGATAGCAGTGCTTGTAAATAAGTTGTATGCTTTATTCATTCCAGTAGCCGTTGCATTGTATACTTTTTGACCAGCAACACCGTCTAACGCAGATTCGTAAGGAATTACAGTGGTAGTAACGCTAGTTGAACCAGAAGTACCATTCACATCGTTTGCTGTAAAAGTGTAAGTGATAGCATCACCAACACTACCTTGAGCAAACATTGTTTTGGTAAAAGACACAGATTTACCAGAAATAGTAGTGTCTAACAATGATTTTGTAGAACCATTTGCCAATTTACAAGTAATTACAATGTTCTTCAATGCATCAGATCCTGCAGTAGCATCAATGCTAAAAGTTATTGGAGACGCAGCATTTACATCACAGGTAGTGCTTACAAAACCAGCACCCGACTTCAATGAAATGGTAGGCTTTGGAGTAGAGCTTTCTTCATCACCACAAGATGTCAAAAATGCCAAAGATGCAATTGACAACGAAAAAATAATTTGTTTGAGTTTCATAGTTTGTTCTATATATTGTTTTATGCAAATTTCGTGAAATCATTGATAAATGCAAATTTGTGTTCCTTTTTTTTCAAGCGTGGAAATTTTATTGATTTTTTCAATCTGTCAAAATGTCCTACTTTTATTCGAAATTGTCAGTCTCATATAAATTAAGAACTTTAAATCATCATTTTTACAAGTTTTTTATTTTTTTCAACGGATTCTATATTTTTGGCACAACCCTTGAAGAAGGATTATTTTGAAATCATGTTTAGCAATAAAAATTCAATATTAAGACTTAGTGGCGACGAAGATTCAATTGATGAATCACCAGAATTTTTACCATTATTCTCTAAGCAAGAGGAAGATGAAAGTAATAAAATGGATGTGCCTGAAGAACTAGCCGTGCTTGCTATAAAAAATACGGTTCTATTTCCAGGTGTCATTTTCCCTATAACAGTGGGGCGCGATAAAAGTATAAAACTTATAAAAGACGCCAATAAAAAGGACAATATCATTGCTGTAGTATCTCAGAAAAATTCGAACATTGAAGATCCTACATTCGATGATTTGAACAAAGTTGGTACTATGGCAAAGATCATCAAAGTGATGCGCATGCCCGATGGTACTACTACCGTCATAATTCAAGGTAAAAGGCGCGTTCTGTTGGGTGAGTGCGTTTCAGAGGAACCATATTTCAAAGCGAAGGTGGTTTCTTTACCAGATGAACCTTTCAAAGCAGAAAAAGACAAAGAATTCAAGGCAATCATTGATTCAATCAAAGATATTTCATACAATATTATCAATTTGGCTCCCAATATCCCTTCAGAAGCCTCAATTGCCATCAAGAATATAGACTCAAGTATTTTCTTGGTGCACTTTGTGGCTTCTAATATGAACATTTCGGTGTTTGAAAAACAGGAGGTATTGGAAATGTTGCACCCAAAAACACGTTCCGAAAAAATATTGGAACATATTACCAAGGAGTTACAAATGTTGGAGCTGAAAGATCAGATTCAAAATAAAGTAAGAACTGACATTGACAAGCAACAACGTGAATATTTTCTTCAACAACAAATTAGAGCCATTCAAGAAGAATTAGGAGGAGATACTCCTGATAAAGAAATTCAAAATTTGAGGGAAAAAGGCGATGCTAAAAATTGGAAGAATGAAGTTAAAGACCATTTCAACAAGGAATTAGACCGATTACAAAGGGTAAATCCCGCATCTCCAGACTATTCAGTTGGCTTAAATTATGTTCAACTGATGTTGGATTTGCCGTGGGATGAATATACCACAGATAATTTTGACTTAAGTCATGCACAAAAGGTTCTTGATGAAGACCATTTTGGACTTGAAAAAGTAAAAAAGCGTATTTTGGAATATTTGGCTGTTCTTAAATTAAAAGGGGATTTAAAAAGTCCTATAATATGTTTGTATGGCCCCCCAGGTGTTGGTAAAACGTCATTGGGAAAAAGTATTGCAAGAGCACTCGACAGGAAGTATATCAGAATGAGTTTGGGTGGATTGCATGATGAGTCTGAAATTAGAGGTCATCGCAAAACCTATATCGGAGCCATGCCGGGGAGAATCATTCAAAATCTAAAAAAGGTATCTTCTTCCAACCCTGTGTTTGTTTTAGATGAAATTGATAAGCTGGGTAGAGATTTTAGAGGTGATCCGTCAAGTGCATTGTTGGAGGTCTTAGACCCTGAACAAAACACTTCGTTTTACGATAATTATTTGGAACTCGATTATGATTTGAGCAAAGTGATGTTTATTGCAACGGCCAATTCCTTGGATTCAATACAACCAGCATTGCTTGATCGTATGGAAATTATTGATATCAACGGTTATAGTCTTGAAGAAAAAATCGAGATTGCCAAAAAATATCTCATTCCAAAACAGCGTAAAGCACATGGATTAACAGCCGCACAATTCAAAATTACAGATGCCGGTATTGAATCAATAATTGAACAATATACCCGAGAAAGTGGAGTGCGTGGGTTGGATAAGAAGATTGCTTCTTTGGCTCGTTTTTCAGCCAAACAAGTGGCTTCCAATGAACCATTCAAAAAAACGCTTAGTGTAGATGATATCGAAATTATTTTGGGTCCAGAAAAAATGGAGCCAGAGTTGTATGAAAATAATCTAACAGCGGGTGTTGTAACAGGACTTGCTTGGAGCCCAATGGGAGGTTCCGTGCTTTTTGTTGAAAGTAAATTAACCAAGGGTAAAGGTGAATTAAAAGTTACAGGTCAATTGGGCGATGTAATGAAAGAAAGCGTTAGTTTAGCGCATACTTTTTTGAAATCTCATGCCGATTATTTAGATCTAAATCCTGCTGTTTTTGATTATTGGAATGTACATATTCATTTTCCGGCTGGTTCAATTCCGAAAGATGGTCCTTCTGCAGGTGTAACTGTATTAACTTCATTGGCCTCATTGTTTACACAACGAAAAGTGAAAAACAAATTGGCCATGACTGGAGAAATTACACTCAGAGGTAAAGTTTTGCCAGTTGGAGGCATCAAAGAGAAAATTTTGGCAGCAAAACGTGCAGGAATTTCAGAAATAATTTTGTGTGAGCAAAACAAAAAAGATGTGATGGATATTCCTGAAGAGTTCCTTAAAGGTTTGAATTTTATCTATGTTAAAAATATGTTTGAAGTTCTTGATTATGCTTTAACAGATGAAAAAGTAAAAAATCCTGTGAATGTAAACGAAGCCATCGAACCTAAATAATGTATATTTGAACATGATTCTCAAAAAGTTTGCCTCATATTTATCCTTCAAAAAACAAGGAAACGGCGAAAAGCAAAATTTAAATCTTCGTGTGATGCACGGCATTAACCGCATTTCAATTTTGATGTTTTTAATGGCAATTATTGTCATGTTTATTAAGTTTTGCAAGTAATTAGGGTTTGAAATACTCATTGAGAAATTGGTTCTTTTTGGCTCTTTTTTTTGGAGGGACGATACCTCTTGGGGCCCAATTAGACATTCCAACAATATCTCAAAACAAAACCATCAAATTGTTGTTTAATGAACGATCAATTGATGGTGAACAAAAACAATCAATGGGATTGTTGCCGTTGTTTTTTCTTCGTGGCGACAGTGTGGGGGAATTTCTTGATTTGTCATCAGCTAGCATAGGTGAAAGCGTTCGATATCATAAAATTGTCCTTCCAAAAAACTTGGCAATTAATTCTGCATATGGTTATTTTTTCAATCATCACCTTGAAAATACATTTGCTCCTTACCACACGTTGTTTTTAATTGAAAATCCAACTCAACTTCACAGGAAGAAAACAGTGATTTGGATAGATCGCAATCATGATTTTGATTTCACCAATGATAAACCGGATACATTGGGTTCTGGAAAGTCTTCTATTTTGAAGCTAACATCCAACCATCATTCATTAGGGGTTGAATTGGAGCCTTTTCCTTATCAACAGTTTAAGCAGTTTGCTAGAATGAGTGAGGAAGCCATATTGCTTCAACAGGGTAAAAGAACCTATGTTGGATCTCGTTTTTCAATGAAAGAGCTTCGTTGGAATTTGTGGAGCGCAAAAGTGATTTTCGAATATGATACTTTGGAAATAGGTATTAAAGATGTGAATTGTAATGGTAAATATAACGATTTAGGAATTGATAAGGTGTTCGTAAAATCAGCCTCTGGAAGTATATTTCAAGCACAAAATTCAGTTGTGGTGAGTAAAATAACTGAATTATTTTGGATGGGAAACAGCTTTGAAATAAAGATGATGGATTCTGATCTTGAAAACATAGAATTGACCAAAATACAATCGAAGGAAAATGAGTTTAGTTTGAGTGTTGGAAAGAAAATGCCCAGATTTCGCTTTTGTGTTGCAGAAAAACCGGTGCATAAAATGCAAATTAGGCGTGTGAAATCGCAATACGTATTTATTTATGTTTGGAGTGCTGAAAACGAAAATTTCATAGCTGATACAGCCACATTGCATCAAGTTCAAAGAACATTGCCTGATAATTTTAAAATATTGATGTTGAATCATGGGGGTAGTGGGAAATATGTTTATCGATACAACAAGCGATACGAAACAAATTTTTTACAAGGCTTTTGTTCTCCTAAAATTGCGAAAAAATTAAAACTCCAATCGATGCCTCAATCATTTTTGTTAGATTCACGTCACAACATTATCAAAATAGGCATGAATGCAAAACAAATTCAGCGTTTTATCGCAAAAAACACATTAAGCAAATAAAAACTCAACAAAATTTAGTATTATTGCATTCTATTCGTAAATTATGAAAAGAACCGCAGTTATTGTGATATTGGTAATTTTATTACTATTGTCGGCTGGAACGAACACATTTTTCTACTTAAATGGTAGTAAATTTGGTGAGCAAGCTAAAAATGAGTTGGCTCTAATGAGCGCCAAAGACTCCCTTCAAAAAGAATTATTGAGATTAGAAGATTCATTGAATGCCGTTGTAAAATCACTTCAATCTGAAAATCAATCACTCACAACCAAAGTTGGTGAATTGGAAAGTGATAAAAATCCTAAAATTTTGGCCGCTTACCGTCAAATTAGTATCCTAAGACGACAATTATTGGCAGGTCCTTCTTCATCATCTTCGAGCAATACCTCTACTTCTTCATCCAATGGAAATGGTGGAATTTCAGATTTCGGCACTAAAGGTGGCAAAGGAAATTTGGATGAATTGCGACGTCAATTGGCTGAAGCTAAAAAGAAAATTGCCCTCTTAACATCTCAAATTGATTCATTGACTAACCAGAAAAATCAGTTAATGGCTGACTTAGATAACGAAAGAAATTCGAAAAAGGTCCTCGAAACTGAAAATGTTGAATTAAAAGAACGCCTGGAAAAGGGTGCCATGCCTCAATTTGGTACGTTGATTACCACATCTTTTGAACCAAAGGGTGGTGAAACTTACAAATCAAAGAAAGTTGACAAATTCAAAGTTACATTTGACGTGTTAGAAAATCCAATGACAACTTCTCCAGTTGAAGAAGAAGTTACAATAAGAATCATTGATCCTAATGGTGGAGTATTGTCATCAACCAACAAAACCTTGGAAGATAAATCAAAGGTTTATACAATCAAACAAACCATCACGTTTGATGGTGCCGTTCAAAAAGTGAAATGGTCTTTCCCTGGTAAAGGAAGTTTGTTGGGTAAATTAGGAAAAGGACGCTATATCACAGAATTGTGGACACGTGGATTGTTGCGTCAAAAGAATACATTCGAACTGGATTAAGTTTTAATCAAACTATAAAATGAAAAAAAATGGTCGGGTTTTCCCGACCATTTTTTTTTGCCAAAGTTATCTGTCAATATTTTAGAATTATTATAAATGAATAGTTTTAATAAAGGTGGTAGTCAGTGAATGGTTTAAGAGTTTATTTTGTAAATGATTATTAGAATGATGCGCAATAAACGGTTGAAAGAGAAGCCATAGTAGAAAGCGATGAGAAAGGAAAATAAGCGAAATAATTGACTTGAATGTAATGAGTGCGTATGGTTTGCCTATATTAAATAGGATCAATTTAGTGCTTTTTCTTTATCAATTCACAATAAAATCAAGGTGCAAAATTTTTTCTAGCATTACATGGATTGTGTTCAATAAAATTGAAGGAATGAAAGTAATGGTAAATATAAAATTCAATTAAAAGGCTCCTGCAGGTAGCATTTTTAATTCTTGTTCATTCTTCAACGCATTATTCTTTACAATATATGTAACATGAATTCTGCCATTTTTTTGTAGTTCACAATAAAGGGAAAGATTTTGAAAATATACCATGTTGATCCATGATGCTTTGTAAGGATAAGCCTTTTTGCATTTTTTACGGTCTAAATTTTCACCAGTAGTTTCTTCAATTTTCTCAGCTTTTGCGTAACGATTCTCTAGTTGTTGTAATTTTCGGTTGAAAGAAGATTTGGCTGAGTCCCAATCCACTTTGTTCAATTTCTCTTTGTTCATGAAATTCGATTCTACCACTACTTTATGCACCAAATGGGTCATAGGTGTTTGATATAAATTCATGAGAACATCTTCGTTATTTAATTTACCTGATAAAATGGTCAGGTTACCATCAGTTTTAACTAGTTTAAAGCCCAATTTTTCTTTAAATGGGACAATAACCTCATCGGTTGTGCCAATGATGTCGTACATAGCAATTCTTTGAGAATATAGGGTAGCAGTGCAAACAAAGGTGGTCAATAAAATTGACCATATTTTGAATTGTATTTTCATATTTTAAAGTTTTGTAAAAATACTTAAAAACACAAAAAAAAGGCAACCGTTTGGTTGCCTTTTTTTACTCTTTTATCGAATTATTTTTTACTTTTAGGTTTAAGTTCAATGTCTGGGTTGTAAGATCTGCCCATGGCTTTGAAAATTCTTGCTTTCATTTTTTCATTCAAATAATACATTGAAGGCAATAAAATCAAAGTAAGGAATGTTGCAAATCCAAGTCCAAATATCATTGTCCAACTTAATGGTCCCCAAGTAGCTACACTGTCCCCCCCAAAATAAATATGAGGATTAAATTCAGTAAACAATGTAACAAAGTCCATATTTAAACCAACAGCAAGTGGCACCAATCCTAAAATTGTTGCAGAAGCAGTCAATAATACCGGTGTCATTCTTGTTCTACCTGCTTCAATTAGGGCTTTTTTCAACGGCATACCTTGTTCTCTTAGGTGATCGGTGAACTCAACGATAAGGATACCATTTCTCACTACAATACCTACCAGGGCAACAACCCCAATACCTGTCATGATGATAGAGAATCCCATGTTGAATATTGCAAAGCCTAACAATACCCCAATAATTGAGAAGAAAATCTCTGTTAAAATAATTAATGGTTTAGATATTGAGTTGAATTGAGTAACTAAGATAATGATAATCAAAGCAATAGAAGACATTAGGGCAGTTCCTAAGAATGCACCAGTTTCTTTTTGTTGTGCTTGTTCACCAGTTAATTCAATTTCAATGTCAGATGATTTGTCGAATTGTTGAATTGCATTTGTTACAGCGTCAACCACTTCATTTGGTTTATAACCTTCCAACACATTCGAAGCCAATGTGATAACCCGTTTTTGATTTAAACGCAAGATACCACCGTAAGTATTAGAATATTGCACAGAAGCCACAGAAGATAAAGGTACTTGACGCAACATACCACCGGCAACCATATCTCTGTATGCGATTCTCATGTTGAGTAGGCTATTGAGGTCATTAGTAGTTGTTTTTTCGAGTCTCACCATGATTGGATAATCATCGTTTTCATCTTTGAATTTAGAAGCTTCAGCACCATAAATGCTGTTTCTTAGCATCATTCCAATTTGTGCGGTGCTGATACCAATTCGGTTGGCTCTTTCGCGGTCTACTTGAATAATTAATTCAGGCTTAGAGCTCACAAAGTCAGATTTTAATTCTTCAATACCAGGAATATTCTTGTTATCTAAGTATCTTTTTAGACTTTGAGAAGTGCTTACAAGGGTGTTAAATTCATCACCGCGAATTTCAATATTCACAGCTTTTCCAACTGGAGGTCCATTTCTTTCTTGCTCTACAGTGATTTCAACTCCGGCAAATCCCGTCATTTTGGCACGTATAGAGTCAAGAATCGGGCGGGTTGATTTGCCATGTCGTTTTTCAAATTCAGTAAATGCAACAGTGATTTTACCTTTGTTAGAACTAGTAGATCTGTCACCACTATTTGGATCAGTAGCTCCTACGGCCACGTTAGAAATAATACTTTCTACTACCGAACGGTTATCTCCCGTGCTAATCACATCAAAAACTTTTTTCTCTGCAATTTTCACAATACTGTCGGTGAATTTTGCATTTGTACCCGCAGGTAACGTAAGGTATACATAGGTGAAGTTTGGATCTCCTTGAGGGAAAAATACAACCTTCGGCTTTCTAACGGCAGTAATCACAAAACTCAGAACAAGCAACACCAATGTTCCCAATAAAATTCCCAAAGCATGTTTACCTGTAAGTGACCATTCAACGATTTTACTGTATTTGTTTTGAACTTTTGGCCAGCCATGATTTTGGAATCTAAAAATCATATCTGCCAATACAAAATGATGCAATAAGAAAAGTAAGTAGAAGAATACGAGTAAATTACCAAATCCAAAGCCGCCAGTTAAATATCCAATGAATATGATAATTCCAAAGTAGATACTGGTTTTGCGAATGCTTTTCTTAGGGAGCGGTTGGTTTGGATCATGTTCCTCTCTGTCCATGAAATCAACGGCGAACACAGGATTAATAATATATGCCACCAACAATGAAGCCAATAAGGTAATAATTAAGGTTACAGGTAGGAAGAACATGAATTTACCTACAATACCTTTCCAAAATGCCAAAGGAATAAAAGGCGCAAGGGTAGTTAAAGTACCAGACAATACAGGTAAAAATACTTCACCTGCAGCTTTTTTAGCGGCTTGCACAATGGGTAAATGTTCGGTATGTAAAATTCTGTGGGTGTTTTCAACCACCACAATTGCATCGTCTACCACAATACCTAGTGCCAATAAGAAAGAGAACAGTACAATAAAGTTCAAACTAAATCCAATCATTGGCATGATTAAAAATGCAATAAAACACGACAAAGGAACCGATAAACCAACGAAAATGGCATTAGTAGCTCCCATAAAGAACATCAAAATAACAGTTACCAAAATAAAACCAATGATGATAGTGTTAATCAAGTCGTGAACCGTTGTTCTAGTAGCGGTACTTTGGTCACCCGTAAATACAACACCTAAATCTTTCGGATAAGATCCAGTTTTTTGTAGGTTAGCAATAATAGAACGGCAAGAATCACTTGCAGCAATTAAGTTTTCACCTGATCTTTTTACAATGTTTAAGGTAATTACATTTTTACCTTCTAATCGGGCATAACTCTCTTTTTCTTTGAAACCGTCTGCAACTGTTGCAATATCTTTAAGATACAAAGTGGCACCAGTATTGCTTCGAATAACCATATTTTCAATGGCTTCTTTGTTTTTGAATTCACCACTTACGCTCAAAGAACGTTGCATTTTGTCAATGTCGATGTTACCACCTGAAATACGCATATTTTCGTATTGAATAGAACGAGAAACATCGTCAATGGTAAATCCAGCGGCTGCCATTCTTTGTAAGTTCAAATTCACTTGAATTTCACGATCCAAAGCTCCAACTATATCAACACGCGTGATACTTGGCATTGATTCAATTTTGTCTTTGGCCATTTCAGCAAATTGTTTCAACTGCTGAAGTCCGTAATTACCGTTGATATTGATATACAAAATGGGCATGTCAGAAAAATTGACTTCCATAACCGTTGGATCTGTTTTTAAATCCGATGGCAAATCACTTTTTGCTTTATCAACTTCATCTTTTACTTTTTTCTTGGCTTGATCAACTTTAACATCAGTATCAAACTCAACAGTTATAATACTAAAGTCTTGAATTGATTGGCTTTTCAATTTTTTAACACCACTAATTGATTTTATTTTCTTTTCAATTGGTTTTGTGATAAGGTTTTCAATATCCTTTGGTGATGAACCAGGATAAATCGTTTGAACATAAATTGTAGGAATTACAATATCCGGAAATCTCTCCTTCGGCAATTTGTTGTAGGAGAAAATACCCGCAATTGTAATGAACAAGGTCAAAATATAGATACTTGTTTTGTTATCTATACTCCAACTTGTGGGTTTAAATTCTTTGAAAGGATTCATTCTCGTTCTAATTATTTATTAGGGATATTGGTAGGCTTAACAATTTGACCAGTGGTTAATTCTTGGAAACCGTTCACAATGATGGTTTCATTCTCATTTAATCCACTTAATACTTCAGTTAAATCTTGGTTTGCTTTACCCAAAATTATGGTTCTTTTCTCTGCAACTGTTTTGTTTTTTTCTTGTTTAGCAACCATGATAAACGTTTCACTTTCCGTTCTTTGAATTGCATTTGAAGGAACAACCAAGGCTTTAGGATTTACGTAATCTACAATGCTCAATTTTGCAACCATGTTTGGTTTTACATCTTTCACACCGTTTAATTTCACTTCAACTTTGAAGGTTCTATTTAAAGGGTCAATAAAGTTTGATGCAAAAGTTACTTTTGCTTTAATGGTTTGATTCAAATCAGGGAATTCAATGTTTACCATATCACCAACAGAAACTTTATCAGAATATGCTTCAGAGATGTTTGCAACCACTTTGATCGCCGACATATTTACCACCTTGAAAATTGGCATTCCTGGAGCTGTTACTTGACCAACTTTCACATCTACAGCCTCAACGGTACCGTTAATTGGCGATTTGATGTTATACATGTCAATGTTATTATTCAAGGTATTCAAACTCTTTTCAAGGGCTTCTTTTTGATTTTTAGCACTCAAATATTGAATTTCTGTACCAATTCCTTTTTCCCACAATCTACGTTGTTTTTCAAAAACAGTTGTAGCGAATGCAACTTGTTGTTCTAATTCCATTTTACCTTTTAACGCAGAAGAATTATCCAAAGTTGCTAATACTTGTCCTTTACTCACTTTTGCACCAACCTCAGTTTGAACAAGCATAACGGTTCCTGGCATTTTTGCAGTTGCAATGGTACTTTGGTCAGCATCAATGGTTCCTTCAACTTTTAAGTCACTTGAAAAAGATTGGTATCCAATAGTTTGTATTTCAACCAATTTTTCATTTGAACCGGCTGTTGTGCCTATTTCTGCAACTAATTTTTTCTCTTTTTGTTGCAATTCTGCAATTTCTTTTCGGATTTTCTCTAATTCAGCTTTCTTTTTATCCATTGAATTTCCAGATTCACCACATGAAAATAGGAGAGTGGAAACACCTAAAATAAACAAGCTTGAGATTTTTATATTATTGATTTTCATATTTTTATATTTCTTATTTGATGTTTTTTCCTGTTGCTTGGTAATAATCTAATTTTGAAAGAATCAAATCGTAAACTGCCCCCAAATAATTATTTTGGGCAGATTTAAGTTCTGTTTCGGCTTGCAATACCTCAATTGAACTTCCAACACCTTCTTTGAATTTCAAATTTGAGGTTTCGTAAATTTGATTCGCCAAATCCAAGTTTTCTTTTTGAATTGAGGCCTGTTTCAATTGTGTATTATAAGTATTGAGCGCATTATTCATTTGCATGTTTGATGCATTTTCAAAATTTTGCAAGTCTAATTTTGCTTTTTTGATTTTCAATTCTGTTTCTCTGATTTTAGATACATCAGAAAACCCATTGAATAAGTTCATTTGAAGTTGTAACCCAAATAAACTTGATTTAATCCAGCTGTTGTTTATTGCTAAGTTGCTTTGGAAGAAATTGAATTCTGGTCTCAACGTGTTGTAGTTGTATTGGTAAAATCCAACCAAACGCGGTAAATAAGCCATTTGATAACGCTTTCTGTCTAAAGTTCCCAATGTAATAGATTGATTCAACAATTTATATTCAACCCTGTTTTTAGAAGAATTGTTTTCCAATTCATTCATTAAAATTTGTTCATTGATTTGTTCTAATCCTTCAGTAAGGGATATTTCTGTATTTATATCAATGCCCATTTGGATTTTTAATACATTCTTTAAAACTTGTACAGCGTTCTCGAGCTTTTCTTTTTGAACTTTTAAATTGCTCAGAGACAATGAGATTCTTTGCACATCCAATTTTTCAGCAAATCCTTCTTTATTCACTTCTTTGATGTTAGCAAGGCTTTTTTCTAAAACAGCAATATTGGCATCTATTACGGAAATATTTTTTTCTGTAGTTGCTACCATCAAATATGCTTTCGCAACGTTGAATTGCAAATCATTGATTGATTTAGCATACAATAAACTCGATAAATTCGAAAATTCTTTACTCGCTTTTAATGCAACAATATATGATCCATCAAAAATCAATTGATTGATAGATAAACCTCCTGAACTTGCAATTTTTTGTTGGAATTGCAAAAAGATAAATTCCGGAGAATTTGGACCTTGTGGTGCAAAGTTTTTAATCCACTGACCAGGAATGGTGAAATACTGCTGATAACCACCAGTTACGTTTACATTTGGTAAACCAATGGCAGTGGTTTGTTTCACGGTTTCTTTCGACAATTCAACGTCAATTTTACTTTTTTTCAAATCAATGTTGTTCGATTCGGCAGTTGCAATCGCTTGCTTCAATGTCAATTGCATTGGCGCATTTTGAGCATTTAAAGCGCTCATAGTTCCCGCAAGTAGGACAAATATGTATTGTTTCATATGATAGTTTAATTCCATTTTAAAGTTTCTAATTCTTTTAAACCTTGTTCCGTGGCAATTCCACGAATGTGGTATTTCATAATTTCTGACAGCATCAGTTTTACTTGGTCAATCGATAAAGATTCATCGAAAGAGTCAACTGTAGTGAAAGTGAGTTTAGAGAATGCTTTTGCAATGATGTTTTCGTCAAAATCTGTTCTATATACCCCTTGCGATTGTCCAAGTTTGATATTTTCAATGATACGAATCAACGAATGTGATTCTCTTTTGATCACCAATACTTGATATATTTCTGGGTGATATTTTTTCAAATCAAAGATCATGTTTGGATTCAATGATCGTGATTGCTCAACAGCATAATGTGTAATTTCATTAAGCTGTTTGATGGCATGACTTTGTTTGAATTTAATTTCGTTGATGGCAGATTCCATCCTGTCTATATGGATATTTACCGTTGAAGAAATGAGTTCATTCTTATCGCGGAAACATTTGTAGAGGGTCTTTTTTGAAATATTGATTTCCTTGGAAACATCATCCATCGAAACACTTCTAACACCGAAACGGTTGAATAGTTTTTCCGCAGCTTGTTGAATTCGTAAACCGAGTTCCATAAATCGCTGCAAATGTAGTCAAAAAAATCCACATGGAAACTATTGCAGTGTTTTAAGTTTCCAGATTCGATGATTATCGAATTTCAATCGACCAAGGGAGTCTCGCTTGGTACCCTTGGAAATTCTTGATAGACTGTATGTCTTTGATAGTGTTTGAATTGAATCCCATTTGTATCATGAGTTCTTTCATTTTTGCTTCATCATTGTTTGCTTTATTGATGAATTTTTCGATGAAGGACTTATTTTCAGGGAATTCAACAATTCTATAATCTTTCAATTTTGCCTTTCTGCTGGCCGCAAGGATGGCGCGGTCGAGTCCGCCCAAGCCATCAATAAGTCTTAAATTCAATGCATCCAAACCTGAATATACCCTGCCTTGAGCCAAATTGTCAACAACTGATTTTTCTATTTTTCTACCCTCACTCACAATGCTGATAAAATCGTCATAAATTTCGTTCACTGAGGCTTGTAAAATGGCACTCTGAGCCGCTCCCAATGGTTTGTCTGGTCTCCAAAGTTCTGCCATTTCTCCTACGTTTACACTTTCATATTTCAAACCTAATTTTTGTCCGAATAAATTCTCAGTATTGGCAATCAAAGCAAATACACCAATTGATCCAGTGAGTGAATTCGGTTGAGCAAAAATGCTGTCTGCAACACATGAAATATAATAGCCTCCACTAGCGGCCACGTTACCAAACGACACAATGACAGGCTTTTTCAATTTCGCCAATTTCACTTCGTTGGCAATGATGTCTGATGCCATAGAGCTGCCTCCAGGACTATTCACACGAAGTACAATGGCTTTGATGCTATTATCGTTGGTAGCCTTTCGAATTTCTTTGATGATATTTTCAGACGCTATGCCTTCTTCATTGTTAGATGACCCAGGAGTGATTTCACCTACCGCGTAGATTATAGCAATTTGATTTTCAGAGTATGTATAATTGTCTTCGCTCTTTAAATATTTGTCGAAACCAACTTTTTTGTATCCAACTGTTTTATTCTTGACCCTGTCCCAAAGTTGATTTTCGTAAATCAAATCATCAACCAACCGTGTTTTTTTAGCATCTTTTGCGTTGAAAACAGTTCCTGCCATAGCCAAATTCCACAACGAGTCAAACTCAAACTTTCTAGATTTTGCAATTTCTGAAACTTGGTGTTTGTAAAGAGACTCTAAGTAGGTTTTTATTTGAAATTTATTTTCATCAGAAAGTTTGTCGAGAATAAATGGTTCAACGGCGCCTTTGAATTTACCCACTTTAAATACTTGAAAATTTACACCAAGTTTCTCCATCAAACCTTTGTACATGACAATGTTAGAGGAAAGTCCGTTAAATTCTAACATTCCTTTTGGATTTAGGCACAATTCTTTGCAAGCAGAAGCAATGTAAAATCCTTGTTCTGTATATAATTCTCCGTAAGAAATGACCCATTTTTTTGCATTTTGAAAATCTGTAATGCATTTCCTAATTTCCTCTGCGTTTGCAAGTCCCCCAGAATAAAAACCTGGTTTTAAAACAATTCCTTTAATTTTTGAATCCAAAGTAGCCCTCTTGAAAACAGCTTTGATTTCATTTAATCCAAGTGCTGATTCATCTTCTGAATTTCCAAAAAGCTCATTTAGGGGATCATTTGACCCTTGTTCTTTCAATTCCGAAGGAAGCGTTAACGTTAGTACACTGTTTTCTTCAATTTGAACGGGATCTTCATTCCCAAATTTAAAACCGCTGATGGCGATAGCAAAAATGAGTATCAAGGATATAATGCCTATCGCAAATCCACCTAAAAGGACTAAAAAATACTTAAGGAATTTTTTCATTGAACTGCAAACATACTAAAGTTGATTGCATTAATTCAATCCTTATCGTTTAATCATGAAAACAATCAGACAAACTTCATTTTAATTCAGAAATGGAAGGTTCACTGATATTTTTCTAAAAATAAGAATATTAGGCATTATTTTTGAATCCTACACATAATAATGACTCAAAGAACATTCACTTTTATGAAGAAGTTGATTGTGATGTTTCTCTTTACATCTCAATCATTGATCATGCTTAAAGCACAACATCCTATGGGTTTGGTGGTTGGAGACTTAAATACACCATATGCTTACACCCTAAATCCAGCATTAACAAGAAGCAATTTGTCGAACAGGGCCTACATCAATTGGTGGGGTGCTTCAATGTCGCTCGACAATAATTTCATGAACTATAATGCGCCATTTAGGATATCTGCATGGATCAACAACGATTATCCAACCGACAAAGTGAGTACCAATGGAACATTGGCATTTCAGCAAGACTGGTTACCTATAGATAAATCTGTGAAAGAATGGAATTTGAATTATCTCAACGAAGTTCATGGCCCTTCAATTTTTATTCCACTGGATCATTTTGGGGGATTCGGGTTCGGTGTAAAAGCAGTGTCTGGATTTTCTGTAGACGGTGTTAGTGCTGATTTAGGTAGTATTTTACGTTATGGAATGGGACAACCTAGCCTTGGCGGAATTAACGATTTGGTGGGTAAAACCATTGCTCAATCCGAATTTTCTATCAACGCTGAAAAATACCAAGAGTGGTTCATGTCGTTTGCAGGTTACAGCGAAACAGACGTTGTGAATTCCTGGAGATGGGGTTTCACCGCAAAATTTTTATTGGGTATGGGGATGATGCATTTAGGCTCGGATGAACTGAATGTAACAATTACCGACAATCAAAATGTTGCGATCAATCAATTGAATGCAACATATTACCATACCAATGACCAGAGCGTTGCTTCGATATTAAGTGCGCCCTTTGGTTTGAAATTTGATTTTGTGAATGGTGCCGGAATGGGCGGAGATTTGGGATTTATGTATGAATACAGACCAAATGCTAAGCAAAATTATAGTGGCGTAGATTTTTGTGCCAAAGAAAAATTTGAGCAATACAAATGGAAGTTTGGTGCCAGCATTACCGATTTAGGATTTATTTCTTATGATGGACGTGGGAGCGAAATTCTATCTACAGTAGGGAATTATACAATTGACAAAGACATTGTGAATGCTTTGCAATATTCGCAAGGGATGGATAGGTTTGATCTCGTGGACCAAAAATTGTTTGATCCGTTGCAAGCAAATCCTGTCAATACTTTTTTAAGTTATTCGCCAACAGCATTGAATGTTCAATTTGATAATGCTTTGAATCAGCATTTGCATTTAGGAGCTTATTGGACACAAAGTTTGAAGTCGCAGAATACCGTAGGTTTACGCAGAGCCTCATATTTTAGTGTTGTACCAAGATGGCAGGATGAGAGAATAGAAGTGGGTATGCCGATAACTTTGGCCAATGATTACTCTAAATTAAATTGGGGTGTTTATGGAAGAATTGGTCCTGTAATTATTGGATCCGACAATTTGGTTGGTTTGGGTCAGTTTATTAAAAATGATCATTATACTGGTGCAAGTTTTTATTTTGGATTCAGGTCTAAAATTGGAGATTGTGAGAAAACCTACAAGGAGAGATATGACAACAATCGTCCGATCGATAAGCAAGATAGTGTTCCAGTTATTAAGAAAAACGTCCCTAAAGACACTGTTTTTGTTCAGAAAATAGTGAAGGATACTGTGTTTGTGAACAAAAATCCAAACAACAACGTTCCATTAGAGCAATTGAAAATAAAAGAGGCGGATTTGAAGAAAAAAGAAGATGCCCTTAAATTGAAAGAATTGGATATCAAAGCAAAAGAAGATGCCATTAAAGCAAAACAATTGGAGTTGGATAAAGTCAGCAATACAGCAAATACGGCCAATTCTGATTGCAACAAAACCTTGGCTATTTTGAAAGCGGAATTGGCTAAATCTAAAGGCGATCTTGAAAAATCGAAATTGGATTTGTTAACATTAGAAAATCAATGTAAAACTGCCAAAGGAGATGCGCAAATTAAAGTAAGTCAACTTGAAGGTGACCTTTTGAAAGAAAAAGCCAAGAATTTGCAGCTTGCATCTGAATTGGAAAAAGCCAAAATTTTGAGTTCAACTTCAAATAACTGTGCGAAACAAACCAAGCAATTAGACAGTTTGTTGAAAATTGAAGCGAAGCGAAATGCTGATTTAAATGTTGAGTTAGCCAAAGCAAAATCAGATTATTCAACATTGAAAAATAAATGCGACGAAAGTGATAAGAAATTGGCTCAATTGCAAGCTGAAATCAGTGATTTGAAAGGAAAAACTTCGGTGGGGAATTCTTGTTGCGACAAATTGGCTAAGTTGGAAATAGATTTTGGTGTTGAAAAAGAGAAAAATGCCATTTTACAAGCGGAAGTATTGAAAGCAAAAGCGGCAAATTTGAATCAAACTGAATTATTAACTAAGGCAAATGCTGATTTGAAAATTTGTGAAGAGAAGTTAAAAGTTGCAAATTCTAAAATCACCATTCCAGAAGATTGTACTCCTTACAAAACAAAAGCAGCACAATTAGACGCGAAAGTAGCGGAATTGAATAAATTGGTTTCAACACTTCAGTTACAAGTTGCAACCTTAACGGCCGACAAGAAAATTTGTGAGGAGAAACTTAAAACTGCTGCTTCTTCAAATGTTGGCGTAAGTGAAGATTGCACCCCATACAAAACGAAAGTGGCTCAATTGGATGCCAAAGTTTTAGAATTAAATAAAACCATCGCTGCGTTAAATGCTCAGGTAAGTACTTTAACGGCCGATAAGAAAATCTGTGAAGAGAAATTGAAAACGGCTACTTCGGCAACTCCAAGTTCAAGTGAAGATTGTACACCGTACAAATTAAAAGTTGCAGAATTAGAAAAGAAAAATGCAGAATTATCTGCAAAAAATGCAACTATTTCGGCACAAGTAAGCAGTCTTCAAAATCAATTGGTTCAAATTAGTGCTGAGAAAAAAGCCGCTGAAGATAAGTTGAAAAACATAACTGCTTCTGAAGATTGCACACCTTACAAAACCAAGATTGCGCAATTAGATGTTAAAATAGCTGATTTAAATAAGCAATTGACAGCTGCATTGGCTGCTCAAAAAATTTGCGAAGAAAAATTGAAAACCACTTCCAATATTGGTGTGAGCGAAGATTGTACACCATACAAAACCAAAGTAACTGAACTTGAAAAGAAAAATGCAGACCTTACAGTTAAAGTGGCTGATTTAACTGCAAAAAACACAACATTAACTGCACAAGTTTCAAATTTGCAAAATCAAGTGGTACAAATTTCTGCCGAGAAAAAAGCGGTTGAAGATAAGTTGAAATTAGCCTCTACAAGTGGTGAAGATTGTACACCATACAAAACCAAAATAGCGGATTTGGAAAAACAACTTTTAGCAGTGAAAGCAGAGTTGGCAAAAGCAAATGAAACATTGGATCTTTGCAATAAAGCAAAATCAGAGTTAAGTATTCAAGCGCAAAAGAGCGTTGAACTAGAATCGAAAATTTCCGCTTGTACCGCCGATAAGAACAAATTGCAAAGTGATTTAAATGATGCAAAATCAAAAATTGCTGATTTGGAGGCAAAATTAAGCGCATCCGCTTCAACGAATAATACAGATGCTTTACAAGCTCAAATTAATCAATTGAAAGCCGATCTTGCCGATAAAAATGCGAAAATAAGCACCTTGACAAACGATCTCAATAGCACAAAAGCTGATTTGGCGAATTATAAATCAAAATTCGATGAGTGTCAGGAAGAACTTAATATGTTAAAAGGCGATCAAGAAACATTGAGAAAACAAATCATTAGAATGGACAATGAAATGGGTCAAATGGGAGAGATAATCAAAAATAAGGATATTGAAATCACCAAACTCAAAGCTCAAGTTTCTACGCTGCAGTCGGATTTGAAAAAATGCAATGATGCATTGAATCCACCAACTGCTCCATCTGGCGGAAACTAATTCAATTGCAAGCAAAAGATTGAAATCAAAAATAGCCGCAATAAGCGGCTATTTTTGATTAAATTAGCCACATAAATTATGAATACAGTCAATATCCCTCAAGAAAAAAAAGAATTACGACAATTGATGCTTCAAAAGCGTCATTTGTTAAATGATTCATTCAAAAGGGATTATGATCAAAAAGTTTGTCAGAATTTAATAGATTTGGTTTCAATTAAATCCATGAAAGTGGTACATTGTTATTTGCCATTCGCTGGAGAAATTGACATAAAGCCATTTATTCAATATTTGCTTGATACCAATAGAACTGTTGTTGTGCCTAAAACTTTACCCAAAAGGATACTGGAAAATAGAATTTTGAAATCGCTCAATGAATCTGATATTGAGGTGGGCATTAAATACACCCTTCACCCTAAAAATCCTATTCCTTATACCGGAGAATTTGATTTAATTGTGATACCTGGTTTGGCTTGTGATGACAATAAGTACCGATTAGGTTATGGAGGAGGCTATTACGATAATTTTTTGATTCAAAATTCTAGCGCATACAAATTGGGGATATTCTATCCATTTCAATTGGTAGACAAAGTTCCTTTAGAATTACATGATCAGCAATTGGATGAAATATTGATCCTTTAAAATGTGAAATAAACCCTTACATTCAACCGTCTTCCGGTGAGGTATTCTGGAACTCCATATCGGTTGTTGTTGAGGTCTTTTACCCAACTATAGGCAATTACATTGTTAATGTCGAGCAAGTTGAAAATATCAACGGCAACCCAAGCTTCATTGATGCCATGATAAGATTTTCCTGATTTGGATTGAATTAGAACTTTCGAAAATCCCATGTCCAATCTACGGTAAGGTGGAATTACATTCGGGGTAGTGGAGTAACGCGCATTTCCATCTAAGTAATACGGTATTCCAGTTCCAACAACCATTCTTAGATTTACCCGAATTGATGGGTATTTTTCCAATTGATCTTGAAATACTATTGCCAAATTTACCCTTTTATCTGTTGGACGACGCAACCAATCTGTTTGTACAGATTCATTGTTGTCATTCAAATAGGTGATTCTTTCCCTCGTTTCGAGTAAACTCAATGTGAACCAGCTTTCAAGTCCTTTGTTGAATTGTCCGTAAATACGGTTGTCAATTCCCCAAGCATAACCCATTGAATTATTTTGGGCGTAATATCGAATGCGAATATTGTCGTATAAATAGGGAACCAAATCCGTCATATACTTGGCATATCCTTCAACCGTATATTTAAATCGTCTGTTCCACATGGTGAGGTATCGATCCATCCCCAAAACGAAATGGTAAGACTTTTGCGACAATAAGTTGCGGTTTAAATTTCCATCAAAATTTCTTAATTCTCTGTAAAATGGTGCTTGATGATAGGCCCCAAGTGAAAGTTTGTAGGCAATATCACTCTTTTTTAAGCTATCAGGAGATTTTGTATTGAACACTTTATTTGGTTCATATTTTATACTGAACCTCGGCATTAGAATAAATTCCTTGTTTAAGTTCCAATATTGAGCCCTTAATCCAACTGTCATCCACAATCCCTTGGCTTTGTTTAGTGCTATATTTGATTGAATAAAGCCACTATATCGCATTGATTGAATGCTATTTATAGATCTAACATAATTTTCTAAAAAAATGCTGTCTTGGCTAAATGAAAATGTTGGGCTGTTGTAATCTGCACTGTCATTATAAAGCCATTGTAAAAAACGATCTGTCACTACCTCTTTATTGATTCTGAGGCCATATTTAAAGGAAATTTTTGAGGAGGATTTCCCAAGATTGCCCAAATGAGAGAAGTTAATAATTTGAGATTTTAATTGATTTCTTCCGTGATTAAGGTAGTATCCATATCCAAGTGTTCTGAGTGGTTTTCCGTAGTTTTTGGAACTTAAATCTCTATCGAGTTCACTCAAGCTGTAGGCACCCTCAATGTCAAAATACTCTTGTTCATAAATGTCAGTTAAACTTATAATCCACTTAAATGAATTCTTTAAATTGGCCTGATAATTAACTGTCAATGAACCCAATCCATAACGATAGTTCATGTTTTCTTGACCACCCATGAAAACATTTAATTGATAAGCTTCTTGAACAGTTCCAAATTCAGTGGTTCTAGATTCTGGCAGTAATTGGAATTTGTTGGTGGCAAAATTTCCCAAAAAGTTGATATTCCAACGAATATTGGGTTTCCATTCCAAATAAGTTTGTATATCCATGAAATTCATGGAATAAGTACCTTGGGTGTTAAGAGATCCGGTAAGCAAAGAATTTGAATAATGCCTAAAACTCAGTAACCCAGAAAATTTCTTTTTAGATCCTTCTACAGAAACAGAATTGATCATAGTGCCAAGATTCACCTGCGACTTAAATGTATCAGGTTTAACATACTCTACATCAAGAACAGAACTCATTTTATCGCCGTATTGCGATTCAAATCCTCCGGCACTAAACTTTACACTTTTCACCAAGTCTGGATTGATGAAACTCAATCCTTCTTGTTGTCCATTTTGCACCAATTGCGGACGAATAATTTCAATGTCGTTTACATAAATTAAATTTTCATCGAAATTTCCACCCCGAACAGAAAACTGAGATGACATTTCATTGCCAGAACTTACGCCCCCAAGGGTTTGGATGAGAGATTCAATGCCTGAACCAATGGTTGGAGTTGCCCGAAGTTCTTTTGTTTTGACCTCATCAATAAAAGTTCCTTTGTTGCCTTTACTAATTTCGATTGCCAGCATGAGATCATCGCCTTCACCGAAATGTACAGTATCGGGGGATGTTTTGCTCAGATTTAAAACGAATTTATGTCCAAACATCACTTCCTTCCCGCGATATCCGTGAATCACAATGAAATCGTTTTTAGAAACTACTTCGAAATAGCCGTAATCATTGGTGGTGGTTATCAAATCTTCGGCATCATAAATTTCGATTCCTTTAGCAGGATTTTTTTGATGGTCTAAAACAACAGCCGAGAATTTGAATTGGGCAAAGCTATTTTCAAAGCAAAAAAATGCGAAAATGAAAATAACGAGCTGCTTCACAATTTGTAAACGAAAAAAAAGGAATATTATTTTGTTAATTCCACCAATTCGGTGATGGTTTTTGTTGGATTTTCTGATGCAAAAACTGTGTTACCTGCAACCAATACATCAGCACCACAATCTGATAATAATTTCGCATTTCCTAATGCAACACCGCCATCAATTTCAATTAAAGTACTTAAACCCATTGTTGTAATCATTGATTTTAACTCTTTGATTTTGTTGTAAGTATTTTCAATGAATTTTTGACCACCAAAGCCAGGGTTTACACTCATCAGGCAAACAACATCGCACAATGGCAAAATATCCCTCAATAAAGAAACAGGCGTATGCGGATTTAAAGCTACTCCAGCTTTCATACCATTGTTTTTGATTTCTGACAATGTTCTGTGAAGGTGGGTACAAGCCTCATAATGAACTGTTAATATATGCGCACCGGCGTCTGCAAATGTTTTGATATATCGATCTGGATCAACAATCATCAAATGAACATCTAAGGTTTTTGTAGCTTTTTCTTTTAGAGGCTTCATCAAAGGAAAACCAAATGAAATATTGGGTACAAAAACTCCATCCATTACATCAACGTGAAACCATCCAGCTTCACTGTTGTTGATCATTTCTATTTCGTTGTATAGTTTGCCAAAGTTGGCAGATAAAATTGATGGGGCAATAATTGCAGACATGCTGCAAAATTACTCAATAGAAGATGCATTTGCATCGATTTTAAGATTTATTTTTCAGTAAACCATGCAGTTTGATACATTCAGAAGCCTCTTTTACATCGTGAACCCTTAAAATATGACTTCCATTTTCTAATGCAATCATGTTTAATGCTGTTGTTCCATTGAGCGCCTCTTGCGGATTGATATTCAATGGTTTGTAAATCATGCTTTTTCTGGAAATTCCAGTTAAAATTGGCTGTCCAATGGCTTCAAACAATTTAGAATGGTTGAGCAACTGATAATTGTGTTCCACCGTTTTTCCGAATCCATACCCTAAATCCAATACCCATTGTTGAATCCCCATTTCACGATACAATTTGCTTTTTTGGATAAAATATTCCATGACTTCACCCACAACATTTTCATAAGTGGGATTTTGTTGCATAGACTGAGGATCTCCTTTTTTGTGCATGGCAACGTAGGGGATTTGGTATTGAGCAATTAATTCAAGCATTTTTGGGTCAAATTCACCCGCCGAAATATCGTTGATCATGTGGACTCCTTTTTTCAAACAAGCCTCTGCAACCTCTGAATAAAAGGTATCAATGCTAATCCAAATTTCAGGGAAATTTGACTTTATGATTTCAACGGCTGCCAATAACTGCATTAACTCAGTTTCTGCCGACAATAAAGATGCTCCAGGTCGAGTGCTTTGAGCTCCTAAGTCGATAATTTTAGCTCCATCGTCAATCATCGATTGAATTTTTTCAACGAATTCATCATTGATTGTTAGACGACTGTCTTCGTAAAATGAGTCAGTAGTAAGATTAACGATACCCATTATCACTGGTGAATACAGTGATAGTTCTGAAGCTCCGGATTTAAGGGAATAAGTCATGTTAAAAGGATATAAAAAAAAGGGAGTTATGAAACTCCCTTTACTAATTTTAATTATTTTATTACTTCGTCTGGGTTACCAACCATTTTTTCTGGTTTTACCCAATCGTTAAATTGTTCATCGGTTAGTAAATTAAGCGCAATCGCAGCTTCTCGAAGTGTAGTTCCTTCTTTATGAGCTTTTTTTGCAATTTTTGCAGCATTTTCATAACCAATATGAGTGTTTAACGCTGTAACAAGCATCAAACTTTGATCTACCAAACGTTTTATATTGTCGTGGTTTGGTTCAATTCCAATTGCACAATTGTCGTTGAAACTCAAAC
>CAZBMF010000010.1:17514-36089 GCA_964492925.1 uncultured Rhizobium sp. | reverse complement strand
AATACATATACAAGTATCTGTAATACTGTGATCCACTTCCTTTTAAGTCAATGATATTACCTGTGAAATACACTGTGTGGTAATACAAATACAAGTAACAGTATATGTACGATGAACCTGGAGTTGGTGCAGTACTTGTATTCGCTTGGAAAGTATTGTTTCTTACCTCTGCAGTAAATGAACCACTCAATCCTGAGTATACATAAATATATTGTGAGTTTGCATAGTTACCTGCTACTACGTTGTTGGTAACCTCATAGTTATTGAAGTAATACAAGTAGAAATAATGGTAACCTGTTGATCCTGTACATTTATTACCCACAACATAGTTACGATTCACCTTCATGTTGTTGGTTCCATTATAGTAATAGATATACGCACTGTAGTTATAGTTAACACCCGTATTACCTGTGATAATGTTATCTTGGAACTCATTCCAAGTGTAACTTGTTAAACCACCATAGTAAATATAGAAGTTATAGAAGTAATAAGCACAATAATTATTGGTAACCTTATTGCTGTTACACTTAAAATCTTTTGGATAATAAATATAGAAATTATAGAAATAACCAGAAGAATAGTTTTGTTTGCAGTTATCTACAACGTTATTGTTTACATCAATGGTTGTTCCATAATAGATGTAGAAATTATAAAGGTAATAGTTACTTACTACATTCTTTACTGTGTTGCCACTAATTGAAGCTGTAGTTGGATAATATACATAAATCATGTAATTGGTTGCAGAAGAACCACTTGCTTGAATATTATCTAAACTGTTATTATTTACATTGATATACTGAGGATAATAAGCATAAAATCCATAGGTGGTACTTGTGGTAGACATAATATTCTTACCAATGTTTCCTTCCATTTTTGTACGAATTGATGCATTACCATAAGGATAGTAGTTGTAAATCAAATAGTAGCTCGACATATTTGAAGTAGCCGTAGTTGCATTTAAAAATGGCAAATCATGGATAGTGTTGTTAGAAATCTCCGTTGATCTGTTTGCACAATATGAATAACTGCTATATACCCCATACAAAGTTGAACTTCCACCTGATGTAGCATTCGCTCTTGAGATATCGTTATTCTTTATCACGTTTCCATTGGTATACGCTTGATAAATTCCATAGTAATAGAAGTTCTTTATTGTATTCCCTGTTGCTGTATTGTTTTGTGCAGTTGTGGTATAGTTTGATGTATTTCCACACAAAGAAATTCCATAATATGGTCCTACTCCACCTGATTGAGTATACATCAAACAGTTTGATATGGTATTACCTATACCCGGTTGACCTGTTGTTCCTGTGGCCGCACTTCCTGTTGAGGTTGGTGAACTCACCGATGTACTCATTGATACATAATAGGCTCCTGAGGTTGCTGATGTATTGGCACTCAAATACATCGTTACGTTATCTATCGTATTGTAATCCGATTGATTCGTAATCCATATTGCACCTGGGGTCGTATTGTTGTTCTCAATCGTCATGTTCTTGATGGTAACATAATCCGCTCCATTCAATCGGATTGCTGCATACGTACTCGTATACGTCATGGTAGTATTATTACCATTTATCGTCAACGTATTGGTACTGCTACTGCCCGCATTTGCATTCAACGTTACAAACGCTGTTCCTATGTTGATGCTACTTTTTACATCTACCGTTACTGGGCCTGTTATTGCCGCTGCATTAAAGGCTGTTGCAAACGTTGTCCAACTCACAAAGTTCGTTGAACTTGCTGCAGCGCTCGCATCTATCGTGTACGAACCACTCATCTGTGCGTTCAACGATGTCATGCCTAGCACCATAGCAAGCAAGAACATCTTGTACTTGCTTGCTTTTAGTATATTTTTAATTGTTTTCATTTCAGTTTTTAATTTCTTTTAATTCTTTGGATTAATGCTTCAATTAATGTGTCACTACGATTTTTTGTGTGAACGACTGACCTTTATTTGTTACTCTTACCAAATAAGTTCCACTTGTGTAAGATGCAAAGTCAAATGACTCGCTTCCAAATCCGCCTCTTGCACTTAATTTACCTATTTGTTTGCCCAACATATCTGTTATCAATATCTCTACTGGCTCAGCATTGTTCATCGCAAAGTCAAAATTCACTTTTCCACTTGTTGGATTTGGTGATATCACTACTTGCTTGTTCAATGGCATTTTATCTACACTTGTAAAGCTATTCTCACAATCTGGTGGGTATTGTACAAATACTGGACGCATCATGATTTGTGATTTATTGCCACTTGGATCTATGACCTGATAGTTGATAAAGTATACCCCTGCCTTCCAGATATTTACGTTGTGAGAATGGATTGTTACCAATGGGAACAACTCATCATTGCTATAGTAGTTATCTTCTACCGATACATCGCTCATTGCCCAGAATGGACTTCCTGCACATACGTTCACTGCGGTAGTGATGATGCTTGGAGCAACCCTATCCACTACTTTTACGTATCTGTTTCTTACTGCTATATTTCCACTCTCGTCTGTTGCTGTAAATTTCTCAATATATAAGCCCAATACAAATGGATTTACTTTACCCACTTTGTCTACACTCACTTTATTGCTTGTATAGTAGTTATCATAAACCGATACAGGTTGGGAACTATAGTATGTATTTACATCATGTATCACCGTATCTGCTGTATTCAATATTACCTCTGGTGCAATGAAGTCATCCACCTTATACTGAATCGTAAAGCCATCTTCTACTGCTTTGTTTCCATGAATATCTGTTGCAAAATACGTTACTGGATATGTAGCTCTTACCAAGGTATTTACCATTCCATTGTATCCTGGTACTTTGTTAATCATTGTACTTCCATTACATGTATCATATGCACTCACATCATCCACAAACAATGATCCAATTTGAATTGGTACTATCTTGTTGTTTACTATGCGCTTGCCATAACTGTATATACCTGGCTTCTTTGTATCTACTACTCTTACCAATCTCACTTTTGTTGATGTATTGCCTTGTGCATCTGATACACTGTAAATCACTGGATAATCGCCTACCATTGATTTATCTACACTCCCTTTTACATTGATGTTCGTTGTTAAGTTACCATCTGTCAAATCACTTGCTACCGCTCCTGGAATTACTGTCTCGTCGCATTGCTCAATAACAAATGTATCCTTTCCTAACAATGTCAATACTGGTGGCGTTTTATCCAATACTACCAATACTTTTCTTACTACTTCTTTCGCTTTGTTTCCCGCCGCGTCTGTTAAGTTAAATGTAACAAAATATGTTCCTGGTATTGTACAGTCTAAATCTGTTTCTACTTTTACCTTACTTGTCAAATCTCCTTCTGTTGGATCTATCGCTTTGTACGTTGTTCCTGACACTTCTTTCCAGCAACTTGATACCCCTGATGATTTTTCTACCCTTAATACTGAATCTCCTATCAATGATATTACTGGTGGGCGACCATCATTCTTCAATGTAATCCCGTAATCCTCAAATTCTCCTACGATATTTACTCCACATGGGCTATTGCTGAATGATCCGTATGATACCGCTACTCGCATCTTTGTGATACCCTCAAAACAATCTGACAAATCAGGCACTTTAAATGTTGCGTTCGCTTTGGTCCCATTGATCGCTCCTGAATTCAACACCATCTCATTGTCTGTGAAGTTACCATCGATGTTATAATCTATCCACGCCTTGAAGTTCGCTTGGTTTGAATTTGTTCTTCTTGTTAATACTATATTATAATATGATCCAAATGACAAATTGTTGTTCAAATCATTTGAATAATCTGTATACGCATCTACACCTACTCCTGATGTGTTTTCCAAAATATTCACTGAATCTTGGTACAACTCTACTTTCGATATCGCTACGTCACTCGACAACATATCCGTTGTTGGTGTGCAATATTTTACCGCAATTACATATTTCGTCTTAATTACCTTTGATTCTGTTGCTGCACGGGTTCCTGCTGTATTCCATGCGCGCAACGTAAACGTATACGAACCTCCTTGCGTAAATACAATCTTTGGATTTCTTGAATTTGCATTTGTTCCACCTACATAACTATAAGTTGATGGGAATATGCTCCAATCAAATGCCGATGCAAAATCTGTCTTCGTTTCAAACGATACCGTTTCTCCTGTTTTTGGACGTTGATTGCTAGCCTTGAAATCTACAAATACTGGACTGCTTGGCGTTTGTGCTGTGATGTTTCTGCAGAACGTATCTACTCCATTACATACACTCGCTATCAAACATACCTGATATGTTCCATCTGTATTAAATGTATTGGTGAAAGTCGACATATTGCCTAAATTGTCATTGCCATCTACCATCCAATTGTATGTTACATTTCCTTGTGCTTGCGTTACTGCACTGTTATACGTTACCAACGTTCCTACTCCTACTGTGGTATAGTCCGTTGTGAAATTTGATTTCGGATTCGTTACTGGTAACAATTCTGAATCCCATACTCCAATAAATCCACTATCATTCGCTGTACTATTTGACTCAAATGTCATGTACATCGCTCCACTAAACGCTTTGAATACTTGGCTTCTAAAATAGGCTTGGTTTACACCGGTAATTCCTCCAGCTGGTGTTAATTCTTTGCCGCTCTCATCTTGTCCATCGTATATTTTAATTCTATCTCCGCCGTCACCTAAGGCCAATTTCAATTGTCTGAAATTAAAACGTATCTCTTTCGCTCCACATGGATATATCTTGAAATAGTCAATCGTCACTTTTCGGTTGTTACCATAGTTTACATCCTTACCTCCGTTGTCATATATGATTCCTCCTTGGTTCGTCGCTATCTTGCTTGGACCCATGAAAAATTCCCCTGGAGGAATACACTCTACATATTTACTCTTACATACTTTATTACTTGGGCCTATGCTATTGCTGGATGTTAAGCATACATCCCACCATCCCTCTTGTGTGAACTGTATGTTCGGCGCTTGCGTATAATATAAATTCTTTGTTAATCCATCTGGTGATATCGCCTCCCATGTCCAACTTGTTGGACCATTCGTTGACAAATCTGACATCTGAGTGCTATACCATACCTCCACCTGATTCGATGCCGCTATAAAATCCGCCGTTGGTGCTGCTGTTGGATTGTCAATCTTTACAATCTTTGTGATAGAATCTTTGTATCCACAAAACTCCTGCTTCAACTGTACATTGTAATAACCGGTTGTGTTCCAACTTCCTTTTCCCTTCGGGCCTGTACCTACTACTGAATTTCCACCCTGGAATGTCCATGTTTGCAAATATGAACCATTCGTAGATGTTGAGTTAAAGTTAATCGGGGTCTTGATGTAGTTAGGTCCCGTTGGTACAGTGAAGTCTGCTACCGGTGGACTTACGGACTTGATGTTTACTTCGAAGTCCAAAATGTTGCCTTCATTCGAAACTGTTCCACAACCTTGGCTTGGAGTAAATGTTAGATACATACACCTTACACGCAAAATGGCTTTACCCGCCTTTGCTCCAGAACATGGAATTGTCAATACAGCTGTTTTCGTGCTGTTAGCCGGAATTTGCATAAATGCAGTGTTTGCTTTAGCAATACATTCCGCTGATGTAAATGAATTATCTCCATCCATGTCAATCCAAACACCCGCATACTCTGCATATGATGGACCATTATCAATGGTCATGGTGATTTGTTCTCCTGGCGTAATGTCCATAACCGCACCAGATGTCATCAATTTGTTTGATGAACCCGTGTTATTACAGTTCAATCCCGATACTGCAAAGGTGGTTCCTGCACTGTTTTTAAATGATACACCTGTAAAGTAATCCACTGAACATCCGGTGCTGTTTGTAGCTGAGCAAATCTGGGCTTCAGCTACATTCATCCATGATGCCAAACAACCAATAATTGTTGGCACTCTTAGTAATTTTAGTAGTTTTATTAGTTTCATATTTGTGATTTTAAATCATTAAATACTTTTAATCAGTTTGATCTAAAACACAAATAAAGCCTTACTTAATTGATTTAAATACGAATACTTTTTTTAGCAAAAACCAAAAAAATTTGCGTTAATCAAATCAACTAAAATATACTATCACTAGAAATGCAATTCCAATTTTCAATCATTCATTCAAAAAAATAAGAGTTTACAAAATTAAAAAACACTTAATTACACCTTGGATAAATAAAGTCAATTTAACCAACGACAAAAATTCGATGCAAACAACTCAAAAATTTAAATATAATCAGTGAAAATTTAAATGAGTCTTAAAATTCTAATTATACGTCACAGAAAAGTAAAATATCAGTATGTACCTCCAATAATTTTATTGAAATTCTGACTCGAAGTCCACACAGATGTTGTATATGTCAAGAAATCGGTATTCAACGTACGTTCTGCCTCAAATTCATGCATTACATAAAATTGTTTGTTGAATAACAAATTTTGAGATTGTGAAGCATCCTTAAAAGCCACATCAATTTTCTTGTTTTTCTCTCCTAACACAGATCCAAAATATTTCAAAAAATCAGCTTCATTAATAGCCGAATTAAAACCGTCCAAATTGTTCGCAATGTTCATCCTAATCTTATGAAGTTCTTCCCTTTCTGGCATGTAAACACCAGAATAAATGGCACACTTTTCAGGACCTAATTCTAGGTAAATGCCCCCAGGCGTCATACTTTTCCTACCCCCCTTGTGAATTGATGCCGAACAGAACAGTTTATACGGCTGTTTATCTCTCGAAAAACGAATGTCTTTATTGATTCTAAAGATGCAATCTTTGGCCCTCAACTCTTTGAAATCGTCATTTATTTCCGACATTTTTTCAATCAAATGCTCAATGAAATTTTCAAATCTTAATTTCACATCCGATTCATAACGTTTGCGGTTTAAATCAAACCAAGATTTATGGTTGTTCATAGACAACTCTATGAAAAATTCATAAAAATCCATGGTGAAAAAAGCACTCTTCATTGTCAATTATTGAACAACAACTTGTTTCACAATTCGCTTACCTAAAACCGAGTACTCAACCAGATATGTCCCCCGTGAAACACCACTAAAATCCAATGTCCATAACGTTGAGGAATTTTTATCTATTGGAACATTCAAGTACTGTCCACCAACATTCAAAACATGAACTTCCGATAATTCATTCAAGTGAAGAGATGAAATCCATAATTTATTGATGATTGGATTTGGATAAAATGAATATTTTTCAGACTCTACAGATTTTGCAGTCAATCTATCCATTACAATTTGCCTTGAAATAGAACAAGAACAACCATAATCACGGGTTCTAGCTAACATGGTAACATTATACGTACCATCTCCACCAAGATTGTATTGAACAGCTGCATTCAAATCTTTAGAGTTTTGATTTCCCAAACCTTTAACCGTCCAATTATAATCTACATTATTTTGACCACCCACATTCAAATTCACATCCATCGGCTCAAGTCTTGCACCAAAATAGGCGAATGAATAATCGGGAGTATAATTAAAATCACAAGTGCGTGGCAATTCATAAATATCAATCTGCTTCACCAATTTAGCGCTACAAGCACCCTCCATATTCACAATCAATTCAACATTAAACGTTTTGCTCTTTTCAACCAAATAACGATGCATTGGTTTTTCCAAAATAGATGTGTCATTGTCTCCGAAATTCCACTTATACGATAATTTAGCATTCCCAGTAGATTGATTGTCAAATTTCACCGTATCGTTCGTGCATTTTGGATCAAATGTGAACTTAACTATTGGTTCATCCAAAACAACCAGTTGCTTGGACAAACTTCCAAAACACCCATTATCGAAAAACACATTTAGCACAATATTCTTCGATCCCAAAGATTTCCAAGTATGCATGAAATTATCAGCTGTCATTGAATCACCATCACCCAAATACCACTTCACACTTGGGTTTACACCAGTTACCAATGGTGTCTTATTCACGAAATTCGTTTGTGTAAAAATACATGTCTTATCAAATTCAAAATCAATCTTAGGTGATTCTTTAACACCAATAGATTTCGTAATGGAATCCATACATCCAAACTCACTCAAAACTATCAACTTTACTTTTTTCGTACCAGCAGACCCAAAAGTATAGCTAGGATTTTTGTCTAAACTCGTTTTTCCATTGTCGTCAAAATCCCATTTACTTCCAAAATTGCCAGCACCTATGCTCGTTTTATTTTGAAATGATATTTTCTCATTGTCACAATTACCCGAAACTTTTGAAAAATCAGGCACCGGTTTGTCAAAAATTGTTACCTTCTGCGTTAAGCTCGACTTACAACCATTCGAACTAGCCACCAAACTAATCGCATAATTACCTTGTTTGGTATACTTTAATTTAATTGTTGTGTTGTTGTTAACTTGATTGCCATTTCCGTCCCCGAAATCCCAAGTCATTGTGCTGCTTGATGGTGTGGTATTGTTCACCAAGGTTAAATCATTCCCAATACAAGCATTTTGTTTGGAAAATTGAACCTGCGGTTTTGCATTTACCACAATATTCGATACCGATTCAAATACAAATCCATAAGGCTTTGTTTTGGCCGTTAATTTAATTGCATATGTTCCAGCTGAAGCATATATGAATATCGGATCTACCGCGTTTGAGGTATCTCCCGAATTTCCAGTACCAAACGTCCAAAAATTATCCAAATAACCCACTTTATAAGTGGAATTATTTTTAATCACCACGGTATCGCCCAAACAATTCGAAGACGGCACTTGAACCTTCAATTTTGGTGACGGGAAAATATAAACTTGTCTAGAATAAACTGTATCACAACCTGTTCCATTATCCGTTACCTTCACTTTTACAACAATGGTACTATCCTCTAAAGTTGAATCGTTGGTTTGAAATTTAAATTCTAAATCCGTACTTCCCGACGGTGAAACAAAGCTAGAACCAGCAACTGATTTACCCCATTTGGTTGATGCTGAAATACTTGCAATCCATTTACTACTTCCAGAACTTCCATATTGTGAATTAGTATATTGACGCGGCGCTTTTAAATCATAAATAACCGGCACACCCAAAATTGTAACGTCATTCACCATTGATTTCTGATAAATTGCATTATTGGGGGATGTTTTTTTCGCGCTCGCCGTGAAACCCGCACCTCCAGGAGCAGGCAAAACGTTTGCAACATAATTCAACGTGTCATTCTTGAGATTATCATCTGGAATTTGCAAAAAGATCTGAACCTTATTTTGACCCGAACTCACAAAAATCAAAGGATTTTTAAACGTATAAACTCCCGTATCTCCCGGCAAAATTTTCTGCGTTACAGTTTCCTTGGTTAACTTACCATTTACGGTAAAACATACCTGAAAATTGTAAGCAGTATCAACGAAACCATTCTTGATGTATACTTTTAATGTTCTTTCGTTTCCTGAACAAATTTGATTGGTTACATTCAAATCAGATTTTACCAAATTTAAATCCATAAAATTCTCAAACGCTCCCCTATCATTTTTAATCAAATTCCTGTTTGACTGCGCGTTATCCATTTTATTTGCCACGTTGTAATCAACATTGTTTTGATTCTCAAAACAATTAGATTTAAAATCGTATTTCGAAGCATTTTGAAATACTGGGTCCCCAAATTTCTCATTAAGTCCAACATCAGCACTTGATTTCCAACCCGCAAAATTTGAAAATGATGTAGTACCCAAATTCCAAGATTCAGAAGCAAAGTTTTTAATATAAAAAGTATTATAATCTACCTTTCCCAGGTTGGTATAAGTATTGATATAGGCAGGATAAGCACTACCCGAACCTTTCATGTCTACAATATTTCCAACAAATGAAATATAGGAATCTTCATCCATAAAAAATCCATACGATGTTTGTCCTGAATTATTCTCCCTCACGTAAATCGTATTTTGGAATAAACTGTTAGAATAACCTGAATTGTAATTCAATCCATAGTAACCGTAACATTCCTGTTTCGCGTCATTTAATGCCAACAAATTTGAATGAAAACTCAAATTTCCTATAAAATAAAAATAGGTTCCCCAAAAAATAGAATAAGTCCCAACAGCCTTATTGGATGTTACCTTGTTGCGGTTTACTACCCAATCCGAATTGTAAAATGCAACCATTCCATACAATTCATCTGCGGAAATGTTTGAGTCCAAATGATTGTCCGTCATGCTGTTCTCATTAAAATATTTAATTTGAACATCCATGGTGTAAATCAATACCCCATTTCCCCCATTACCGCTTCCAAAATCACATTTCTTGATCAAATTCTCAACAATGTTCACATCTGCGCCCGAATAACAATAAATCCCAGTGGAAGTGCCAGTTGAACCACTTACCCTTAAAATGGTATTCTTAAAAATATTCAACGCCACTGTGTTTTCTGACGCAATTCCGTTGAATGAATTCACAAATGCTATATTGTAAATATTGTTTTTCTCAATTTTATTGGTGTAAGAAGATGAACCGTAAACATTGTAAAAATAAATACCAATGAAATTAGACAACCCATTTGAACCACTCGAGTAACCTTTGTATGGAAAATCATGAATCAAAGTTTGACTTGCAACATTAGAACCAGCAGTAACATAGGCATCCGACATAAAAATACCAATCATTGAAGTATCCATCAATGAATTAGAACTCGCCTTTTCCCTACTAATTTCATTGCCAATAAACTGTTCTCCATTTACATATTTTGCAAAAACCCCTACAGAATAAACGTTTAAAATTTTGTTGTTTAAGAAAGAATTGCCACTACTCGTGGTTGCGTATACCGATGTTCCCTGTTGATCCACAATTCCAAATGCCGGTCCAGGTGAATTCGAAGATGATGTGGTAAATATATTGTTCTTAACCACATTGCCAATGCCATTGTGCGAAGAAGTAGTGGTTCTCAACGATGTATTGTTTGAGGCAAACGACAAATAAGCCCCTTCAGGAACAGAGGTTGTGGACATCCCCGACAAATCTACAGTGCAAGAATCCAAAACATTGTAATTTGCCCCATTCGAAAACCTTACCCCTTGTACCAAGGTAGAACCACTTGAATTTACAACTTTCAAGTTTTTTATTTCCAAATAATCAATTCCATTAAAATGCAAAACCTCATACGACAAACTTCCGCTCACCTTTTTACCATTGCCATTGATGTAAATCTTTTTTGTGGAGGACGTTGGGTTCGTGGCATTTTGCGAAAATTGAACCACCGATGTCACTGTTAAATCTGAAACTACCGTTACATATACATTCCCACTAACCCCATTTCCACTTACTGCTGTTGTAAAGTCAGACCACGTTGCAAAATTCGAACTGGAAGTGGTTCCACCAATGGTATAGTTCCCCGACAATTGACCAAACGCCGATGAACCCACTACAAATGTTGCGATATATAAGAATAATTTAAACTTTATTTTTTGCATATTTAAGAATAATTTCAAATTTAACTTAAAATAAATACAAATTTTATCACAATAAAAAAACGACCAATTTCTTGGTCGTTTTTTTTGAATTGCCGTGTTGGATTAAACCAATGAATCTGCTTCAATTTCTCCATGAAAATCCGACGATGGACTTTCAAACATTTCCAAATCAAAATCCCTCACTGCCGAGAAAACATGATCGAAAATATCTGCTTGGGTGTCTTCAAATCCAACCCACTTTTTCTCTTTCGCAAAACAATAGATTTCAATTGGTAAACCTTTGTCTGTTGGCGCCAAATGCCTTACCACATGCTCCATATCTTTATTCACAGAATTCAATGACTCAATGTAAGCTTTCAAATAAACCCTAAACAATCCCAAATTCGTTAAATGTCGGCCATTTCCCTTTATCGACTTATCAAAACCCATGCTTTTGTTGTAAGCATCAATTTCAGGCTGTTTTTCCTCGATGTAAGATTTGATTAATTGTATTTTCTTGTATTTTTCCAACATTCTATCGGTGCAAAATTGAATGCTTGATATTTTAATAAACACTGCTCTCTTAATTCTTCTTCCGCCAGATTCTTCCATCCCGCGCCAGTTTTTAAAAGATTCAGTGGTGAACGCTGTTGTAGGAATGGTGGTATCCGTATTGTCCCAGTTTTTGATTTTCACAGTAGCCAAGTTTATATCGGTCACAATTCCATCCGCACCATATTTCGAAAACTCCACCCAATCGCCATTTCTCAACAAATCGTTGGTCGAAATTTGAATTGAAGCCGCAAATCCCATTAAAATATTTTTGAATGCCAAAGCCAAAACAGCAGACATTGCACCCACTGCTGTGAATAAAGCCCATAATGGTTTTCCGGTAACAATTGAAATGATTACAAGCAAAGCCAAAACATTGATTACAATCCCAAACAATTGCGTAAACGAAGCCACAGGCTTGTCTTTAAGGCTTTCAATTTCCATTAAAATAACCTTCATTACTTTTAATACTGCCTGCAAAAACATCACAATCACCACTACCATGATGATTTCGAATACACCTTGAGCAAAAGGCAAGAAATTTTTGAATTCAAACAATACCAATGGCATGGTATACTTCGCAAAAATTGCAGGTATTACATGTCCCAAATGCTTGAAAATTTTCTTTTCAACCAAAATATCCATGAATTTGTTGTTGCGCTTGCTAGCGTAGTGTTTTACCAACGCCAAAATGGTTTTCCTTGAAATCCAATCCAATAAAACCACCAATAAAATAAGCATTGATAATAAAATCAACAATTTCACAATCAATGCTGATTCTTTTGATACTCCGGCCTTTACAACAAGATCCATCACCCAATTGGCAAATTTCTCTTGCAATGAAAATGTATGCTTCAATTCCATTTTACAAAATTACGCCTTTCACAAAAGATATTCACCATCAAACCATTTTAACCTTTTCATCGTTCTTATTAAATCCTTTTGTATCTTTGAAAAAATGACAATTAAAATTCCAAAATGGTTCATTCTTTGCCTATTGGCATTTTTCCTTAATTCTGGCGCAAGAATTGCAAATGACCTCTTCGAATTTTCAAAAAATTTAGAAATTTTTGCCGCAGTTTATAAAGAAGTTGGCGACAAATACGTTGATGAAGTTCCACCCGGAAAACTCATCAAAACAGCCATCTCTTCCATGCTTTCAAGCCTAGATCCATACACAGTTTTTTTTAGCGAATATCAAGCAGAAGAAGCTCTAATAGAACGTCAAGGTGAATACGGTGGAGTGGGTTGTCAGGTTATCTATAAGAAAAATGAATATCCTACCATCTCAGAAGTTTTTGAAGGTTTTGCCTTCGATAAAGCTGGAATAAAAATTGGTGATTTGGTTACAGCCATTAAAAAAGATAACGAAACAATATCCCTCAAAAATAAACCACAAGAAGAAGTATTTCAATACTTTAGAGGCGCACCAAACACCAGCTTCGAAGTAACTGTGCTCCGTGGAAATCAAACCATAACCAAAAAAGTTACTAGAGTCAATGTAACCACCAAAAATGTGCCTTATGCCGGATTTATTTCTTCCAACATTGGCTACATAAAACTCGATGAATTTGGACAAAAATGCTCCGATGAAATTGAAACAGAACTTAAAAAACTTCAAGCTACCGGCAATTTGAAAGGACTTGTTTTAGACCTAAGAAACAATGGCGGCGGACTTTTAAATGAAGCAGTAGATATAGTGAGACTCTTTGTTGGCAACAACAAACTCGTTGTTACCCTAAAGGGAAAAAATGAAGATGGCCCTAAAAAATGGATCACAGCAGGAAACGCCATTGCCCCAGATTTGCCCTTGGTGGTTTTGGTTAACAAAAATTCCGCTTCCGCTTCTGAAGTTGTAAGTGGCAGCCTACAAGATATGGATAGAGCGGTAATTGCTGGACAAACAAGCTTTGGTAAAGGGTTGGTGCAGAATTATTCAAATTTGCCTTACCGCACCCAAATGAAAATTACCACAGCCCGCTATCACACCCCTAGTGGTCGATGTATCCAAAAATTACAATACAACGAAAAAGATGAAAATGGGAAAGCAACCATCAAATCAGATCAAGAAAAAGTGACCTTTAAAACCAGTAAAGGAAGAATTGTTTTCGATGCAGGTGGTGTTGATCCAGATGTTTTTTTTCCTCTTTTCGACGGTGCTAACCTCGTTCAATGGTTCGACAAAGAATATTTTATTTTCGACTGGGCAAACCAATTTAACCTTGCTTATCCGAACATCATGTCGATGAATTTCGACCAAGTTTTAATGCCAAATTTCGAGCAATTTGTACTCAAAACTGCTCCGCCTATCATGCAAAAAAATTGGCAAAACCACCTCAAAAAACAAGGAATAGACACCACGTGGGTGCAACAAATGGGGCTTTTTCAGTTAGATGATAAAAAAATTGCCAATGTGCTATCTACTGGCATGAAAGCAGCCAAAGAACCTCTTCTGGCTCAACTCAAAATGGCCATTTTCAAAAGAAATTTAAACAATCAAAATTTTAACCTTGAATCCTTGAAAATCGATTCGGAAATTAAAAAATGTATCGATATCCTTCAAAATCCAGAACGCATTAAAACCATTTTAAAGCAATGATTCAAGACCTAATCTTACTCATTGTTGGTGGTTGTTTGGGTGGATTTTTAGCCGGTTTATTGGGTGTGGGTGGCGGACTAATTTACATTCCATTATTGGGATTACTACTTTCACAACATCCTCATTTACAAAGCGATACCATAGTTAAATTTACTTTGGCCAATTCTTTTGGTCTCGTATTTTTATCCGGAATTTCTGGCATTTTTAGGCAAATCAAATTGGGCGTTTACAACTTTAAAAATTCTCTTTACGTTGGAATTCCTGGTGCAATTTCTGCCGGAACCCTCAGTTACCTCATCCAAAATGGAACTTGGTATCACAGAGAAAAATTTCAATCAGTATTTTTATTGTTTCTAGTGATTTCCATTACAAACATGCTGTTTGGCAAGAAAACAGACAACCCAACTAACAATTTTGCCGTTCAAAATCCCATTTCTATTCAAATTTTGGTCGGAATTTTCTCAGGAATCGTCGTTTCTTTGAGTGGATTAGGTGGAGGTATTGTAATGGTGCCTCTCTTCCGGTGGCTGTTAAAAAAACCCATTCATGAAGCAACCGCCTTGAGTCTGAGCATTGTTCCTTTGATTTCAATTCTCCCCATTTTTCAATACATCTCAGCACAAAATGTGATTCAACTCAATCAATTTGGCATTTCTTTCCCCCAAACTGGATTTATTGTTTGGCCTTACTTTGTTCCTATGGCCATAGGCGTCATCTTTTTTTCATCTTTTGGACAGAAAACAGCTCAGAAAGTATCGGTTTTCTGGCTAAGAATTATATTTGCAACTTTATCTTCAATTATTTTAATCAAAACCATCTATGAAATTTTTTAATATTCGTAATCTCGCTGTGTGTGTGTCTTTATTTTTTGTGGGGACATTGACTGCGCAAAACAAAGAAGCCGAAGAAATTAAAGCTCGATTGAAAGCCGATATCAGCTTTCTTGCCTCCGACGCTTTAGCAGGTCGCCAAACTGGATCTCCCGGAGAATTAGCAAGTGCCGAATATATTCGTAAAGAATTCAAAAAAAATAAATTAAAACTTCTTGGAAAAGAAGGATTTCAGGAATTTAGCATTATCCAAATGAGAATAGCCTCTCCTAAATGCAGAATGGCCATTCTACCACAAGACAATTCTGGAACAGCCAAAGAATTTCAACTATTTGATGAATATTACCCACTTTCACCTTCTGCAAATAACGATTCCGTGACTGCAGAAACCATCGATATTGGTTATGGTATAGTTTGTCCTAAAGAAAATAAAGATGATTACAACGGAATGGACGTGAAAGGAAAAATTGTAATCATGCGTTTGGGGTATTTTGCACAAAGTGAAAATCCACATTCTCCTTTGGCCGAATATGCTGATATTACAACAAAGGTTAAAGAAGCTGAAAACCATGGTGCAATTGGAATTATATTCTTGAAGAGCAACATGAACGATGAAAATCCAAGTGGTCAACTTTCAAGAACCATCATCCCTTCCAAAATGCCGGTTTTCTTCTTTAAAGCCAAGCCTTCTTTTCCCGCTGGACTTAAAGTCACCCTAAAAAGTTACCTTTTCGCTCCAACTGCTGTTGGACACAATGTGATTGGTTTTAAGAAAAACTGGTTCAGAAAAAAAACTGTGGTTATTTGTGCTCATCATGACCACATTGGAAACAATGAATACGACAATAGCCGAGTTAAAGGAATCTCGGGTATTCACAATGGCGCCGACGATAATGCATCGGGAGTTGCTACAATGCTCGAACTTTCTAGAAAACTCAAAGGTTGGAAATACCGCAAAAATAACTACCTATTTTTGGCCTTTAGTGGTGAAGAACTTGGACTTCTTGGCTCTAAATTCTTTATCCAAAATCCAGAAATTGACCTTAAAAATATCAATTTTGTAATCAATATCGACATGCTTGGAAGAATCGATTCAAGCAAACAAACCTTAACTATCAACGGGGTTGGAACTTCGCCTGAATGGTCAAAATCATTATCTAAAGTAACCATTGATACAACCCAATTAAAAATTGCAACCACCGAAAGTGGAATGGGACCTTCAGACCACGCTAGTTTTTACCTAGAAAATATCCCAGTTTTACACTTCTTCTCCGGACAACACCGTGATTACCACACCCCAGAAGACGATGAAAACAAAATCAATTATCAGGGCATGTACAACAGCATTGAGGTTATCAAACAAATGATTAAACTCAGCAGTAAAGGTAAAAAACTGCCATTCTCAAAAACAAAAGACCCATCTCCAGGGAGAACAAAATTCAAAATTACTATGGGCGTAATGCCCGATTACTCTTTTTCCGGAAAAGGAATGAGAATTGATGGCGTTTCTGAAAATAAACCAGCCGCCAAGGCAGGACTTCAAAAAAACGATGTTATCATCTCTTTAGGTAGTCATAGCATTTCAGGTGTTGAAGATTACATGAGCGCCTTGAGTAAGTTTTCCGCAGGTGAAAAAACCACAGTTACCTTTGTAAGAGGTACTGAAACCATAACAAAAGACGTTCAATTCTAATGAAAATTATTGACCATATTCAAAATAGAAAATCAACCCTTTTCTCTTTTGAAATCCTACCTCCTTTGAAAGGACTAAGTATTCAAAGCATTTACAATGCCATTGATCCGCTATTAGAATTTAACCCATCTTTCATTGATGTTACCTACCATCGTGAAGATTTTGTGCTAAAAAAGAGAGCTGATGGTTCGTTCGACAGAATTTCTACCAGAAAAAGACCAGGCACCGTTGCCATTTGCGCAGCCATACAAAATCACTATAAAATTGACGCTGTTCCACATCTAATTTGCGGTGGATTCTCAAAAGACGATACAGAAACCGCTTTAATTGAATTGAGTTTTTTGGGGATAGACAACGTACTCGCCCTTAGAGGTGATGCACGAAAGGGTGACCTCTATTTCGAACCCGAAATAAACGGAAATAAAAATGCCCTCGATCTCATTCATCAAATTAAAAACATGAATTCTGGTATCTATTTGGATGAAGAATTAACTGTTACTCATGAATCTGAATTTTGTATCGGGGCAGCCTGTTACCCAGAAAAACATGCAGATGCACCCAATTTGCAAACAGATATGAAATACCTGAAAAGAAAAGTCGAAGCAGGTGCAGATTTTCTGGTTACGCAAATGTTTTTCGACAATCAATACTACTTTGATTTTGTAAAACGTTGCAGAGAAAATGGCATCAATGTGCCAATAATTCCAGGTATCAAACCTTTGTCTACCAAAAAACAAATGTTGGCATTGCCGAAGATATTCAACATAGATTTGCCTGAAGCACTGACAAACGAAGTTGAAAAATGTAAAAACGATCAAGATGTAACCGCTTTAGGCACTCGTTGGGCCATTGAACAATGCAAAGAACTCATGAAACACGACGTGCCAGTTCTTCACTTCTATACCATGGGTAAAAGCTCGCAAACAAAATCCATTTGTGAGAGTATTTTTTAATGAATGATTGAAGCAACCGTCATCAAATCTACAGGTAGTTGGTACATTGTGCAAACCAATGACGGTAAAATTCTGCGCGCTAGAACCAGAGGCAAAATGAGACTCCAGGAACTTGACACCAGCAATCCTGTGGCCGTTGGTGATTTGGTGAATATTGAACCAGATCCCAATTATGAAGATACCGCTTCCATTACTGAGGTTTTTCCAAGAAACAATTGGATTATCAGAAAAGCCAATAAACTCAGTTCCAAACGACAAATTCTGGCCACCAATTTAGATGCTGCAGTGCTCGTGGCCAGTTTGGTTGCTCCAAGAACTTCACTAGGATTTATTGACCGTTTCCTGCTTTGCTGTCAAGCTTTCCACGTACCCGCAGTTCTGTTTATCAATAAAACTGACCTTCTTGGCGATGAAAGTGAAAAATTTGTCTTTGAACTCAATCGAATTTATAAAAATGCCGAAGTTATCATTCTTACTGGATCTGCAAAAAATAATGAAGGACTAAATCCATTGCTCGAATTTATTTCAGGAAAAAGAATCTTATTAGCCGGGCATTCA
>CAZBMF010000010.1:0-17504 GCA_964492925.1 uncultured Rhizobium sp. | reverse complement strand
TGGGAAATCTACCATTCTCAATACCTTATTCCCCAATGTAAATGCCAAAGTTGGTAAAATTTCAGCCACCCATGAAAAGGGAAAACATACCACAACATTTGCTGAAATGTTCATGCTCGAAAATCATACACAAATTATTGATACTCCTGGAATTAGAGATTTTGGAGTAGTGGATATTCCAGAAGAAGAAATTTCACATTATTTTCCAGAATTCAGACAAACCATGAGCAAGTGTAAGTTTAATAACTGCAAACATGAACATGAACCTGAATGTGCCATTTTAAACGCTGTTGAACAAGAAATCATTCCCGCTGAACGATATTACAGCTATATGAGTATCTTGCACAACGAAGACATGTATAAATAAACGATATTTGCCATTTCTATCATGTTAATGTCCCTCAGAAATATCCTTTTATTTTTTATCCTCACAATCATCTTAAATGCTTGTGCCGATGAATCTATTTTCTCAGGTTCAACCTCTCTCCAAATCTCAAAAGATACAATCCTTTTCGATACAATTTTTACCCGTCCATCCGGCTCTACCTATCCCATTTCAGTAACCAAAATACTCAGTATCAAAAATCCTGAAAATGCCTGGGTAAAAGCCAATTTTAAACTTGGTGGAGGTAAAAACTCCCCCTATAAATTCAACATTGATGGTATTGCTGGTCCAGAAATTAAAGATCTAGAAATTGGTCCCAACGACAGTGTCTTTATGTTTGTTCAATGTGCACTCGAAGCCAACAACACCCTAAATCCAGCCCTCGTTTTGGATAGTGTTTTGGCAACAGTTGGACAATCTTCTTCCAAATTGATTCTTGCGGCATACGGCTGGGATGCACATTACTACCAAGATTCTGTGATTCCCAATAACACCGTTTGGAACGATACCAAAAAGCCCTATGTAATTATTGGAAATATATTGGTTCCACAATATTCAAATTTCACCATCAACGCTGGTGTACAAGTTTTTACTTCTGCTCCGCAACCCACTCGATACACCGGTATTTTGGTTCAAGGCAATGTAAATGTACTTGGTAATGAATCAAATAGAGTGTCCTTTAGAGGCGATAAACCTGTGTTCTCAACTACCTTGTTACCCAATCAATGGGGAGGCTTCTATTTCCTTCCTGGTGGAATTGGGAAATTCAAATTTGCTGATATCACAAACGCCATCATCGGAATTCGTGTAGATTCTTTAAGCAATGGCAACAATCCGTGTATTCAACTCGATCAATGCAAAATTCAGTATTGCGGACAAGCATGTATCATTGGGGTTACCTCTAATATCAGCGCCACCAATTGCCTTTTTGCCGATGCGGGAACTTATACGTTTTTGGCTTTTTTGGGGGGACAATATTCCTTCAATCACTGCACCTTTGCTGAATATTCCGGTTATACTTCACGACAACAGGGTCACTTTGCCCTCACCAATACCCAAAGAAATGAAAACGGTGTCTTGCTGAACAGTAAACCCTTATCAGCATCAGTTAAAAATTGTATCATTGATGGACCAAACTTCGACGAAGTGTACTTAGACAAAGTACAAAATACCACATTTGAGGTTATTGCTGAATCCAACATCATCAAATACCGAAACACCGACAAATTTTTTAATTCAACCCTCAACTTCATCAATAAAAAGCCCAAATTCATTAAATATGAAACAGGTAACTATGGTTTGGATTCTACCTCCGATGCAATAGGTAAAGCGCAAAATAGCAATCCTCCGGTACTCATTGATATCAATGGGAAATTACGAAAATCCATTCCAGATTTGGGCGCTTACGAAAGGTAAGTTGCTATTTTTGCAAATAAAATTGGGATTTATTTTCGCTTTTCTGCAAAAAAATTCTTCATTATCTCCGCACATTCATCGGCCAACACGCCCCGAACGACTTCGGTTTTGTGATATAATATTTTGTCTGAAACATTGGAATAGCCAAATTTAGGTTCAGTAGCACCAAAAACCACCCTGCCAAACCTCGCCCATTTTAAGGCACCTCCACACATCACGCAAGGTTCAATGGTAACATACAAGGTACATTCATCCAAAAACTTGCTGTTCATGTATTGTGCTGCACTGGTAATGGCCAACATTTCCGCATGTGCCGTTACATCCATCAATTTTTCCGTTTGGTTATAACCCTTTCCAATAATTTTTTTATCGGCAACCACTATTGCACCAATTGGAACTTCATCTTCTTCGAAAGCCTGGTGAGCGAGGTCTAATGCCCTCCTCATATAATATGCATCGCTGAAAATTTCCTCTTCAATTTCTTTCATAATTTCATTAGCAATTAAGCCATTTTTTGTTGAACTTTGTTAGTATAAATATGAGAATCGGTATTGTGCTTTATCCCACCTTCGGTGGCAGTGGAGTTTTGGCTACAGAATTGGGTAAAGCGCTTTCAAAAATAGGACATGAAGTCCACTTTATTAGTTACAACCAACCAGCAAGGCTTGATTTTTTCATGGAGAATATCTTTTTCCACGAAGTCATCATCCCTCAATATCCACTTTTTGAACATGCACCATACGAAACTGCCTTGGCTGGAAAGATTGTAGATATTGTAAAATCAGCACATTTAGAAGTATTACATGTTCATTATGCGATTCCACATGCTTCAGCTGCTTTGTTGGCGAAACAAATTTTGAAGGAAGAAAACATCACCATTCCTGTGGTAACAACACTTCACGGCACAGATATTACACTCGTTGGAAGAGAAGCCTCTTATGAACCTGTTGTAAGTTGGAGCATCAATAACTCAGATGCAGTAACCGCCGTTTCTCATAGCCTGAAAGCCGATACATTGGAACATTTTCAAATTCGACGTGAAATTCATGTAATTCCCAATTTCATTGACTTCACAAGGTTTAATAAAAAACCCAGAGAACACTTCAAAAAAGCCATTGCACCAAACAATGAGAAAATTCTGGTGCATACCTCAAACTTTAGGAAGGTAAAACGCGTTGAAGATGTTATCAGGGTTTTTGAAATTGTTCAACAATCCATATCTGCTAAATTACTTCTAATAGGCGATGGGCCTGAAAGAAGTCATATTGAAAAAGTGTGTAGGGAATTAAACGTTTGCGACAAGGTTACATTTTTAGGAAAGCAAGAGGCTATAGAAGAAATTTTAAGTGTATGTGACCTATTTCTGTTGCCGTCTGAAAGAGAAAGCTTTGGACTTTCTGCTTTGGAAGCAATGGCCTGTGAAGTACCTGTTATTAGCTCTAATGCTGGTGGATTGCCCGAAGTAATTGAAAATGGAGTCAACGGATTTTTATCAGATGTTGGCGATGTAAACAAAATGGCGAAAGATGCACTTTATATCTTATCCGATGAAAATGTATTAACGCAGTTCAGAAAAAATGCCCTTTTAAAGTCAAAAGAGTTCGATTTAAGCAACATTCTCAAAGATTATGTTGAATTATATACCTCAGTGCTTTAAATAGTGCTCTTTCAAGAATTTCAAAGCAATGCTTATTTGGTTTTCAACTGTTTTAGGCGTGATATCTAAAACTTGGGCAATTTCCTTATAACTCAATTCATAAATTCGACTCATTAAAAAGATTTGCCTACATTTTGTTGGCAGCATATCAATAAGTGCATGAATTTTTTGCTCTGCTTCCTTAGCCTCTAATTGAGTTTGAACATTGACTGCTTTATCAAGAACCGGAGTATCTTCTGTTAAGTCTGAATAATCCAATTTGGCCTTTTTGATGAAGTTCAAACATCTGTTTTTTACTGCAGTAAATAGATAGCTTTTTATCCCGCCTTCTTCCAAATATCCATCGCTCTGATTCCAAATTGCAATAAAAACATCGTGTACAATTTCCTCAGCATCATTGCTTTTGCCAATAATTGAAGTGGCAAAGGCAATCAATCCAGGACGAAACTTCCTGAACAATGCTTCAAATGTATGAGGATTTTGTGTCAAAGTATTTTGGGCAATTGGGTTGTGAAACTTATCTGCAAAAATAAGACCAAATTAAATTGCCTTCGAAATAAAAGTTATACCAAAATGTTAATTAGCCAAATCCGAAACAAACTGCAAATGCATCAATTTCAATTCTTCGTAAGAAAATTCGCCATCAAAATAATCAACAGCAGCATCAACGTCTTCTACTTCAACCGACCTAAAATACTGAGTAATTTCGTCTTGCAAGTCTTCATCTAAAAACTGACCTAAGAAATATTTGATATTCAATTTGGTACCAGTGTTCACTATTTGCTCCAATTCGCCAATTAAATCATCAAATTCAATTCCCAATTGCTTTGCGATATCTGGCAAATCAACTTTTTTATCAATGTTCAGAATGATGCTCACCCTCTTTGCCGATTTTTCTGAATTGCCCTTTAGTACAATGTCCATTGGACGTTCTATATCATTCTCGGCAACGTATTTTTCAATGTAATCGATGAAAGGAGCACCAAATTTTTGGGCTTTATTTTTTCCCACCCCATTGATATTCGCCAATTCTTCTATGGTAATAGGATACTTAATGGCCATATCCTCCAAGCTAGGATCTTGAAAAATCACGTATGGAGGAAGGTCTTTCTCTTTTGCAACTTTACGTCGGAGATCTTTCAAATCAGAGAACAATACTTCATCACAAACACTCTCTAACTTGAAGCTCTCGAAATCATCTTCGCTTACATTGTCATACTCCACGTCTACTGCCATTTCATGAGCAATTGGATTTTTCAAGTAATTCTTGCCGGCTTCATTTAAACTCAACAATCCATATTTTTCAATATTTTTGTTGAGATATCCGTTTACCAATGCCAATCTAATGAGTGACTTCCAAAACAATTTGTCTTTGTCTTTGCCAGCACCAAAATGTGTATGTCCCTCATGCGCATAAGACTTAATGCTAGAATCAGCCTTATTTCCTACCAAGAAATTTACCATGTGGTTCATGGAAAATTCCGATTTCAAGGCTTCAAAACACTGAAGCCCTTTTATCAATTCTCTTGATACATCTTGCTTTGGTTTCGGATGTGCACAGTTATCGCACATTTTATTGCAATCTTTTTCTTCAAATCCTTCACCAAAATAATGCAACAACAATTTCCTTCTACATTGAGAACTTTCAGCAAAAGCGGCAGTTTCAGCAATTAACAATCCACCAATTTCCTGCTCTGCAACAGGTTTATCTTTCATGAATTTCTCAAGTTTCTCTACGTCGTTCGGATTGTAATACAACAAACAATCACCTGTCATACCATCTCTTCCAGCACGCCCTGTTTCTTGATAATATCCCTCCAAACTCTTAGGAACATCATAATGTATAACAAACCTTACATCTGGCTTATCAATTCCCATTCCAAATGCAATGGTTGCAACAATTACATTGCAATCTTCCATCAAAAATGCATCTTGGTGATGCGCCCTGACTTTGGCATCTAACCCAGCATGATATGGCAACGCTTTGATGCCATTCATTTTGAGCATTTCTGCAATCTCCTCTACTTTCTTCCTCGACAAACAGTAAACAATACCAGATTGGTTGTTATGTTGCTTGATAAAGGAAAGAATTTCTTTATGCACGATATCTTTTCTACCTTTTGGTTTCACTTGGTAATACAAGTTTCCGCGGTTGAAAGAACTTTTGAATAATTTAGCCTCCAACATACCCAAGTTCTTCTGAATATCATATTGAACTTTTGGTGTTGCAGTAGCCGTTAATGCCAAAATTGGAACTTCTCCAATGGCCTTTACCATTTGCCTGATTTTTCTGTACTCAGGTCTAAAATCATGTCCCCACTCCGATATACAATGCGCTTCGTCTACCGCAACAAAAGAAATTTTAACACGACTTAATAGCTCCAATGTTTCTTCTTTTTTCAAGGTTTCCGGAGCTACATATAAAAGTTTGGTATCACCGGCTAACATATCGGTAACAACCCTATTCAACTCTGTTTTGCTCAATGAACTATTCAGAAAATGCGCAAGTCCATTGCTATTTGAAAAACCACGAATATTGTCGACCTGATTTTTCATCAACGCAATCAATGGAGAAATAACAATAGCGGTACCCTCCATCATCAAAGCTGGCAATTGGTAACAAAGTGATTTCCCTGCGCCTGTTGGCATAATCACGAAACAATCTTCCCCACCTAGAATACTCTTGATGACTACCTCTTGATTTCCCTTAAATCCGTCGAAACCAAAAAATTCCTTCAAACATTTTTTAGGATCTTTGGCATCTTGAAATGCTGCTTGCATACAATTTTTAAATATCTATTAAGCTGTCTATTTTAAAGTTATTAAAGATTATGAATTGGCAAATCAATTTGCCCATAAACCATGATGTGAAGATACAACCTTTTTTTGAATTGGTAATAATTATTTAACGACAATCACCAAATTTCAGCCCTGAAGTCACATTTTTTTAGTTAATTTGAACAAAAAAGAGCACAATTGAGCACGATCCAAGAAAATATGATTCAAAAAGTGGCCAAAGAAGCCATCGAAAATGAACTTCAATCTTTGAAGGTTTTACCGAATTATATTCAAGATGATTTTGTAAAAGCCATCCAAAAAATATTACAATCGTCTGGCAGAGTTGTACTTACGGGAATCGGCAAAAGTGCCATCATTGCCCAAAAAATCAGCGCAACTCTCAATAGCACCGGCCAACCTGCTCTCTTTATGCATGCCGCCGATGCCATTCATGGCGACCTAGGAATGATACAAAAAGATGATGTAATTATTGCCATTTCAAAAAGTGGAAATACTCCCGAAATCAAATCTCTCGCTCCTTTGTTGAAACAATTTGGGAATACACTCATTGCCATCGTTGGAAATTTGCAATCTGATTTGGCTAAAATGGCAGACCTGGTGATTGATACTACAATCGACAAAGAAGCTTGTCCCAATAATTTGGCTCCTACCACTAGCACCACCGCACAACTATTAATGGGCGACGCCATAGCTGTTGCACTCTTGCAACTTAGAAATTTCTCAGGACAAGATTTTTCTAAATTTCATCCAGGAGGAGCACTTGGTAAAAAATTGTATTTGAAGTGTGAGGAAATTGCCACTAAAAATCAAAAACCCAATGTGCTTCCCGATACACATTGGAAAGATATTGTGGTTAATATCAGTGAAAATAGACTTGGTGCTACAGCCGTTTTAAATAACAATCATGAAATTATAGGGGTAATTACCGATGGCGATATCAGAAGAATGCTCAACAAATTTGAGAATCTCCAAAATATCACCGCCACAGACTTCATGTCTACCAACCCCTTAAGTATTTCATCCGATGCCATGGCTACTGAAGCCGCGGCCATCATGCAAGATAAAAAAATCACCCAACTAATTGTGACTAAAAACAATCAGTACTTTGGGTTCATCCACCTTCACGACCTTTATTCTGAAGGCATTATTTAACATTTATTCAATGAGCAACAATCAAAATCATTATGTAATTATTATGGCCGGTGGAATCGGCTCAAGATTTTGGCCTGTAAGCAAAAAAAGCTTCCCGAAACAATTCATGGACATTTTGGGTACCGGTCAATCTCTCATTCTTCAAACATACAATAGATTCGCACAATTTATCCCTCAAGAAAATATCTATGTAGTTACAAATCAAGATTATGTAGACTTAGTACTTGAACATATTCCCTCAATAAAAAGAGAACAAATTTTAGAAGAACCACTCGCACGAAATACCGCTCCGTGTATTGCATTGGCCTCCTATAAACTCAAACAACTGAATCCTGAAGCCATTTGCATCATTGCACCTTCAGATCATTTGATTACGCAAGAAATTCAATTTATCGAGACATCAAAAAAAGCACTCAAATTTGCCGAAGAAAATGATGCACTTGTTACCCTTGGAATTCAACCAAGTAGACCCGATACCGGTTATGGCTATATTCAATTTAATCCAGTTGCCAACGAATCAGGTATACATTCGGTAAAAACTTTCACAGAAAAACCAACCGAAGAAATTGCTAAAACCTTTGTTGATAGCGGAGAATTCTTATGGAACGCCGGAATATTTGTTTGGAGCAACAAAGCCATCGTGAACCGTATTGAACAATTTCTTCCTGAAATTCATCAGCTCTTTGCTGATCTCGACTTTCAGTCTCCTAAATACAAAGCAGATCTAGATATTGCCTACGGTCAATGTCCGAGCATTTCAATCGACTATGGAATTTTAGAAAAAGACAGAAATGTTTTTGTACTTCCTTCAAATTTTGGCTGGAGTGACCTTGGCACTTGGAAAAGTTTATGGGATGTTTCAAACAAAGATGTCCAAAATAATAGTCTCATTGGGAAAAATATCAAATCGTACCAAACCACCAATAGCCTAGTGTTTTCTACCAACAACAAATTGTTGGTTACAAGTGGATTAGACAACGTAGTAGTGGTTGATTCAGATGACGTTTTACTCATCATGAACAAAGATAAAGAACAGGAATTACGCAACATTGTGAATGAAATTAAGGATAAGTTCAAAGGAAAATACAACTAATTTCTTTTGTACTTGACATTCAAAAATTCGCATTGTATATTTGTAATGTTATCGAATTTCGATAACGCCAACTGTTACGCGCTTTTATATACCAACATCCTGGCCGTGCCTCTTCAGCGCGGCCTTGATTTTTTATAAAGACACCGTGAACCAATCCAACAACTTTAAAGCCCTCCTCTTTTTACACATTGCTGTGTTTCTGTGGGGATTTACCGCCATACTCGGAAAACTCATTTCCTACGATTCCTTTACCCTCGTTTGGCATAGAATGTCGTTTGCGGCTATTGCATACTTCTTTTTCCCAGTAGTTTGGAGAAATCTCAAAACCATATCCCAAAAAGTATTTCTCAATTTCTTTGGTATCGGACTCATTGTGTGCGCCCATTGGCTCACATTCTATGGAAGCATCAAATTTGGCAATTCCGTTTCTATTACACTCGCTTGCCTCGGTTCAGCCTCGTTCTTTGCTGCAATCATTGAACCCATTGTGTTGAAATCCAAATTCATCAAAAAGGACATCCTCATTGGACTTATTGTAATTGTAGGGGTACTTTTTATAAGCTTATCCCTTCCAGAAAATACAAATACCAAAATTTCTTACCCTTGGGCAATTGGAACAGGATTAATAAGTGCAGCCTTGGCGGCCTTATTTACCACATTAAACAAAAAACACATCAATTCCCTTCACCCAATGGCCATTAGCGCCATAGAAATGCTCTCAGGTGCAATTGCCCTATCTATGCTTGTTCCTTTTATTTCCAACGAAATACAATGGCTTCCAAGTTTAAACTTCAGTCTGTTTGATCCCAATAACCTACAAAATGGCGCCCTCGACCTAATTTGGGTAATGTCATTATCCTTATTTTGCACCAATTTAACTTTTTATTTGGGCACCTACTCCTTGAAATATCTAAGCGCTTTTACCGCCAATCTCACAGTGAACCTCGAACCCATTTATGGCATTATATTGGGTATATTCATTTTCCATGAAAACAACGACCTAAACATTCACTTTTACATAGGTACTGCAATAATTTTAACAGCCATTTTCGCAAACCCCATATTATCCCTTAAAAAGAAATGAACCTAACTGATATCAATTCCCTCATTTCATCAAGACGAAGCCACTTCGCAAAAGAATTTAATGGGAAAATTGCCCCAAAATCACTCATTCAACAAATGCTCGAAAATGCCAATTGGGCACCATCTCACAAACTCACACTTCCTTGGCATTTTGTGGTTTTTGAGGGACAAAAAATTGAACAGTTGGTTTTCCAAATTGAACAGATACAAGTAGGTAGCAACCCCAATTTCCCTCAAGAGAAAAGAGAAAAACTCAAGAAATTGCCTCTTCAATTGTCTCATGCCATTGCAATTTGCTTAAAACCAAGCAATATCATTCCACTTTGGGAAGAATATTGCAGCCTCGGTGCCGCCGTTCAAAACATGTACCTCACATTAAATGCTGTAAACGATTTTGGAGGATATTGGACGTCCGGAAATGCCACCAACACGCCAGAAATGAAAACCTATCTTCAACTTGAAGAGACAGATTTACATTTGGGATTCTTTTTTATAGGTGGAATTGATACAAAAAGATCGCATTCCACCCGAAAAGAAGTTTCCGCTATTTGGAAATAATTAATAAGATTTCGCAAAAACCACCCTTTGCTTTGAAGGGTTACCGGTTAACACACACACACCATCTTCCTGTTTATTGTCTAACGGAATACAACGAATGGTGGCTTTGGTCAATTCTTTGATTTTGGATTCTGTTTCATTGGTTCCATCCCAATGCGCATAAGCAAATCCTTGTTTGTTATTGATCACGTCTAAGAACTCATCCCAATTATTCACCTCAAAGTACTTTTCTTCTCTAAACGATAAGGCTCTTTGAAACAGTGAATTTTGAATTTCTTCAAGCAAATTAGCAATGAAAGCATCAATTCCATCTGTAGATACCACTTCTTTGGTTTTTGTGTCTCTACGAGCCAATTCAACGGTTCCATTTGCCAAATCTCTAGGTCCCATTGCCAAACGCAAAGGCACACCTTTCAATTCCCATTCTGCAAATTTGAAACCAGGCTTGTGCGTATCTCTATCGTCGAGTTTCACTGAAATTCCCAATTTCTTTAATGCACCTAAAATCTCAGAAAATTTCTGAATGATGGCATCATGTTCTTCTTCAGTTTTATAGATTGGAACAGCAACAACCTGAATTGGAGCCAATTTTGGAGGCAATACCAAACCTTCGTCATCACTATGAACCATGATTAAAGCACCCATTAAACGGGTAGAAACACCCCAACTGGTTGCCCAAACATAATCTAATTTACCTTCTTTACTTTGAAATTTCACTTCAAAGGCCTTTGCAAAATTTTGACCCAAGAAATGCGATGTACCCATTTGCAAAGCTTTACCGTCTTGCATCATTCCCTCAATACAAAAAGTTTCATCGGCACCTGCAAAACGCTCGTTTTCTGTTTTGATACCTTTAATTACAGGGATAGCCATAAAATCTTGAGCAAATTCAGAATATACATTCAACATTTGAACAGTTTCATCTAAAGCCTCTTGCTTTGTTGCATGCGCTGTATGTCCTTCCTGCCACAAAAATTCAGCCGTTCTCAAAAACAAACGCGTTCTCATTTCCCATCTCACAACATTTGCCCATTGATTGATTAAAATTGGCAAGTCTCTATAACTTTGAATCCAATTTTTATATGTATTCCAAATAATGGCTTCACTAGTGGGCCTAACAATTAGTTCCTCAGTTAATTTTGAATCTGGATCGGGAATCAATTTACCAGGATTATTAGGATCACCCTTTAATCTATAATGCGTAACAATAGCGCATTCTTTAGCAAATCCCTCAGCATTCTTTTCCTCTTTTTCAAATAGACTTTTCGGCACAAACAATGGAAAATAAGCATTGCTATGTCCAGTCTCTTTGAACATCTTATCTAATTGCTGCTGCATTTTTTCCCAAATTGCATATCCGTATGGTTTTATCACCATACATCCTTTTACAGCACTGTGCTCTGCCAAATCAGCATTGCTAACAAGGTTGTTATACCACTCACTGTAATTTTCACTGCGTTTAATTTTCTCGAAAGCCATTGAATTATGTGCTACAAATCTACAAAATTCAACGGAGTAAAATCCTTAGTTAACCAAAAATTGTATTTGATGTTACCTCAACAATGTAACATCACCAAAGAAAGGATACAGTTTACCGTCGGCCCCTTTTACATTTACTTGATAAACATAAACACCTTCTGGAGCCAAATTTCCCATGTATTTTCCGTCCCAACCATGGTCGCAACCCTCAGCATCATATAATTTCTCACCCCAACGATTATAAATCTTCATCGAATATTGGTACATGTATATTCCTTGAGGTTTAAAAACTTCATTCAATTCATTTTTATTTGGCGTAAACGCATTCGGAATAAATACTTTTGTTTCTACGCCTGGGTCATCAATATTGCTTACGCTGTTAAAGTACCAAGTACTATCCAAACCATAAACCTTATTCCTAACCGCTGTAATCCTATATTCTAAGTTAGGAAGACAATTAAAATTCGGCAATTCATCAACATAAAAAGTGTCGTTGCCAGATACCCTTTGAATTTCACTAAAGGCTCCAGCCGTTCTGCGTTCTACAATATACTCCTTAACACCTTCCTGCCAATCTAAATATTTGGTCCATTTTAGCGACGGATAAAAATTTGAATTCAAATCTACTTTCAACAAAATAGATTGGGCAATTGAAGAGAATATACTACTGTCGCCACATTCATCAATTCCCAAAACCTTATAAACGCCAAAATTTTGATCCACTTCAATTTGACGATCAAAGATCCTCAACGAGTCGTTATTTGCGTTTAAAACCCATTTATATTCGCTTAAACCATCGTATCCATGCTTGCCTACAATCACAAACCGTTCTAATGGAATTTTATTTTTCTCTAACTGCTGCCACTCAACTCTCACCTCTTGATCGTCTAATACGGTGGCCCTTCTCATGGTTGGTGGCTTTACTTTGTTCCAATAAACAGGTGCTACATGACAAGTATCACTCCAACTAAATTCATATAATCCACCTTTTTCGTGGGCCTTAACCCTATAATGGTGAATTTTATAACATCGAATGTTTGTATCCACAAATCTCAACTCACTACCATCAACTTGTCCAATGCTATCAAAATTACCCTGATCAATTTGCCTGTAAATCACATATCGCTCTACCGGCCAACCAACATAAGAACCCCAATTCAAAACACTTACATTCAATCCTGGCGATCCTCTTAATTCCACCGTGCAATGGTTTTTAATCTTATCAACTTCCTGAGTATAACCACATAGATTGGTTGATCCAACTTTGTAACAATCACTTCTATGTAAAGCATCAACACCATTTATTTTCAAAAAAGTATCTTTCTGACCCGTTATCTTTTGAATGGGAATATATCCCGAACCCTTGTCTTGAAATACATTGTATTCTTTAAAATCGAAACTTGGATATTCTTTCCAAACCAATTCGTGCGACACATCATCAAGAACGCTCACCCTTCGCCAAATAGGAGATAGTGGCACCACAGTATCGCCCACCTTTAAATTTAATCCATTGCTTGCAGTATCCCAACAGCCTTTTGTATCTTCAATATAATATTGAACTTTATAAACTCCCGATTTTGTTGGTGTAAAATTGAGATTATTCACAGTATCAAGAAACTTTCCATCAACCATCCAGAAAGATTTGGATAAAATTGTGTCTGAATGAGTTGTAACCGAACCCAACCAACTTCCACCCAAACAAATAATTGAATTTTGAAAATTCAAAGTAGCATCTGGTTGAAAAAGTTTGAAATTAGAACTCATTGTGTCAGCACAAAGATTTTCCGATTTCACAATCATTTTTACAGAATTAAATTTATTCTTAAACTTATAAGTGAAGGCATTACCAGTGAATGCCTTGTTTTCAGGTTGAATTTCCCAAAATACATCCTTGATTTTGGCATCAGAACACGTTGCAGTTGATACAAATGCAACAGAATCACGCAAACATTTTGCCGATGAAGTAAATTGAGCCTGTGGCAAATCATACACAACAATGGTATCTTTTGGCTTTATTGATCTTTTACAACCAAAGGAATCCTCCAAAATCATAGAAGGAATATACCGCCCTGCTTGTTTGTATTGATGAGAGGTTTGATTTCCAAGCAATACTTCACCATCCCCAAAATCCCATTCTTTCTTCTTGGTTTGATTGTTTACTGAGTCAGCAAACATCACCGTTAGTGGCAAACATCCATTTTTTGGTCCAAAACTAAACTTTCCGTCTGGTCCCGGTACCAAAATTAGATACAAAAACAACCTTGTTGCTGTACAACCCAGTGAATCTGTAATGGTTAATCGAATGCTATACTTTCCCGGATTCACGTATTGATGACTTGGGTTCTTTAAAACAGAAAAACTGTTGTCGCCAAAATCCCAATTCCATTTCACAATGGAAACCCCACCGCTTGTGCTACTATCCCTAAAATGAACCAATAATGGTGGACATTTGGTACCAACAGTGGTATAATTCACATTGACCTTCAATCTTTGACCAGGAAAATAAACTTTATGGCTTTCTGATGCCGCACAACCAGTTGAGGGATCAGTTACAGTTATATTGATAGTGTAGTAACCAGAATCATTAAATTGATGTGAAATATTTTGTGTTGAATATTTCTTACCATCACCCATATCCCAACTATAGGTATAATTTGCGTTGATTCTCTTTTTGTCTAAATACCCTTTTAAAATACTTGTTGAACAAGTATGTTGCCAAATTAACCTTGATTTGAAACCAGGTCCAGAAACAGGAATGGGAATAACCGTACTTGGTTCACAAATTACCAAAGAACCGTCTGAAATCAACCTCGCCCAAATGGTGTCCTTAAAAGAATTTTTTATGGTGAATTTAGACTCAAAATTTGTCACTTTAATGGTGTCGCCATTGCTTAACACCCAAGCATGCTTTTTACCGGGTTTATAACTGCTGTCATACAAAACAATTTCAGAAGGCAAACAACTCTTGGGCAACACTATTGAACCTTTTAAATTCGATTCCCCTACAATAAATTTATTGTTGATGAATCTTGAACAGTACTTCGAATAAATGAAGTTGGCCTCGATGTTATATATTCCTGCTGTGTCAAATTTAAACGTTACTTCGTTTATACCAAATGCCGTATCCTTTCCGTTAATGGTCCACTGAATTTTCTGTGCACTGTGCTTTGCCAAAAGAGTCACAAAACCTGGAGCACAAAGTTCTTGATTAAGAATACTGATAGAGTCCAAATTAGGACTAGTCATTGGCCAAAACATCCTTGAAACTGTATCCCAGCAACCACTAATAGAATCCCAAACTTTCAATTGAATTTTATACGATTTGTAAGGATTTAAATTTACAGTATCTGTATAGTAATTTTTTCCATTTATTGTCCATAACCAATTCGTGTAAGCTGAAGAAGCATTTTTCACTATTAAATCACCCTTGATACAAATATTATAATCCAATTCAATTCTCGCATAGGCTGCTTTAATTTTAATGGAATCAATTTGGTAAACCGTATCCGGACATCCATGATGATAGCCAATCAAAGCGGGTTTTAACCAACCCGTATCCCGGTCGTAATAATGCCAAACATTAGTCCTTGTGTATGGCCTTGGTAATGGATTCCAAGGTGTTACTTTCAGCATCTTATTTCGTGGATCATAGTCATCAAAAATCCATTTAAAACTGTCAATCGTAAATCCAGGATATTGGGTAGCATTGATAAAATTAATGCCATCAGTGTTGTTACAAATTTCACCCACCGGTAGGGTAAAGAATTTGGGATTCACCTTTTGGCCAACATGAATTTTAAAATCATATTTGATTGGACAATCCTTTTCAACAGTTACATTGATAGTGCCCTTGAAAACTCCTGTATCTAAAAATGCCTTTAAAACAGAACTCCCTGAGTATTGATCCCCATCTTCAAAAAGCCATTGAATACCCATTATTTTTCTGTTAGAAGACACCTTTGCAATCCCTTTAAAAAACAAAGGAACACAACCCGTAAAATTCCCATCTACTGAAATATTAGTCAACTGTACCTGCAGATTTTCATATTTAAAGGAATCCAAACATCCGAATTTATTAACCACATAAGCAATTATGGTATACTTCGAGTTGCTATTAATTGTAAAATTCATGGGATTGGATGTCCCATATTTTATTCTAGTTTTATTTCCATTGTCTACCAACCACCACTGAATAGAAGTGAAACCCGCGGTATCCACATATTTTGCAACAGTGGTAAAAGGTATTTTACAAGGAAATGAATCACTTAATTCAATTTTACCATTTGGTTTTGGGTTTACAACAATGTAATTGTTTTTAGTAATTGTGGCTGTGCACGATCTAAAAACAGATTGCACTGTTAATTTCACGGAGTAAACGCCAACCTTATTGTAAAATTTTGAGGGATAAGGATTCGAAGATGTAGAACCATCACCAAAATCCCAAAGGTATTTAAGTCCCCCATTAAATACAGTTTTATTATCAAATTCAACCACTGCAGAACCACAAATGATTGTTTTATCTGCAACAAAATCTGGCTTTAGTGGACCCAAGAAAAGGGAGTTTGTTAAAGTAATAGAATCTTTACAGCCATTTACATCTTCAACCACCAACTTTGGAGAGTAAGTACCCAGATTATTATACTGATGCCTTGGATTTGCCAAATTAGATTTTGAACCATCACCAAAATACCAAGTGTACTTTAAATTATTCCCAGTACTGTTATTTTTAAAGGGAATAAAAGTTGGCACTTTGCAATCATAAGCCGAATCCATTTTAAATTGAGCAACTGGCTTGGGATTCACCTTGATGTACTGAAGTTTTTGAATTTTATCTTGGCAACCATTTGCATCAATTACAACCAACGAAATGGTATATAAACCAGAAGCACCAAAAACATGATTGGGATTTTTAGTATTCAGGACAGTTCCGTCGCCCATATCCCATGAATATCTATTTATTAGGGTATCTCCAGGTGATGAAGTTTGGGTAAATGACACTTTTTCTCCCAAACAAATGGTTGTTGGACTCGCTGAAAAATCAGCTTTTGGCGATTTAAATGCACGTATTACATTGGTTTTTGTAACTGTAAACGTTTTACCACTATTATCTTTTATGGTTAATTTTACAGTATATTTTCCAGGATTATAATAAATGGCCGATGGATTTTGCAAAGTACTTGTATTTCCATTTCCTAAATCCCAATTCCAACTAACCGCTCCAGTTGAATTATCTGTAAACTTAACCGAAAGTGGTGTGCAACCTTTGTCTGGTGAAACGTTAAAATCTGCCTGAGCCGCTAGTTTTAAAGATTGTAAACACAACAATAAAAGAAAACCCAGTAACTTAAAATTACGGGTTATTTTGTTTGTGATATGTTTGTTAACTAAAGTCAATTTTAGTATTCAATGATACAAAAGACTTTAAAATTACTGAAATGGTTGTATATAAACAAAAAGACCCTCAAAATAGAGGGTCTTTTTTTCTTATTTTTCGCGAATTATTAGCTACAACCTAAACTGTTTCCACAGTTCAAACATTTGTAACAAGTGCCGCTTCTTACTGTAATATGACCACAAACGTTACATGCTGGAGCATCACTTTGAACTTCTCTCAAATGATCTTGCATGTCTTTCACTCCACCAGAAGCCTCAGCTTTCATGGCTCTTGTCATGTCTAACGACATCGGCTCTGGATTGAAAGTTGGTTTGAATTCAGAGATAACTGGAGCTTCTGGAGTTGATTTTTCCATTGGCAACAAATCGCTTGGTTTTACTTGTACCAAATCTTCACGATTCAAGTATTCAAATCCTAATAATCTGAAGATATAATCTACAATTGAAGTTGCATTTTTAACGTTTTGATGTCCTTCAACCATACCACT
>CAZBMF010000009.1:0-36879 GCA_964492925.1 uncultured Rhizobium sp. | reverse complement strand
AATCGCGTTCATCTTCAGGAATATCGTTAGGATGGCGGTCGTCATTTTGTTTTTTAGGGACCCAAATACGTCCATCATTCCTCAATGATTCACTCATTAATGTCAATTTTGACTGATAATGTCCAGAAACTGGGATACAAGTAGGGTGAATTTGAGTGAAGCAAGGGTTACCGAAGTAAGCACCTGCTTTGTGTGCTTTCCAAGCAGCAGTTACGTTACTTCCCATAGCATTGGTACTTAGGTAGAAAACGTTACCGTATCCACCAGTACACAACAATACAGCATGACCAAAGAATCTTTGTAATTTACCAGAAACCAAATCTCTGGCAATAATTCCACGTGCTTTACCATCAATGGTAACAACTTCAATCATCTCATGACGAGAATACATTTTAACGTTACCAAGACCAACTTGGCGTTCAAGTGCAGAATATGCACCTAAAAGCAATTGTTGACCCGTTTGACCAGCTGCATAGAATGTACGTTGAACTTGAGTACCACCGAATGAACGGTTAGAAAGAGTTCCACCGTATTCGCGAGCAAAAGGAACACCTTGTGCTACACACTGATCGATGATTGCAGTAGACACTTCAGCCAAACGATGAACGTTGCCTTCACGTGCTCTGTAGTCACCACCTTTGATTGTATCGTAAAACAAACGGAAAACTGAATCACCGTCGTTTTGATAGTTTTTTGCAGCGTTGATACCACCTTGAGCTGCAATAGAATGTGCTCTACGAGGTGAATCTTGGAAGCAAAATGCAGAAACTTTATAACCCATTTCTGCTAACGTTGCTGCGGCACTTGCACCAGCAAGTCCGGTTCCAACAACAATGATTTCTAATTGTCTTTTATTAGCAGGGTTAACCAATGGAACAGAACTTTTGTATTTTGTCCATTTTTCGGATAATTGTCCTTCAGGTATTTTTGCGTCTAGTTTCATACTTTTTATTTAATTAAGCCCAACATTAATACAACAGGAATTGAAGCGAAAATCAAAGGAACGATGATAGAGAAACCTGTTCCAATAGATTTGATGATAGGGGTATATGCAGGATGATTGATACCAAATGTTTGGAACGCACTTTGAAAACCATGAAGTAAGTGGTATGCTAAACTGATACAACCAAAAACGTAAAGTGTCACCGCTACAGGATTTTGGAAAACTTCAACCATGAAATGATATAAGGTTTTCTCTTCAGTTAATCCACCTTGAGCGTCGAAGCGACTAACAATCCAGAAATCTTTTAAGTGCATTACCAAAAATAGTAAAAGAATGGTTCCGAGTAATCCCATGCTTCTTGAATACCAAGTACTGTTTGATTTTGCTGCGTTAACTCCATATTTAGACTTTCTTTTGGCGTTATTGTCGAAAGTTAAATACAATCCTTGCATAATGTGAATAAGTAAACCCAACATTAGTCCTACTTCGGAAATACGAATGAACCAATTGTGTGCCATGAATTCAGCTGCGAGGTTAAAAGTTTCGCCAGAATCATTGAAATAAACAGTTGCATTAATTGCGCAGTGTACCACCAAAAAGGCGATGAGTGAAACTCCAGTCACTGCCATAACTAGTTTTCTGCCAATGCTAGAAGAAAACAAGAACGACAAAATTCCCATAAATTTTTTTTTTATCTTTTAAATTGATTGGTTACAAATTTAACCATTTGAAACAAAAAGTGTTTATTGAAAAGAATTAAACCTATCTATTTAGAATTGTTTTAAAGAAAAAAATCAACAAAATGTAGTTTTAATGAGAATGAGTTGAAATAAATATCGCTCATTCATCGGGTTGTTTTCGTTTATAAAGAATTAAGTTTGATTTTTTGTAGGTATTTCCCCAAAACATCAAATTCAATATTCACTTGGTCACCAACTTGTAATTGATGCAAATTTGTGTGTTCCCAAGTGTAAGGAATAATTCCAACACTAAAAGCATCAGGGAAAGAATCTACAACAGTTAAGCTAATTCCATTTACCGAAATACTACCTTTACCCACAGTTATTCCTGCCTCCCTGGGGTGTGAAATGAAAATCATATGAGAACCATCTAGGTCGTGGATTTCATCAACGATTCCAACACAATCTACATGGCCTTGAACATAATGTCCATCAAATCTATCACCAGCTTTTAAGCATCTTTCTATGTTCACTTGGTCACCTATTTTGAGATTGCCAAGATTGGTACGACTCAAAGTTTCTTTAATAGCCGTAACAGAGTATTTTGTTCCAGAAATTTCTGTAACAGTTAAACAAATACCGTTATGAGAAATACTTTGGTCTATCTTGAATTCGCTGCAAATGCTTGATTCAAAATAGAATACGATATTTGTTCCCTCGTGAATAATATCAACGACAGTTGAAGATGACTCAATAATTCCTGTGAACATGATACAAAATAAACAATTTTAGATGACATTTTGTTTATATGACAGAATGGCATTTTTTTAAAAGTGGCAAAATGTTTGTTATTTCTGTTGTTGAGTATGACAAAGAAAAATAATTCATCTAACGAGCCTACTGAAGAAAATTTGGACGTAAATTCTACTGAATCTGCAGAAAATACTGAGTCTGTTGAAAATCAATCGGACAATCATTCATCATCCGGTGATTTAGATCCTGTTCAAGTTGAAAAGGAAAAATATATTAGACTGTACAGTGAATTCGATAATTTTCGTCGCAGAACTGCAAAAGAGAGAATTGAGTGGATGCAAACGGCCAGTAAAGATGTGATTTTAAACGTACTTCCCGTAATTGATGATATGGAAAGGGCGTTGAAATCCATGGAATCTTCGGAGTCTATGCCCAAAGAAGCGGTGGAAGGTATGGTTTTGATTTACAAGAAGTTGTATTCTATTTTAGAAAAAAATGGTTTGAAACCTATGAATGCTCAAGGCAAAGATTTTGATCCTGATCTTCATGAAGCCATTACTCAATTTGCCGCACCAACCCCCGATATGATAGGGAAGGTGATTGACGAAGTCGAAAAAGGCTATTTATTGAATGAAAAAGTGATTCGTTTTGCTAAGGTTGTAGTAGGTAATTAATCAATATGAGCAAAAGAGATTATTATGATATTCTTGGGGTTTCGAAATCGTCGACCGCAGAAGAAATCAAGAAGGCATACAGAAAGTTAGCTATAAAATTTCACCCAGATAAAAATCCGGGTGACAAAGAAGCAGAAGAAAACTTTAAGGAAGCTGCTGAAGCTTATGATGTATTAGGCAACGAAGAAAAACGTAGAAAATACGATCAATTTGGTCATGCAGGAATGGGGAATGGTGGCTTTAGCGGCGGTGGATTTAGCATGGACGATATCTTTAGTCAATTTGGTGATGTATTTGGGGATGATAGTGTTTTCGGTTCATTCTTCGGTGGCGGCGGCGGTAGAGGCGGGTCAAGAAGAACTGTAGGCTCAAATATTCGCATCAAATTAAAGCTCACGCTTTCTGAAATGCGCAACGGCGTTGAGAAAAAAGTAAAATATCGCAGAATGGTTCAGGCTGAAGGTGTTTCATACACCTCATGTAAGCAGTGCGGCGGTTCTGGTGTTGTTAAAAAAATTACCAATACATTCCTAGGTCAAATGGCCACTCAAAGCGCTTGTCCTTCGTGTCAAGGTTTGGGGAAGGTTATCGAAAGCAAACCAAAAGATGCGAACGAACAAGGTTTAATTAGTCAAGAATTTGAAACATCCATCAAAATTCCTGGAGGCGTAGCTGATGGTATGCAATTGAGTGTAAACGGTAAAGGAAATCAAGGTCCCGCTGGTGGATCCGCTGGTGACCTAATTGTTTTAATTGAAGAAATACAACACGAAGATTTGCAAAGAGATCAAAACAATGTGATTTATCATTTGTGGTTGTCTTTCCCTGAAGCTGCATTGGGTGCAAGTGTTGAAGTTCCAACTTTAGACGGTAAAGCAAAAATTAAAGTAGATGCCGGAACTCAACCGGGTAAAGTACTTCGTTTGAAAGGAAAAGGTTTTCCAGATTTGAATGGTTATGGTACTGGAGATCAATTGATTGTTGTTAATGTTTTTGTGCCTTCAAAATTGTCTTCCGAAGAGAAAGATGTTTTGATTAAACTTCAAGATAGCAAAAACTTTAAACCTGATGAAAAAGAAAAGTCCTTCTTCGATAAAATGAAAGACATGTTTTAATTGTAAAAAGAATGTCATGTTTTAGCCAGCTTAGTACTTGTTGAAACAAATATGACATTCTGGCAATTCTTCAAAAAAAAAACATCACTGTTAGATTTATCAATTAACATTTATTTGGACAATCTTAATGGTTGTCCTTTTTTTTACCAAATGTTCACCATTAATTTGAAATACTTTTAATAAATTTAAAATCAATGATTAGAATAATCAAAAGCAGTTTCATGCTGCTAACTTGTATGTTGGTCTTTCATGAAGCATCAGCACAAAACAAATCTGATGCAATAGATTTTCAAAATTATCAACCCCAAATTTGTCAAGGACCCATTCCATCGATTTTTACAAAGCTCACAAGTTCAAAGGCAAAAGAGGCGGTTCGGAATATTAAGGACAAATCGAGTAGCAAACGATCAGAAAAACGCACCGAGATGGATCACGCTGTAGAATCGAGCTTTTTTGAAGATCAACTGTTAACGAGCGGACAGATTTTATTCGGAGATCCAATGTCTGAATTTGTGAATGATGTTGCAGATGAATTGTTAAAAGACGATCAAACATTAAGAGATAAGCTTAGCTTTTTTGTCTTGAAATCACATGTGCCCAATGCCTATACTACGCACAATGGAATTGTAGTAGTAACCATTGGTTTATTAGCGAGACTTGAGAACGAATCTCAACTGGCAGTGATATTGGCCCATGAAATTCAACATTTTGTAAAAAATCATTCTTTAAAACAATATAAAGAAGTAAAGAAAACCATTGCAGAATCTCGCAGAAATTACGGTGGTGACTTGGAATCTAAATTGAAAAGACTTTATCGATTTAGCAAAGAGCAAGAATATGAAGCCGATGAATTGGGATATGAATTACTCAAAAAATCTCAGTATGATTTGAATGAAGGAATTTATGTGTTTGAAATGTTGAAATTTACAGAATTTCCTTTTTTAGAAACCCCAATGACGCTTTCTAATTTTGAAAAAAACAATTACAAATTCCCAGTTACCTTGTATGATGATATTCAAAATCAATTGAAAACAGCCAAAGAATTTGATGATAAAATTGACAAAGAGGAAAGCGACGAAGAAACAAGTACTCATCCAAGTTTAGATAAAAGAATCGATCAACTCAAAATTACTATTGATAAAAAGGATTTTCTTGGAAATAAAAAATACATCGTAGGAGAATCAAAGTTTAAGGAAATGCAGAAGATTTCCAGATTCGAGTTGTTGTTGTTATATGTGAAAAGAGCCGATTTTGGTAGAAGCTATTATTTGGCCAAAGTTGTTGAAATGTTGTATGGAAAATCTGTTTTTATCAATCGTGTAGAGGCAATGAGCCTTTATGGTATTGTTGAACATAAAATTAACAAACATAACGTAGATGATTACGGTTTGAGCATCAACTATAATAGAGGAGAATGGCGCCCAATTTCTGCAGCATTTAATTTAATGGAGGCCAGAGATTTTGCCGCCTTGGCTTCAAGTTTAATTTGGAGTATTCAGCAGGCCAATAAAACGGATGAGTTTATTAAATCTGTTTGCGACAGAACATTCATACTTATGCAAACGAGATTGAATTTCAGATTGATTGATTTTATCAATTTCAAACCTGCTGCTGCGCAGGTAGATACCAAACAAATTCCAGCAGGAGATACAACAGCAAAAATATCAGATGGTAAATTAAGAAATCCAAGATCTAGAATTTCACGAAGCTCCTCAACTGATTTGGTTGTAAATTTGGTCTATTACTTCGGTGCATTTGATCATTTAGATAAAAAATCAAAAGAAGATTTGGCAGCTTATTTTGAAGCAATTAAAACTGATTTAGTAGAAAATACCAAGCAAGTGAAATTGTCTTACTCAGAAAGAGAAAGACTAAATAAATTGCGATATGAACATACAAATAAAAATGTCAATAATTTGGTTTTACTTCAACCTAAAATTACCTATTCAAGTGGAAGGGTAGACATGAATTATGACAATCTCGAAACCAAGAGAAATTATTTTGTAGAAGAAGCTACCAGGAAGAGAATTATGGATAACTGGGAATATGTTTCACAAGTTGCAAATACAGATGTTCAATTGTTGGAGAATTCGGTTGGGAAATCTTTAACCACAAATGATTTGAATGCATATTCTCTGAATAATGATTGGTTATCTGAAAGATTAAACAACGATACCAACCAAATGATACTCTTCTACAAGCAATATTTGAATAAAAATCAATCGAGTGAAACTCCCTATTTGATGAATATCAATTATGATTATGTAGAAATTCCAAGGCCGTTTAACATACAGGGATTGATTTATTCAGTTTTTTATCCATTGTATTTGCCTTTTTATTTGGCTCAACAATTTCAAACAGATAAGTATTTTAAAGAGAAAATTGTGGCCTACAATACAGAAACAGGTCGTCAGGTGTATACTTCCTCGCGCAGTTATCAATCTGGTATAAGAAATGATTTCTTAAGGGCACATATTTATAAAATGATTTATGAAGTTAAACACATTTCGGGTAAGTAATAAAGAAAATACAACATGCAAGTTTTAAGAAAAATATTGATACTTTGTTTTGCATTTTTTGCAACTCAAATAGCCGACGCCCAATCTAACCCTGGGTACTTGGGTCGTAAAAATTTGATACAATTAGACATTAATGGCCTCATGGGAAATGCAATTTTTGAAGGCCCTTTAATGAAAGTAAATTATGGTTTTTCGTATGAAATACCCCGTAGTGAGGATTTTGCCTGGAATTTGGGATTTAGTTCTACCAGTCAATCAATGGATCAAAACATGATTGGCTATGAAAATTTAACTTTGATAGGAGATAATGGTAGTTCTTCGGACTATTATTACCCTCAAGCTGGAACCATTGATTACACGTTTAATGAAATTAAAGTGACACCAAAATGGTTTAGCTCAGAAAAAGGTGGTATTGCTCCTTATGGTATGAACACCAGCCTAGAATTTTCATTGGGATTTTTATCTGTTGATCCTAAAATTACAAAATGGGAATCTGATAGAATCGATCCTGTTATGAAAGCTACTACAAATATTCCTTCTGCAACGGTATTTTCCATTAGTTATTTTTTCGGTGGAAGAAGGATGCTCGCAGATCAAGTAGGATTGGAATATAATATTGGGTTTGGATATACCTTTTACCAATCATTAGAAGGCAATTTAATGGATTTTGCTGGTGAAGGTGGTGTGTTTTATGATATTACGCCGTATTATCAATACAATGCATTAAAACACATTAGCTCAGCGAAATTATTTCAAGCAAAAATCGGATTGTGTTATTTGCTTTGATTTGAAAAATGAACCTTCACAAATATTGAACTATTTTTTGGTTTGATTAAATGCCCTTGGAAAATTTTTCAAGGGCATTTTTATTAAACAATTTGAGAATATCAAGAATTTGGATTTATCACCATTTTCGGTGCTTAATTACCTTTCACGAATAATTTTCAGCGTTTTAATGCTCTTTGTTCCCAATTTAATTTCTGCAAAATACATCCCAGTTGATTGTTTTTCAATTGATAGCGTATATCCAATGGTTGGTTGTAAGTTGTTTTTATACAACACAGTTTGTCCCAAAGAATTTCGAATAACTAATTCATAATTATTGGCATTTGAGTTTGAAATCATCAGATTTAACCATCCATTAGATGGATTTGGGAAAATGTCGATTTTCTCCTCTTGTTTTTGAGGGATATTGGAGCCAGTACTAGGGTTGTAGGTGTCTACCGCTTCCGTAATAGTTACATGCCCAGATCCTGGACCTTGATTTCCAGGTGTTACAACTCCATAATATGTGCTGTACATTACGTACGGGAATACCGGAGTTTGGTTCTCATCGATTGTTACAAAATAGGCGTATGTGCCTGATGGATAATCCGGGGTAATGCAATACCTGCCGTTTCTTTCGTCTAAATCGCCATATCCAGCAACAAACTCATAATCTTCCATGAAACATCCAAGTGGGTAAGTTTGGTCAGGATTTGGACCATTTGTACGGGTTACTATTGATTTTACCTTGTAGCTTGAATTCATGCGTTTAATTTTGCCGGTTCCATCCGTATTGGTATAGGCATAGGCGCCATAAATTGGAAATCCATCCCATGCATATCCAATAATAGGAGAGTGCTTCGATGAGTCAACGCTGTTGTATAAGCATTTAGGACTTACATGATGGTGGTATTCTCCATTTTGTGCCGGATGTCCTAAGCAATTGTCGAAACTTATTCCTTCAAAGAAATAAGCATTTCGATTCCAAACTCCAGCATTGTTGTAACTCATGCCATCTGACGCATTGTAAATACTCACGCCATTACTCCAAATTCCCACATGACCAAGTCCTACTTTTGATGCAGTACCTGTGTTTTTAGTAGGTTTTCGAGTGATCTTGAAAACGAAATTCTGATTTGATGCGGTGTTGGGATTTGCTTTCCATGGGCCAATATCATAACCCGGAATGCATGTTGCACTAACGTAAATATAATCAGTTGAATATTGTAATTTTTGAATGTTGCTCGCAATGCCGTTAAACCCGGTAGCACCATTTGTGTTGAGAATCCAAGAGCTTAACTCAGGTTGAGCAATCACCGTTTTGCCGAAAAAAATAGTGATTATGAGCATGAAGACTTTAGTTTTATTCATGAGGGATATTTTATTGTGTAAAAATAAGATATCCCTCTGAAATAATCTTCTCCAATTACTAATTTAATGGTTGATTGTCAAATAGATTAAGGGAATTTAGGATATTTATGGAAATCAGGTTTGCGTTTTTCTAAAAATGCATGTTTGCCTTCTTGTGCTTCTTCAGTGAGGTAATAAAGCAAGGTTGCATCTCCAGCAAGCTCCATCAATCCGTGTTGACCATCCAATTCGGCATTGAATGCACGTTTTAACATACGAATGGCCATTGGACTTCTTTCCATAATGGTTTTGCACCAATCAATGGTTTCATCTTCAAGTTGTTCAAACGGAACAACTTTGTTTACCAAACCCATTTGCTCGCATTCAATAGCCGTATATTGACGACATAAAAACCAAATTTCACGGGCTTTTTTCTGTCCAACGATTCTAGCCAAATAACTGCTTCCAAATCCGCCATCAAAGCTTCCTACCTTAGGGCCAGTTTGACCAAATTTTGCATTTTCAGATGCGATGGTTAAATCACATACCACGTGCAAAACATGTCCTCCACCAATGGCATAGCCATTTACCATGGCAATTACAGGCTTAGGTAGAGATCTGATTTTTTTATGCAAATCAAGTACATTCAAACGTGGAACACCATTGTCGTCTACATAACCGCCAATTCCTTTAACATTTTGGTCACCACCTGAACAAAATGCTTTGTCTCCAATTCCCGTTAAAATAACAACATTGATATCTTGACGTTCCCTGCAAATATCGAAAGCTTTGAGCATATCCATCACCGTTTGAGGTCTGAAGGCATTATATACTTCTGGCCTGTTGATGGTTACTTTAGCAATGCCTTCGTGCATTTCAAATAAAATATCTGAAAACGTTTCTATGGTTGTCCAAACTCTTTGATTTGTCATAATAAATGCAAAAATACGACAAAAGGATGCCATTTGGCATCCTTTTGTCTATTATTTGGTGTGGTTATCGAACTAATTGATGTTGGTTGATAATGTAAACCCAATGGAAAAATTATGACTAGGGGAGGTTGATTTTTGTTGTGGTTTTTTGAATATATCAGTCATACCATATTTAGCATAAATGCCAATATGTTTGAACTGTAAATAAGCAAAAGGTGAAACCGCATATTTGTTTAATCCAAAATCTGTAAAATACTTTTCTTTGTCGCCATTGAGTAACCTTACTTTGCTGTGGCTTCTCACCAACATAGACGCTTGAACACCCAACTTCATAGAAAATGTAGGATTTCTTTTCTTGTTCTGAAATCCAATTGAAATTGGAATCCCTAAATAATTTGAAACCAACTTAGATTTGTCCGCAATTCTATCTGGATTTGCTTGGATATTTTCATAGTAGTAGGTGAATTCATTGCTGTTGTTATCGAGCCTCACCTGATTATTTTTAAAACGATAGTTTTGAATATCGTAAGTAATACCAAACCAAGCCCGCACTTTTCCTTTGATTAAATTGACACCCCAGCTATGTTCGAAACCTATTTGTAATGACTTAGAAGCATCTAATTCCGGCATAGAATTGTACAATGGAAATGGAAGATTAGAGATTTCTTTTTTGTTCATTGCACTCAGAAAACCCAGGTTAAATCTAGATTGACTCACAATTTTGTCTGCTTTTTTGTTTCGTTTCATGGCCCTGCGCTCATCCATCCTCCCTCGTCTTGGTCCGTGAGGAGGAGGTGGTGGCATAGGATGAATGGGTTGAAGTTCTGGTTCTATTGCTTCTGATTGATTGGGAATGTCATCAGATTGAATCTTGCCATTTTTCTTGAACTTTACTTCACGATCTTCTTTTACGTCGGAGATTTGAATTACAATTTTTTGTGTATCATTGACTTCGGAAATCTTGGCAATGACGCTAACATTCTTTAATTGTTTAGGAACCTCAGGAAGTTTGTTCAGATTTGAACCTTCTGATGTTTCAGACCATTTTGTTATTTGGTCAATGTATTGTTTCACCATTTCTTTTTTCTCACCTTGAAAATCATCCTCAATGATGACAATCTTTCTCAATGTAGTTTTATTCGATTGAATCTTATTATCAATGCTTTGACCATCCAATTCGGGAATATTTCCTAAAAATGAAAATAATCCAATAATAAGCATGATGATGAATTTGATATTGCTGTTCATATATTTATTCAATTAGATTTTTAACGAGGGATGTTGTTTCTGTTTGAATTTCCAATTCAAATTTAGGCAACCATTTTTTTTCTTTCTTAGTTGAAACCAATTTTACCTTTGGTATTTGTCCTTTTTTTAACATTTGTTTGGCTTCTTTCACCCAAATTTCATTCAATTCTTGATCTTCCAATTCTGCTGGAGACAAGATATCTTGATTAACCACTTTAACTTCTACTGGCACTTCTATATTTCCCTGGATAGGTTGTTCTTGTTGGAAGTTTGAATTTAATAAAAGCCACTTTAACATCATGTCTTTTTTCTCATTGTTACTCAAATATCTGTTTTCAAGCAGTTGATTTAAGAACTGATTTTCATCAATAAGTTTTGTAGAAGGGTTAAATTCTTTGGTGTTGAATGTTTTTAATGGTTTGATATTGTTTGTGTTAGCGGATTTTGGGTTTGTAGGTAGATGTATAGCAACAGACTTTTGAATTTGAGACTCGTTTTTTTTGTGAGGGATATTGGACTTTGGGGGTGCATTGAGCGGAGAAAGAACAGTGGTTTGATTGACTTTAATAGGGGGGGCAATTTTGAAAAATTGGATATATCCTGTTACGCCTATAACAGCAGCAGCAGCTGCATATTTCAAATAACTTCTGAAGTTTATAACCCCAATCGATGATTTTAATAATGTATGTTTATGGGTAAACTCAACTTTTTCAGCGGGTAAATAGGTTTGCTTTAACGAATGATAAAAATCTTTCAATTCCGATTGTTTATCGATTTCCGCTAGCAATTGTAATTGTTCTTCTTGCGATAAATTTCCCTCAAGGAGTTCAAATATGCGCCACTGATTTTCTTCAGAAATTTCTTTCATAAATAATCCTCCAATTTCCCTAAGATTTTTTGCAGAGCCTGTCGGCCACGAAAAATGGTAATTTTCACTTGACTTTCGTTCAAGCCGGTAATTTCACCAATTTCAGAATAGCTATATCCCTCATAATCACGTAACATAATCACCGTTTTTTGAATTTCAGAAATTTCTTCAAAAGCTAAATCTAAAACCTTTTTAAGTCCTTTGTATTCATTGCTTTGAGATTGTGCCTCTGGTATGGTAACTGATTCCATGTCAACTTCTTTTTTCTGTTTCCTGATAATATCGATCATTGTGTTGTAGGCAATTCTAAACAAATAAGCTTTGTGTTTTGTGGGGTCAACTTTGTCTTTGTTGATCCACAGTTTTTCGAAAGCAATTTGAACAATTTCCTGAGCATCTTCAACCACCTTGATATTTTTCAAAGCAAACCTGTAAAGGGCATCACTCTGATCATATACAATTTGGTTGTACTCGTCAATGGTCATTTTGTTTAGTTTAGACGGATGAAATTTGCTTTGGTTACAATAACTTTGAAAAATAATGACAAAGGTTCAGGAAAATTGGTTTAAGTTGTGGTTCAATACAAAATACTATCATATTTTGTATAAACATAGAGATAACGTTGAAGCTAATTTGTTTATTGGGAAATTGGTTGAAAAAATTCAATTAACTGAAGGAATGCGTGTGGCTGATATTTGCTGTGGCAAAGGTAGGCACAGCATAGAATTATCGAATTATCATCTGAATGTATGGGGGATGGATTTGAGTGAAAATAGCATCGATGAAGCAATACAACAGGGGAATGAACGCACCAAATTCGATGTTCACGATATGCGTTTCCCGTTTCCTGAATCAGGATTCGATGCAATTTTTAACTTATTTACCAGTTTTGGATATTTCAATGACCCCAAAGAAGATTTAAAATGTTTATCCAATATTTATCAATCTTTAAAATCTGGTGGGACATTTGTTCAGGATTATATTCACGCTGATTATTTCACCAAGGATTTTCCGTTGGAAGATTATAAAGAAATTGATGGTGTAACATTTGGGATTTCTAAATACGTTGAAGACGGGTATATTGTGAAGAAAATAGATGTAACAGACAATAATTTACATGAAATATTTTTTGAACGGGTGAAGATTTATTCGCTTCAAGATTTAATTGATTTACATGAGAAAGCTGGTTTTGAAGTCGAAATTGTATTGGGGGATTATCATTTAAACGCGTTTTCTGCAAAAAGTTCTCAGAGAATTATTTTAATTTCCCGCAAATTATGATTCAATATTTTACAAATCTTGATCATCAGATATTCGCCTTGGTGAATCGAGAATTATCGGCTAGCTGGTTAGATCCATTGATGAAATTCCTGAGCTCAAAATGGATGTTTATACCCATTTATGTTTTTGCGGTTATCAAAATGATACAACTATATAAACAAAAATTTTGGATACCATTGATGTTGTGCTTGTTTGCGTTTGGTTTAGCCGATAGCATTAGTAGCAGGATTTTTAAACCTGTTTTTAAAAGAACTAGGCCTGCTTTTTATACAGAAATAAATCCGAGAATCCCTGATAAAATGCCTGGTAGTAAATATGGATTTGTTAGTTCTCATGCGGCAAATACATTTGCCGTTTACCCGCTAATTGCATTGATCGTTTTTTCGGTAGGTGCAGTAAAGCATAATGTTAAAGCGAGATGGATTCTTGTGGGTTATATGATGGCTTTTTTGGTTTCATATTCTAGGGTATATAACGGGTTACATTGGCCAGGTGACGTATTTTTTGGTGGCATACTCGGTATTCTCATTGGATTGTTATGTAGGTATGTGTGGTACAAATGGCTGCTGAATAAATCCATAAAATCATGATTTTAAGTTAACTTCGCACTATGAGTTTTGAATTTATATTGGTAAATGATCAGGTTGCGCCTTATGTTGCTCTGATTCAATTAAATAGGCCCAAGGAATTGAATGCGTTGAATCTTCAATTGATGGGTGAAATAAAAGAAGCTTTGTTAGCACTTGATGAAAATGAAGCTGTTAGGGCTATTGTAATTACAGGAAATGAAAGGGCTTTTGCTGCAGGGGCTGATATCAAACAAATGGCTGGAAGAAGTGCAATTGACATGTTGAAAATTGATCAATTTAGCACTTGGGACAGTATTCGCAAAACCAAGAAGCCAATTATTGCTGCTGTTAGTGGTTTTGCTTTGGGTGGAGGTTGCGAACTTTGTATGTTGTGTGATATGATTGTTGCAAGCGAAACAGCTCAGTTTGGGCAACCAGAAATCAATATAGGCGTTATGCCTGGAGCTGGAGGAACACAACGTTTAACCAGAGCTGTTGGTAAAGCTAGGGCCATGGAAATGGTTCTAACAGGTAATTTTATTACCGCCCATGAAGCAAAAGACGCTGGATTGATTAATAAAGTGGTTCCGGTTCAATTGTATTTGGATGAAGCTATTAAGTTGGGACAAAAGATTGCAGAAAAATCACCTATTGCCGTTCAAATGGCAAAAGAAAGTGTATTGAAATCTTTTGATACTGGTTTGCAAGAAGGATTGTTCTTTGAAAGAAAGAATTTTTATATGTTGTTTGCAACAGAAGATCAAAAAGAGGGGATGGCAGCCTTTGTGGAGAAAAGAAAACCAGATTTTAAAAACAAGTAATTCAGAAACTAAATATATTGTAAAACAAAAAGAGAGGCCATTGGCCTCTCTTTTTGTGTAAGTAGAGTTATTAATGTATTTAATTATTTTACGTCAGCCCAAGCTGAGTTAACATAAAAATATTCAGTTGGAGAAATATATTTCCATACAATCACGGCTACGCCTGTGTTTGATTTGTTTAAATTCCACCATCCGAAATCAAAACCAGATGCACTTTGAGTAGAAGAGTTGATCAAGTTTTTGGTAGCAGTTGGAACTGCTACGTAATCAAAAGAGGCAGTTTCTTCTTTTACCGCATCCTTCGCAGGGTTGCTCATAATAGCAACTTCACTGAATGCTGTTTGTGCACCAGCTGAATTTTTAAGTGCTGAAGCGCGTGCAATGTTTTTGTGGGTTGCAAAAGTTCCAGATGCACCAGCTTGGTAGCAATCAACTTCTTTTTCACAAATAATTACAGAAGTATGGTATTTAGCACCAGATTCTGGAGTGAAAGCTTGTAATTTATAGTTAACTGTGATTTTGTTACCACTTAATGAAGCATTTGCAGCAACACCAACTTCAACACCAGCAGCTTGTTGAGCCGAGTTGTAGTCGTCAGCAAATTTGGTCATCGCATCAGCTTTAGTTCCAGTATTTCCTAAGAAAGAATTGTCCATGTAGAAATGTGGAATGTAACCGTTTGGCTTAGTTTGTGCATACAATTGCATAGCAAAAGGAGAAATGAACAAGGTATCATTCTTCATAAAAGTAGGTACCAAGTAAGAAGAACCAGAAGAATGTAAATCAATAGCAACTAAGCTATTTACATCTCTTGCTGCAATTGTAGCTTTATATTCTGGGCTACCATAAGCACCACAAGGTCCACACCAAGTTGCAGTGTTGTAAATCAACAAAGAACGTTGAGTTTTTGCTACCGTTAAAGCCGCAGTACTTCCTCCTGATGGAGTGTCTGAACCGCAACTTTGCATCATTCCCACAACACTTGCAGAAAGTAACGCCATTAGAAATAATTTTTTCATGTTGTCTAGTTTTAAAATAAATTTTTACGAATTAATGTGATTTTCATTTCAAAAACAACTTATTTAATAAAAAATCACGCAATTCATTCTTTTTATGACAATATCTCATTTAAGTTTTTTCCTTATACCTTTGCAATATGTCTGGTCAAATTGCCCGTCAAAGTTTTTGGGCCTCAGTGGTGAATTATACAGGTAGCATGGTGGGACTTTTTACCACATTCTATTTGTTTCCACTTGTTTACACTAAAGCAGAAAACGGCATCATCGGGTTGTTTATTGAAATGGGAGCTTTGCTTGCAGGGGTTGCTCAACTCGGTACAGGTTATTCTATTTGGAAATTTTTCCCTCAATTTAAAAATGAAAAAGGACATAATGGCGCGGGTTTCTGGCTTTTACTCATCCCATTTTTAGGTTTTTTGATTATTGGAATTGCCTTGTTGTTATTCAAAACACAAATTATGATTTATTTTGGGAAGAACTCAACGGAGTTTGAACCTTACTTTTTCTTTTTACTTCCTTTTATTTTCTTCTTCGTGTTTAACAATGTATTTGAAGTTTTTTCTGCTTCAATTGGTAATATCATATTTGCCTCTTTTTTGCGTGAAAATGTGGTTAGACTGTTATTGGGGGTTGTTGGTTTTTTCTATTATTTGCATTGGATGAAATTTGATTGGGTCATTTATTTTATACCCGTCATCTATGGAATTACGGCCGTATTGAACCTTAGTTATATTCTCAAAAATACTCAGATTTCGTTCAAGCCAGATTTCCATTTTGTTAAAAATCAACCCAATCTTAAATCCGATTTTTCTAAATATACAGGTTATCTGTTTTTGACTTCTGTGGCAAATTTGCTAGTGCAGAGAATTGATATTGTGATGATTAGCGCCATGAGTACCTTCGATGATACCGGCGTTTACAGAATTGCACTCATGATGTCGGTGTTGATCGAAATCCCAACTCGCAGTATTTTGCAAATTTCTAATCCCAAATTATCTGAAGCCATTCATCAAAACAATACCCTTGAAGTAGAACGTTTGTACAAAAAGACCAGTTTGAATCAATTTATTTTGGGCTGTTTGGCTTTGCTATGTATCTGGGTTAACATCGATTTGTTTTTTGAATTAATGCCGAATGGTTCGAAATATCTTGACGCCAAATATGCGGTATTGTTTTTGGGAATTGGTAAACTTTTTACATTATTACAAGGAAATTCTTCAGCCATGCTTACCTTTTCTAAGAAATATTACCTGAGCCTGATTGTGAATTTTTGTGCGGTTTTCTTGGGTATTTATTTTAATTCTTGGGCCATCCCTCAATGGGGAATCGAAGGTGCCGCAATTGCCACTGCTGCTACTTGGTTTGTGTCAGGGTTTATTGTAGCCGTGTTGATTTGGTGGATTTATAAAATGAATCCTATGACATGGAATGTGTTGTTTTCAATTCTTATTTTCGCCATGTTATTTGCTTTAAATCATATATTTACCAATTTCTTGGATATAAATCATCTTGTTTTTGGGGGACTTAAAACCACAATCATCATGGGTCTCGCCATTTGGATGATATATGTATTCAATCTAAGCGAGGATGTGAAAAGTATGATTCAGAAAATGTTAAATGCAGTAAGGAAGTACTAATTGAAAAATACAATTACACGTTGTAAATGTCGTGCTTGTATTGTTTCAAATTCTCCGGATTTTTGAACCACTCGATAGTTGTTGCCAATCCGTCCTCAATTTTTGTTTGAGGTGCCCAATTAGTATGTTCAACAAGTTTTTGCTTAGAACCCAATAAACGGAAAACTTCACTGTTTTTTGGCCTTAAACGATCATTTTCCTGAATAATTTTTGCATTTGGGTTCATTTGTTGAATCAAATGTTGTGCTAAATCACCCACAGAAATTTCATTTTCAGTGGCAATGTTAATTTCGTGACCTATTAATGATTCAGTTTCGGCAATTCTGATAAATCCTTCAGCAGTATCCTTAACAAACACCAAATCTCTTGTTGGGGTAGTATCTCCCAACTTAATATCTTCAACGCCATTTGCCAATTGAGAGATGATTGTTGGTATAACAGCACGTGCAGATTGTCTTGGACCATAAGTGTTGAAAGGTCGTACCAAGGTGATGGGAGTATTGAAACTTCTGTAGAAACTATCAGCAATGGCGTCTGCTCCAATTTTAGAGGCCGAATATGGAGATTGACCTTGTTTAGGATGGATTTCAGTGATAGGCACAAATTGTGCTGTGCCATAAACTTCACTGGTAGAAGTAACGAGTACTCTTTCAATGTTTAAGCGTTTTGCAGCTTGAACAATATTCAAGGTACCCCTCACGTTGGTATCTATATAGCTGTCAGGGGAATGGTAACTGTATGGAATGGCAATTAAAGCAGCAAGGTGAAATACAACTTCACATCCTTCCATTGCAGTGTAAACGCCGTTCGGGTCCCTCACATCCCCCGAAAAAATCTCAATTTCATTTAATATTTGCTTAGGCAAAGTATCTAACCAGCCCCATGAATTGAAGGAATTGTAGTAAACAAACGCTTTTACTTTTGCCCCTCTGGCAACCAATGCTTCCGTTAAATGACTGCCTATAAAGCCATCTGCCCCTGTAATGAGTACTTTTTTTCCTTGAATGTTCATACTAGCAATTGCAAAAGTAATTAATTGATTTCAATTTCTTTTCTTGGATATGCGTCTATGAAACTCCCTTTTGTTGTATTGTACACTTTAACATTGCGATGCAAGGCATACTGTTGAAGTCTGTGATGTGCAAAAAAGGCTTTGTGTAAACTCAAAAAGAATTCATGCATTCTAACGGGAGTGCCATCTGCATGAAGTTGGGGTGTTTCTTTCTTTTCAATATGATAAAAATGATCGTCTATATGAATCAAATTGTTTTGATTGTCAACAATCATGTTTAGGTGGAAATTATTATCTACCCCAATCAAATATATTTCCTCGAAATTAGAATTAATTGCTTGGAAAATGCATGAATTTATTACGTTTTGACTCTGTGGACTTCCCAGTTTATTTCGGTAAATAAAGTTTTCAAACCAATCAAATCCCTTCACAACGGTGTAGTTATAAAATTGAATTTTAATTCCTGCAGACAGGGCCTTTTTAATAATAAAGGTGTTTTGGTAAATTTGTGGAACATATAGAATTATTTCCCAATTTGCCGAAAAAATGGCGTTCCATGCAGCATTTATGAGTTTTTGAATTTGCAAAAAACCGGGCTGATGTTTTAACCGTGGTAATTGATTTGCATCTAAAAATGTGTCTTCTGAAAAATCTAAAAATGCATGGTCTGAAACCAAATAATATTTAGGTTTTAATTTTTCAAAATATTCAGTTGATGCAAACATGTTGACACAAAGTTTCGGGGTTTTAGATTCTTGAAATTCAATATTTTGAAGCAGATCTTTTGCACTTGGCCCATTTCCAATGATGATTACTTTTTTGTCAATAATTTCATGTTGCTTTAGATTAAATTTACTTTTAATCAGGATTTTGGCAATTGAAGTGATTGTTTGTAAAAGTTTCATTGATGCAATTTTAAAAATTCTTCTGCTTTTTTCCAATCCTCTAGTGTATCTAAGTCTAACCCGTAAGCTTCTGGTATCACATACTTTATCACTTTTTCCATTTCATGAAGTTGTTTCTGTTTTAATGCGGCTACAGAAATTACATAGATAGAACCATTTACCAAATATGTTGGAGGACAGTCTTGACGTCTGGTGAAATTGCTTTTTATACTGCGATGTAAAAAACCATTGGATTCATTGTACAAATTGTAATAGGGATTAAATGAGGTTTCATTTACACTCACCACCATTTCACAATCAGACTTCTGAAATAAATCTATCGCTTCATTAACAAAATTTAATTCTCTAAAAGGAGATGTAGGTTGTAGTAGTAATATTGCATCAAAATGGATGTGATTGTTCTCATAAAAATCAAGTGCATGAATCAACACATCATACGATGAAGTAGTATCTAATGCGAGCAATTCAGGTCTTTTAAACGGAGGTTTAACACCAAGATTTTCTGATATTTGAATTACTTCATCAGAATTTGTTGTCACACAAATTGTATCTATTTTTTTGCATTGTAATGCCAACTCAATAGAGTAGCTAATGAGTGGTTTCTCATTCAAAAGTTTCCAATTTTTACCTGGAATTCCCTTTGAGTCCCTTCTAGCCGGAATGATACACAACAATTTCATTAGAAAAAATTCAAGTTAGGAAAGTCTTCGTTTGATTTTTTGAAATCATCTAGTGATCCAATGTCACTCCAATATCCATGAATTGGGAAACTAGAAATATTAAATTCACTTTTGATTAGATCATCTATGAAGTCTGTTGCATTGTAAAATTCATTGGTTGGAATTCTATGAATAAGCGTTGCATCAAACAAATAAAATCCGGCATTGGCGAAATAAGTGTAAGTAGGTTTTTCAGAAATGGATGTAATCTTGTGATTTTGTCCTTCTAAAACCGCATAAGGTAATGTGATTTTATGAGGGATAGATGCAATGCTCAAATTTGATTTCAACTCTAAGTGCTTGCAAAACATATCTTCAAAATCAATATTGCTTAAAAGATCTGCATTGAAAAGTAAAATATGTTGATGTTGGATCTTCTGAATTAACGAAAGAGCCCCAATTGTTCCTAAAGGTTGATTTTCTTCTATGTAATGAATATGGCAGCCCCATTTTGAACCATCCTGGAAATAATCCATGATTTGTTCTTTGAGGTAATTCACACATATAAAAATATCCCTTATACCATATTGAACCAAACGTTTAATGTTAATTTCTAAAATTGGGAAATCACCAATCTTTAACATTGGTTTTGGTGTGTTTTGAGTTAATGGTCTTAGCCTGTTACCAAACCCACCGGCCATGATAACAGCCGTAAGCGGTAAGAAACTTTTTAGTTCATTGAAATTTAGAATTTCTAACAACTCATTGTTATCGTTCAATAACGGTAAGATGTTGATTTGTTTATCTCTCCAATGAATGAGCTTCTCAATGGATACATTGTCTTTTTGCAAAAATTTAAAATCTTTAAAAGCAAATTTTTCGCATTTTTCGCTAAAATCAATGCCATTTAACAATCCTCTTCTTATATCCCCATCGGTAATTGTGCCCAAAACTTGATTTGCTTCATTGATAACAAAAACGGTTTTCAAATGAAACGGTAAATTAAGCTTTTCCAAGGCTTTGGAGATTGGTTCATTCAAGTTGATGGTATGATTTTTCAAATCATTCATGGGTATATAAATTTTTCAGAATTGTGTGTTGTATGGTTTTGCAAATTTTATCGGCAGCATTGCCATTGCCGTATATTTGAATCTTTTCTAAGTTCAAATTTGGTTTCAAATTTTCAAGTATGGCCCCAATAATTTTTTGTTTTTCTATAGGAGTGTTGATGATGTTTTCTGTTACAATTCTTCCGGTTTGTCTTTCTCCTAGATTAATTACAATTTTGGGAAAATAGGAGGCTTCCACAAATCCACTAGAAGTATTACCAACCATCATTGTGCAATGTTTCATGGCAGATAAATAGCCAATTGTTCCCAAATTTTCAGTGGTGAAAATATGTTCGTGTGAAGATTCTAACCTCGTAAATTCTTCTCTAATTGCCAAACTTCCAGTATCGCTGTTGGGCATGGTAATCAGTATTTGAATATCTGTTAACTCAGCGAATGCATTGGCAATCTCCTTTGCAAAATATCCATTTCTTTGAAATTGAACTGTTTCGGGATGAAACGTACATAAAATGGTTGGTTTCTTAAAATTTACACCCGTTTTTTTCTGCAATTCCTCAAAGTTGAGCAAGGGTAACCTTGATAAATTATCAATACTCAAATGCCCATGATTGAATACGTTGGATTTAGACTCGACTAAATTTTCAACCCTTGTTTTATATTGTTCGCAAGCAGTAAAATGCCATTTTGACATCAAAGTAATGCCATGTCGAAGACAGTCATCAATAGCACCTTCCGTTTTTTCGCCACCATACAAATGAGCGATATTGAGTTGAAATGGAACAGATGCTGAAACCGCCGCAAACATTTCATATCGATCCCCCAAGCAAAAGATTAAATCAAACGTATTTTCAGACCAAAATTTGGCAAATGCAATATTCGTTTGACCCATGGCCATTGAAATATCATAGGCAGAATCATTCTTCGCATAGCAATTTTCAATTTGATGTTTTACAATAAAGCCATCGGCTAGAATGTTGTTCAAAGTGAAACCATGTTCTTGAGATAAATGTGTACCAAAAGCAATAATCTCAACCTCTGTATTGGGGAGTTCTTGGATGGCCAAAATCAAAGGATAGTAGATGCTGTAATCTGCCCTTGAACTTGTTAATATGCCAATTTTCACTCCCATATAACTGCAAATCTATTTATTTATCGATAAATTCCGTTTTAAAATATAAAAATGCTTCTTGTGCATTTTCAAAATTTGGAATTTCTCTATGTCCTTCACCTATTAAAATGCAGTTAGCTCCATGCGTAAATCCATATTCTAGGTCGTTCTCAAATCTGTCGCCAACGAAAATTGTCTTTTGAATGTTAAAACCAGTCTTTTCAAAAAACTTATCAAATGTTTCTATGTTAGGTTTGTCTTTTCCAATGATTCGTGCAGGTACAAAAACAACGCCGTTTTTATTCAAATGAAGAGATTCCCATTTGTTTTGTTGGGCTTCAATAATACCGTTTGTGAGTACCCCAATTTTTAGGCCCTCAGACGCACACTTTAAGAACCAATCTTCAATTCCATCATAAGGTAATAACTTTGTTTTAATGGAAATATAGAGTTGAAATAAATATTCTTGATTTTCATTCGAATACTGGCCGGTTTTTTCAAGCACATATTTGAATATGTTGCTCTTTGTGAACCTGATTTCATCGAAATTTTCGAACAAAAAATCAAATAATTTTCGGTCTATTTTTTTTTCTTCACAAAAGTGTTCAATGATGGCTTTGAAATATTCCGATTCAGGATATATTGTATTGTCTAAATCAAAAATTATAGATTCGATTTTCATTGGATATGGGCCCAATCAATTTGAGTTTGCTTGGGAATGTCTGTCGCAGCAGGTTTCCCTAAAAATTCATCAATCAACATTGGAGATATACCCGATTCCGGGCGCAAAATCACCAGATTGTCCATGCTCAATAGCTCTCCAGCTTTTATGTCCCTCGAAGAAAAAATACTTCTTCTTGCAATGAATTTATTTTTGCTTTCACTGGCTGTGGGTGACTTTACTGCAGATCCCAAAGCCAATTCTACATTTCTAATTGCGTTTACGAGTGCTTTGAATTCAATTGGATCTAAAGAGGCTTGTTGGTCTGGACCTGGTAAAGATTTATCGGTGGTAAAATGCTTTTCAATCAAGGTAGCTCCCATTGCAACCGCGGCAACAGAGATTTCAATTCCCGGTGTGTGGTCTGAATATCCATATTTTAAGCCCAATTTTTTTCCCATTTCAACCATTGCCAATAAGTTGACATCGGAATACGGGGATGGATATTCGGTATTACATTGAAGCACCGTAATTGTTTCTTTGGTTTGGCCTGCTTCCAAAAGAGCATTTACAGCTGCTTCTACCTCTTCCATGTTGGCCATACCTGTGCTAATATACACTTCACTCGCTCTTTTTGCGATGGCTCTTAAATACGGCAAATTTGTAATTTCTCCAGATGGTATTTTATAAATGGTTTCGCCCATACTGGTTAAATAATCCAAACTTTTTAAGTCGAAAGCTGTAGAAAGGAACATTTTGCCGTGTTTTTCAACTTCCGCCTTCAACAGTGGGAAAATATCGTGTGTGAAATGGAATTTTCTTGACATTTCCAACTGGCTTTCATCGGCATTTCCAGTGGTTACTTTTTGATAATCAGCCTTTGGGGCAGTTGAAGTTTGAACCAATTCAGGAATGGCGGTTTGAAACTTAATGGCATCAACGCCACAATTGGCTGCGGCTTCAATCATCTGTACAGCTAAATCAAAGTCGGCATTGTGGTTTACACCTATTTCGGCAATAATAAATGTTTTACTCATTTTGTATAATTTTCGAAAAAATGTTCTCTGAAACTTCTTACCATCAACACATTGGGAGAGTAGTTAAAGTTTGGAACGGGCAATTTTAAATAGTCACATAAAACAATTTCAAACCAAGGTACCCCAGCACCCCAAGTGGTGAGCATGGCTCCCCCAAATCTTGGATTTACTTCCATGGTGTAAATGTTTTTGCTCTTTTGATCCTCGATAAACTGAATGGTAATTGCCCCTTTTATTCCTGTTTGTTTGGCCAATAATTGGCAAGCCTCCATAATTTTTTCATGGCTAACAGACAGGCTTCTAACGGCTTCTCCGCCCAAAGTTTCTAGTCGTTTTCTTGGAGCAAAAAACGAAAAATCCGAATTCAAGGCAATATACCCATCTACCGAGTATTCTTGTCCCTCAATAAACTTCTGAATTTCATACTCCTGAACTTTATCCGATCTTAAAAACGCATCCAATTCAGCTTGGTTCTCTTTGAAAAACAATAACCCTTTGCTTGCAGAACCTCGATCTGGCTTTGCAATGGCCGGTATTTTTCCGTCAAAACCTGCAACGGGTAGGCCACATTCATTGAAATATTGATTTGACGCAATTTTGCTAAAAAAAGTCTGACAATTATTTGCATCACACGCGGGAACAAAAACACTATCGTTAATCTTTGCCAATAAATCTACCGCATGATCATGGTATGGAATGGCAATTTCAATTTGGTTGCTTGAAATAACATTTTTAAGGTCCTCCAGGATATTCGGATCCGAAAATTTGAGTCCTTGAATAACCGTTGCAATCTTTTCAATAGGCAATCCATATCCCATTTCATAAGCAAAAATATGGATCGATAAATTATGTTTTTTGCCAGCTTCAATAAATTGCTCTGCGGCAGAAAATCTTTTTCCCCCACCAATAAAGAGAATATTTAATGTTCTCATATTCTGGCAAAGTAAGGACTGCTAGGAATATTTACCAAACGAGATTGAATATCAATTGAAACTTCACAATCTGTCATCACACAATTGTTCTCAAACATAGGTAAAGTGAACAATAATTCCCACCCTGGACGACACATTGTTTTTTGATCGTTGGCCATTTTTAAAAATGTATCTCTATCTTCTTTATTGGGAAATAAAACAGAACACAGCCAATAATTGCTCTTTTGATCGTTCGGTTCAACCAAAAATTTGATATCTTGGAACTGCGCAAATAATTCAGCGTATTTTGAGGCCAAATTTCGCTTTTGCTCAATAAATGTTTCAATTTGTTCAAGTTGAGCGCAAAGCAATGCCGCATTGATGTTTGGCATTCTGTAGTTGTATCCAATTTGGTCGTGGAAAAATTCCCAAGCGTGTGGAACTTTGGCCTGAGTAGTTAAATGCTTGGCTTGTTTAGCCAATGACTCATCCTGACAAAGAATTACACCACCGCCACCAGAAGTAATGGTTTTGTTTCCATTGAAACTAATTGTTCCAAATTTGCCGAAATTTCCGCTGTGACTTCCTTTGTAAAAAGAACCCAAGCTTTCCGCCGCATCTTCTACTAGGTCAATGCAATACTCGTTGCAAATGTCTTTGATTAGGTCAATCTCAGCACAAAATCCGAATGTATGCATAGGAACACAAGCTTTGATGGTTTTCCCTGTTGCTTTGTGAATGCAGTGGCCCTCAATTATGGAGCAATCGTTTTCTAAAAAAGTTCTTAATTTTATGGGGGACAATGACAAAGTGCTTTGATCGATGTCTACAAAAACAGGAATAGCGCCACAATATGAAATGGCGTTTACTGTTGCAATAAATGAGAATGGTTGGGTAATTACAAGATCGCCAGGTTGCACATCGCACAATTTTAAAGCAATGTGCAAGGCAGAAGTTCCATTTGAACATGCAATGGCAAATTTTGATCCTGTATATGTACAAATGTCTTTTTCGGCTCTGTCAACAAACGGTCCAACACTTGAAACAAAGGTAGAATCGATGCATTCATTCAAATATTTCTTTTCATTTCCTTGGAAATTAGGAGCATGAAGCGGAATGAAATCATTTTCTTTCGCATTAAACAAATTGCGAATAGAATCTATAATTATTTGATATTGAGTGCTTTGTTGCGTCATTTTCGGTATTGATTGATCAATTGTTTTCAGAAATTTTGAAAACTATGTGTTACAAAATTAGGAGAATATTGTCATTTACATAAACACTCCTTTACTTTGTACCAATTATTTTATGTTAAATTTAATCTTATTTGGCCCTCCAGGTGCGGGAAAAGGCACTCAAAGTGAGAAGATTCTCGCAAAATACGGTTTGAAACATATTTCAACAGGTGATTTGTTGAGAGCAGAAAGAGCTGCTGGAACAGAACTTGGAAATCAAGCCAATGAATTTATTGCAAAAGGCGAGTTGGTGCCAGATGCAGTTGTTATTGGTATGGTGAAAAACTACATGACAGAAAATACTGCGGCTAATGGATTTATTTTTGATGGTTTCCCAAGAACAATTGCTCAAGCACAGGCTTTGGATGCCATGTTGATAGATTTCAATACTGAAATTTCTATAGTTTTAGGATTAGAAGTTGAAGAAGATGAATTGGTTAAGCGTTTGTTATTGAGAGGACAAACAAGCGGCAGAGCCGATGACCAAAGTGAAGAAACCATACGCAATAGATTTCAAGAATACTTAAACAAAACTTTACCAATTCAAAATTATTACGCTGAAAAAAATAAGTATGAAGGCGTAATGGGAATTGGTGAAATTGATGAAATTTTTGGACAATTGTGCATGCATTTAGACAAGTTTTAATTGATTAAAGTGTGCCAATCAATTGGGTATTTTTAGATTTAGATAACACCCTATGGGATTTTGATGGCAATGCCGAAGAAGCCTTAAAAGTCTTGTTTGAGCGTCATCAACTAGAATTCCATACAAATTATCAAGTTGATCAATTTATTTCACTTTATAAAGATGTCAATCACGCCTATTGGGCCAGATATGAAAATGGTGAAGTAGATAAAGAAACCCTTAGAACTAGACGATTTACTGATACTTTCGAGTTGATGGGACTACCACATGCATTACATCCTAACAATGTGTGGCAGGAGTATTTGGATATTTGTCCGTTGATGACCAGAATGATGACAGGAGCTTTGGAATGTTTGGAACTCCTCTCGAAAAATTATAAAATTGGTATTTTAACCAATGGTTTTGAAGAAACACAAGCCATTAAATTAAAAGAATCTGGAATTGGAAAATTTGTAGATTTTGTACAAAGTAGCGAAAGGGTAGGATTGGCAAAACCAGATGTTGAATTTTTTAAACTTGCCCTGAATTCTGTTAATTGTACAGCCGAAAACGCAATTTATATTGGAGATAATTTTAAAACAGATGTTATTGGGGGATTATCGGCCGGTATCAAAACATATTGGTATCGTTATGATCAAAACTTGCAAAATCAAACACCCATTCCAGACGATTTAATTCAGTTTTATGGCGGAGAAATATCAGATTTGTGTCATTGGGCAGTATCCTTACAAGAATATCAAGACAATTGATTAATTTTGTAATAATGATACGTACAATGAAAAAAATTATTTTAAGTGTTTTTGTATTGGGTTCAGCCTCATTACTAAGTGCACAAGCTTATTCATTCGAAGGTGGTAACAACCAGTCTTTTTACCCTAAAGCATCTGGTTATATGGATTGTGCAATTCACATAAAAAATGATGGAATGGAAAATCTTAATTTGAAGTACAAAAAAGTATCTGTGGATTTTCCAACTACCTGGGATTTTTCTTTCTGTGATAATGTGAATTGTATAACTTTTTTTGCTGATTCAGGAACTATGGCCCCTATTGCGGCAGGTAATAATGAGTCTTCTATGAAAATTACTGTTTATCCCAATGGTTTTGCAGATACAGCCGTTGTGAAATATGCCATTTGGAATGTAAACGATCCAAACAAAATTGATACTTTGGTTTTTAATATCAATGTACGTTGGGGTGTTTCTGTAGAGAGAATCAATCAGGTTGCGAATGTATTTCCAAATCCGTCAAAAGGTACCTTTCAAGTTGCCGCTAAAGCTGAAATTACTGAAATTCAAATTTTTGATTTGATGGGTAAAAAAGTAGCCTCAAATATTGCTATCCAAAGCAATCAAGCAACCATACATGCAAACAATTTGTGTGATGGTGGTTACATAGTAAAAGTTGCCACTGTTCAAGGCGTTACAACCTCAAGAATTGTGGTTCAAAATTAATTTTAGGGCATTATGGACATCCCTTTGTATGCAATTTTAATCTCTATCATTGTATCTGGGATATCCGCCTATTTTTTGTATAAAGACGAAATTAAAAAGAGCAATCTGTGGAAGGTTGCTCTTTTTTTGCGTTTTTTAGGTACGTTCTTGCTCGTTTTACTGTTGTTTTCTCCAGTAATAACCTACCAAAAAAACACCACACTCAAACCTAAATTGTTGATTTATCGCGACGCAAGTTTGTCTTGTGATAGTGCTTCATCTGGGAAGAAATTCCAGCTGGATTCTCTGCTAAAACTTAAATTTGGGGAATCTGTTGAATTGAAATATTTTAAGTTCTCTGGAGACGTTTATCAAGAAAATGTTACAATGTTGGAACGCGACAAACAAATTACACGAATTGATGAAGTTGGTTCGCATTTTCAACAACTATCGAAAGATGAATCAGTAGCCGCTGGAATTTTAATATCTGATGGTATTTTTAACCAAGGTAAATTACCTGGGTTTATACAAAATTCATCCTCTTTGCCGCTTTTTGTAGTGGGCGTTGGCGACACCACGCAGTTTCCTGATTTATCTGTACAGTCTGTTATTGGGAATGAATTTGTTTATAAACAAAATAAATTTGTATTAGAAACTTCTCTAAGATGCGAAAAATACCCCAAAGGAAATGTCTCAGTGCTCATCAGAGAAAACGGAAATGTGATTCAAAAAGAAGTTTGGATTCCAAATCGAGAAATCGATTGGACAAAAATTACGTTTGATATATCACCTTCGAAACTTGGTTGGGTTCAATATTCTGTTGAAGTAAAAGGCAATACAGCCGAGAAGAATTCCAATAATAACATTAAAAATATTTGGGTTCAAGTAGTTGATGAAAAAAAGAACATTCATTTGGTTTATGCTAAGCCTCATCCAGATATAAAGGCCATTAAGTTGGCTTTGGAATCAAAGGTGCAAAATGAAATTTCTGTTTATGCAGGCACTTCTGGAATAAGAAATAATGGTGATGTTTATGTATTGCACGGATATCCCTCAAATAAAAAAGAGCTAGAATCAGTTAAAAATTTATTACAACTGCAAAAACCAATGTGGTTGTTTGCTGAAAATGCTTTCGCCTTTGATGCTTTAGGATTGGCCCTCAATCAAACTTTGAGTTTTCCATTTTCTCAATTTCAAGAAGTTACCTCAGAATTATCAAATAGCTTTGGTGCATTTTCCCTTGAGCAAGATGTTAAAAAATGGAAATCTTTTGGGGCTGTTCAAACTCCTCTCACTAAGTTAACTTTACCCTCATCTTTTCAAATTCAATTGAAACAAAAGTGGAATGGAATTTCTACCGATTTCCCGTTGATGGGATTGGTTGAAAATCAAACCCAAAGATCTGCTTGGTTTTTTGGAACGGGAGTATGGCGTTGGCGCATGAATGAACAACGCATTGGTGGAGAATCAGTTGTTTTTGATGATTGGTTGAGTAAAAATATGCTGTGGCTGGCTGCAGCTGGCCAAAAGCAAAAAGAATTGAAAATTTCAATTCAAGAGAGGGAGTGGATTCAAGGAATGAATTACCCAATACTTGTTACTCATTATGACAAAGCAGGGTTGCCCTCATTTGCTGGAAATGTGAAGCTTTATCTCATTGATTCACTTTCGAAAAAGAAGGAAATTGCTTTAACTAAATCGGTGAGTTTTTACAAATCCAACTTGTTGGCATCACAACATGGATTGGTGAAATTACGTGCCGAATTGTCAGATAAACCAGAGGTTTTTGATGAGGTTATAGTGAATGTTTCAAAATTAGGAATTGAGGCTGTTAATTCTGTTGCCAATTTTGGTCAGCTAAAGGTCTTGAGTACCAGGTTTAACGGGGATTTTTATCAATCCAATGAATTGATAAAATTATTATCAAAATTGGAATCAATGGCTTTGAAATCAGAACGAATTGTGATTCAAACGGTGAGTTTGTCCTTTATGCAAATATTTTATGTTCTCGTATTGATTGCTCTGTTGTTTTCAGGTGATTGGTTTTTAAGAAAGTGGTTAGGTAAAATTTAATGAAAAAGTCTAGGGTAGTTATCGGAATGAGTGGGGGAGTTGATAGCTCCGTTGCCGCTTATTTGTTGAAAGAACAAGGACACGATGTTGTGGGTTTGTTTATGAGGAATTGGAATGATGCTTCAGTTACCTTAGAAGATGAATGTCCTTGGATTGACGACAGTAGAGATGCCATGATGGTTGCGGAGCAACTTGGTATACCATTTCAAGTAATTGATTTAAGCGCTGAATATAAGCAACGTATTGTGGACTATATGTTCAATGAATATGAAGCCGGTAGAACCCCCAACCCAGATGTGCTTTGTAACCGTGAAATTAAATTTGATATTTTTTTAGACAATGCATTGAAACTTGGTGCCGATTTTGTGGCTACTGGACATTATGTTCAGAAAAGAGAAATTCAATCAAATGATGGTGTTGAATATCAGTTGGTAGCAGGATTGGATCCCAATAAAGATCAAAGCTATTTCCTATGTCAATTAAACCAATTTCAATTGTCTAAGGCCTTGTTTCCAATTGGAGGGATGTTGAAGCCTGAGGTAAGGAAAATTGCTGAGCAACAACAACTTGTAACTGCATCCAAAAAAGATTCTCAAGGATTATGCTTCATTGGGAAAGTGAGTTTACCCGAATTTTTACAACAACAACTTCAAGTAAAAACAGGTGATGTGATTGAAATTGATGCAGAATTACCAAAACTTAAAGCTCATTTAGATTTGCTAACGAATAAAGAATCAGATCAAGAGCAGAAATTATCAAAGTTGTTTTTTTCAAAGGACGACGGTAAGGTAATTGGTCAACATCAAGGTGCTCATTTTTATACAATTGGACAACGCAAAGGATTGAATATTGGTGGTAAACCGAAGCCGCTGTTTGTTCTTCAAACCGATGTGGTCAATAATTTAATTTATGTAGGTCAAGGCGAAGATCATCCAGGTTTGTTTAGTGCTGGTTTGATTGTATCCGCTTCAGATGTGCATTGGGTAAGGCCTTCGATGAAAACAAATGTGCTTCAATCCAATATTCTAAAGTGTAGAATCAGATATAGACAAGAATTATTTGGTTGCAAGTTAATCGAGCTCCCTAATGGTGATATTTGTATTCATTTTGAGGGACTAAAGAAGTCTGTAACTTCTGGACAGTTTGCCGCAGTATACCTTAGCGATGAATTGGTTTTTAGTGGTGTGATATCTTAAGTAATTATTAAATTCTTTAGTCAGTGTCATAGCAATGACATTATTTTTGATTTTTGTCTATTAAAGACAACGACACTCCTTTTTAAATTGTCATAGTATTGTTATATTATTTTGTTAACAAAATAATATGGCGCTTTTTGTGTTTTAAGACAAAGTCTTAAAGCGCGAGCCAAGGCAAAATACTAAACTAAAATGACTAAACTAAATAAATTTTTAATTGTGTGTTTGTTTTTTCTGGGATTTGTCCAGAAATCTGATGCTCAAATTTCATCAACGGGAAAAACTTTTTACATGAGTTTTATGGAGATGGAAACCAGAAATGGTGGTTATCCTGATACCTTGTTGATCTTCGTGACTTCTCCAATTAACACAACCTTGGTTTTGGACAATCCAAGGCTTACAGGTTCATCGGTGAGTTATACCATACAGGCCAATAAGGTGAATAGAATTGCAGTTGATGTGAATTTTTATTACCCAGTGGGCTCTGAATTTAATTCAGCGAACTTGAACAGTAAACGAGGGCTGAGAATTGTGGCTAAAGATCCGGTGAATGTTTACTGTATGAATCTTGAGCTAAACCGCTCCGATGGAACATTCATATTGCCTTATGAAAGTATTCCGGCGGCTCCGGAATATTTTGTGGTTTCTTTCCCTCCAAATGCTCCAACAGGGACATTCCCAAATGTTACATCTTCATATGGTGAAAGTGAATTTGTTGTAATTTCTATGGATAATAATGTTACTGTAGAGATTACACCAAGCGTTCCTACAAAAGGGGGGAATGCGGCGGGTACTCCTTATACTATCACTATGGTAAAAGGTCAAGTTTATCAAGTTCAGTCTGTAGCGGCTACTGGTACAAACAACACTGATCCAGCCGCAACTTCATGGGGTTCAACTGGCGCTAAGAATGGTGACTTAACAGGAACTAGAATCCGCGTTATAAATGGCTGTGGAAAGATTAACGTCTTTTCTGGTAATCGTTCAGCGCATGTAACAAAAGGAAATTGTGGCGGTGGTGTTAATGGCCGAGATCATTTATATACCCAAGTTCTTCCTACTGTTGCTTTAGGTAAAAATTATATTCTAACTCCTTTTAGTGGTCAAACAGGTGGCTATGCTTACAAAGTAATTGCTTCCCAAGACAATACCAAAGTATATAAAAATGGTACTCTGGTAACAACAATTGCTACTAAAGGACAATGGATTTACGATCATATTACCACCGCTACCCCAGTTTATATTACCACAGACAAACCAGCTTATGTAGCACAGTTTATGAAAAATGGTGTTTGTAGTGGTTTAACAGGAAACAATGGTGATCCGGCAGTATTTATTTCTCCAGATATTAATCAGCGTCTGATTAAAACCATTGTGGGTACAGCAACAACATCCAATATGAATAAACATTGGGTGAATATTATCATTGACCAAACAGCAAAAAATGCAGTATTTGTGAATGGTACAAAATTGGCTACAACAGCATTTACAAATGTTGCTAATCCTGCGGGAAAATATGCTTATGCACAAGTTGCAGTATCAAATCCAAGTTCTAATGTGATAGAATGCGATAGTGGAATGATCGTTATTGCCTATGGCGTTGGTCCTTATGAAAGTTATTCTTATTCAGCGGGTGCTTTGTTTGAAAATATTGAATACGATTTTTCAATTACTCGTAATGGTAAATGTCCCTCAGAACCCGTTACATTGAAATCAATCAGTTCAAAAACTGTTAAGGGTATCAAATGGGAATTTGGTGATGGATCGGCACCAGAATGGGGAACTCAAGTTACACATAAATTTTCTAAAATTGGAACCTATTATGTAGTGATGAAATCTGTGGTAGCCAATTCTTGTGGGGTAGATGATACAATTGTTCGTAGTAAAATTTTAACAGTGTCACCTGGCCCTTACCTGAACCTACCAGACACAACCACCCAGTGTGCAAATACATTGAATGTTAAAATTCAGGCACCAACGTCTACTAAATTTATTTATCAATGGCAAGATGGATCAAAATTGAGTTACCAGAATGTAACTACAGACAAAAAAGTTTGGGTTAAAGTTACCGATACATCAACCAATTGCGTTGCTCAAGACACCACATTTGTGAGAAGAGCAGATCCAATTATTGCCAAAATAAGCTATGATACATTGAACCGTTGTTACCAGCAAAACTATTTTTCTCTTTCCGATGGTACAATTTACAAAAATGATGGATTGAAAAATCAATCTTGGCGTTTGGTAGATAATTATAAAAATAAAATTATCACGTCCACTGCTAACCGATTCATGTATCATTTTGACTCATTGTCGTCAAATAATATTCGATATATCGTTGAGTCTAAAAAAGGTTGTAAGGATACTTTAGACACTGCTTTGGTTGTTTATCCTTTCCCAATAGCTAAAGTTAATTTCCCAAATCCTTATGCCTGTCAAAAAAGAATTACAACAGTTGTAGATTCTAGTTATTCTGCCCAAGGAATTGGTAAATCATATTGGAATTTTGGTGATGGTACCTTGGATACATTAGTGAGTAGATTGGCAACTCATAGCTACAAAAATTACGATACATTTGGAATTCGATTGATTACTGAGTCAATTTATTTATGCAGAGATACAGCCGATACAACATATATTGTCCATCCTTTAGCTAAAACAGTAATTGGCTCTAAAATAGTGAATCTGTGTTTCAAGCAGAATGAATTTCAATTTGATGATAATTCAACCATTCCAGCTGGGACCTTTACCGACAAATGGATTGTAAATGGAACCACTATAAACAATCAAGGATCAATTACTAAAATTACATATGCCGATACCGGGTTCAAAAAAATTATTCTGATTACCAATACCGATAAAAACTGTTTGGATACGGCTATTGCCACGGTTTATGTAGCTCCTGAGCCAAAGGCGGCGTTTGAAGTTACAGATTCTAATTTCTGTTTTAAAACGCATTTCTTTGATTTTAAGGATATGAGTGTAGCGCCTACTGGTAATTCATTAACTGCAAGAAGTGATTGGTTTTTTAGTGATGGTACCAACGCTTATGCTAAAATAGTGCCGGGCAAATCCTTTAGTCAAGCCGGTACATATTGGGCCAAAGTGATTGCCAAAACCACATACGGATGTATGGATTCATTCCAAAGGAATTTTGTTGTAAAAGCAAATCCGGATGCTAAAATTAATCCGGAAGATGCAACTCAGTGCTTTACAAATAATAAATTCCATTTTGTGATGAAAAACGCTTGGGTTTCAGCTGAGAAATTAACCCATGATTGGGATCTTGGAGATGGAGCAACGAGTACTTCTGATTCCTTAGATCATTCATACACCGCTGTGAAAACCTATTGGGTAAAACATAAAGTTACAAGTAATTCAGGATGTTGGGATACTTCCTCTACAACAGCGAAAGTGGTAAACAGCCCAACCCCAGCTTTTATTACCAATAAAGACACCGCTTGTTTTTATTCTCAATTATTCAATTTTACCGATAAAACGGTTTTCGGATCTGCTTATTCCGTGAAGTGGGATTTTGGTGACGGAGTTACTGCCAACACATCAACTTATACCGGTAAAACATTTGCCACTCCAGGTACCAAAAATGTAAAATTGGTGGTTTCAACTTCTGATGGTTGTTCTGATTCTATCACAAAACCAATCAGGGTTTTTGCTGTTCCTTACGCCGAATTTAGAGTGAATACGTTGGTGCAATGTTTGCAAAACAATCGATTTGTATTTACCAATATTTCCAATGAAAATAGTGCAAATGGTGTAACCTATAATTGGAACATTTCTAAGCCATTGAAAAATGTTGCGGGTTCAACTTTAGTGGATCAGATATTTGTTGATACAGGGGTTAAAATTATCACACTCACTCTAAAGAGTGCAGAAAATTGTGTGAGTGCATTTGCTGAAAAAATTTATGTAGCAGAAACCCCAGTAGTGAGCTTCACCGGGAAAAATACTTGCCAAGGAATTCCTGTCGATTTTAAATCAAGTCTTTATTTAAATGTAGGAATCCCTACGTATGCTTGGGATTTTGGAGACGGTATGGTAAGTGCTCAAACCGATCCAACTCATACTTATGTGGCAGCGGGTAACTTTAATGTGAAGTTAACTGTAACCTCTAATTTGGGTTGTGTGGGTAAAGCCACCGATTTGCCACTTCAAATATTTACGAAACCTGTTGCAAGTTATAATACCGAATATTTGTTGTCTAGAGGATTGGAAACTGATTGGAAATTTACATATACCGGTTCCAGTGCGGATCACTATGAGTGGTATTTTGAAGATGGTCAAACGGATTTTCAAATGGGACCTTTGTTAAAAACCTTCTCTAAAACAGGTGATTTCAAAACAAAACTGATTGTTTATACAAATCAAGGATGTTATGATAGCTTATCGCAAATGATTTTCTTGAAGCCAGAATTGTTATACCATTTGCCTAATGCATTCTCTCCAAATAATGATGGTTTAAATGATGTTTGGCCTGGTAGTTATGTTCCGTCATTCGGATTGAGGAAATATAGCTTGAAAGTAATCGACAGATGGGGTAATATAATGTTCACATCAAATGATCCTACCATAGGTTGGGATGGAAGAGATAAAGATGGATTTGCCGCCCTGGAAGGAGTTTACGCTTTTGAAATCAATTTTAGATATATCGATGATAAACTTTATGTTCATCGAGGTACATTAACAGTGTTGAAATAATATTTATAGGTTAACATAGCAAAAAGGGGGCTAAGAGCCCCCTTTTTGCGTAATAATAGTTGGTTGTTCTTTGTTTTAATTTTAATTGAAATTAGGATGCATAGAAGCCTTGTGGAGGGTGGGGGATGCTACAGTGTGTATCCGATATTAAGTATTGCTAACTTAATTAATGCCAATTTTGGAATATTTAAGTATGTTGAAGCTTGTAAATTCACTATAAAACGAAAAAGGGGCTCTAAGCCCCTTTTTCGTTTTATAAGTTGTCTATATTTTAACCTAAGTAAGTTTTTAAAATTTTACTCTTGCTTGATTTACGTAATCTTCTAAGAGCCTTTTCTTTGATCTGACGAACACGCTCTCTGGTTAATCCCACCTTCTCAGAAATATCTTCCAATGTGTGAGCCGCATTTCCATCTAACCCGAAATAATATTTCAATACATCTCTCTCTTTTTCAGTAAGAGTAGAAATAACACGGTTGATTTCGTTTTGCAACGATTCATTCAACAATGGCATATCTGGATTCGGTTCGTCGTTGTTGTCGAGTACCCCCAATAATGTATTGTCTTCACCTTCAGCCAATGGAGCATCAATACTCAAATGACGTCCACTTGAACGCAATGCATTTTCAACTTCAGACAATGGAATATCCAATGATTCCGCAATTTCTTGTGGAGTTGGTTCTCTTTCTAATTCCTGCTCAAGTCTTGAAGCGGCTTGTGTAATTCTTCCTAAACTTCCAACTTTGTTTAACGGAAGACGAACAATTCTACTTTGATCGGCCAAAGCCTGTAAAATGCTTTGACGAATCCACCATACTGCATATGAAATGAATTTAAAACCTCTCGTTTCATCAAATCTTTTAGCCGCTTTGATGAGTCCCATATTCCCTTCGTTAATCAAATCACCTAAGGTTAAACCTTGGTTCTGATATTGTTTTGAAACGGAAACCACGAATCTTAAATTGGCATTTACCAACTTCTCTAATGCCGCTTGATCGCCTTCTCTAATTCTTTGTGCCAATTGAACTTCCTCTTGGGCATCAA
>CAZBMF010000008.1:35692-38897 GCA_964492925.1 uncultured Rhizobium sp. | reverse complement strand
CGATCATTTTTGATACATCCGGATATGATTTCCTCATTTGTTAACAAGTAGCTTCAGAATTATGACGGGAAAAATAGAAAAGGTTGCAAAAAAAAATTAAAATTGTAGCAAATATGTTATGAACCCCATGAAAAATCAACCATTTTGCCTAAAAACTTTTTTTATTTTATTCTCCAGCATATCCATTTGGGGACCATTATCTGCACAAAGTTATAACCGTGAGCAATATTCCGCCACCAAAACAATCATCATTTATACCTCAGAATTTCAAAAAAATAGAGCTTTGGTGTCTCAATTTATTACAAAAAAGAAATATGAAGTACTCAATGAGCAACTCAATTCTGGAAGTTATGAATTGAATTTTACAGCAGAAAAATCAGAAACCACATCCCTTGATTCATTATTTGCAACATTGGGATATATTACCAGCTCAAGTCAAAATAACAACAATCTTAAATATACGGTAAAAAACTTAAAAAACCAAATTGAGGATAACCAGATACAAATTGAACGCATCAAGGCAAAAGGGGCCAAAGATTCTACCTTTCAACAAAAAAACAACACCGAATCTCAAATAAACTATTACCTCGATAAAATCAAAGAACACAATAGAACGCTCAACAACATTCAAGAAAATGAAACCCGTATTTTTGTGGATTTTGATTTACGCGATGAACAATCTGTTCCCTCCGGAAATTCAAGAATTACCTGGGCAAAAATGCCAGGTGTGGCCTACAATTATTTGATGGTTGAAAATCCTAAATTGGGCATTTCCGACGAAGTTTATGCCGGTATGAACCTGAAATACATCTTCACAAAAGGAAAAAGTTTTTTCCAAATTGGCGTTCTGAAATCTCAAAATGCTAACGCCACTACAACCGACACCTTGCTCACCCTTGCACCTCAAACTTTCAATGAATTTTTCACAGTTGAATTCGGACAAGATTTCTATACCAAACATTTTGGCAGAGGAAACCGCAAATTTTTGAATTTATATTCAGGCTATACCATAGGCGGCATGATTCCAAATAAACGCAACGATGAAAACATTGGATTTATTCCGGTAATGAACCTATCGATGGGTGTAGAATTGATCAAAACAAAACACGTTTTACTCGATGCTAGAGGCTCCTATTTCTTGCCGCTAAATGGCATTAACAGAAATACCCGTGGAATACTTTTGGGTGCTTCTTTCAACTTTGTTTTTTAAATTTACGAGATGAATTTCGACAAGAAAAATCTTTCCGAAGCCGAACTTATGCTCCTATACAGGGCATTGCTCAAACCCCGTGTTATTGAAGAACGAATGCTCGTTCTTCTCCGTCAAGGGAAAATTGGCAAATGGTTTAGCGGCATTGGACAAGAAGCCATTTCTGTTGGAATTACAATGGCACTTAACCCCGATGAATATATCCTTCCGCTTCATCGAAATCTAGGCGTTTTTACCACTAGAAACATGACCGATGCACAATTGTTTGCGCAATGGCAAGGAAAAGCCTCGGGATTTACCAAAGGGAGAGATAGGAGCTTTCATTTTGGCTCAAATGAACACCATGTTGTGGGCATGATTTCCCATCTTGGGGCCATGCTGGGTGTTGCAAATGGAATCGCAATTGCCGATTTATTGGAAAATAAAAAACGTGTAACCGTTTGTTTTTCCGGTGATGGAGGAACCTCTGAAGGCGATTTCCATGAAGCCCTCAATGTTGCAGCCGTTTGGTCCTTGCCGGTGATTTTCCTTATCGAAAACAATGGTTATGGACTTTCAACTCCGAGTCAAGACCAATTCAAATGCCAACAATTTATTGACAAGGGAATAGGATACGGAATGGAAACCCTTCAAATTGATGGGAATAATATTTTGGAAGTTTATCATGCAATCTCCGATTTAGCTGAATCTATGCGCCAAAATCCAAGACCCGTTCTGGTAGAAGCCATTACTTTTCGCATGAGAGGACATGAAGAAGCCAGCGGTACGAAATATGTCCCTCAAGAACTTTTTGATCAATGGGCCCCAAAAGATCCTTTGAAAAATTTCGAAGACTTTCTTAATTCTGAGGGATATTTGACCCCAGAATTAAAGAAAAATATAGAATCAGAAATTCTGAATTCAATCAATTTGGCAGTTGAAAGCGTTTTTCAAGAACCTGAAATTCAAGCAAATACCAAAATTGAATTGACAGATGTTTTTGCACAATTTAATCCTATCATCACTGATAACATTGACTCTCAAACTGAAAACATGCGCTTGATTGATGCCGTGAGAAACGCATTATGGCAGGCAATGGAAAAACATGAGAATTTGGTAATTATGGGACAAGATATTGCTGAATATGGTGGGGTTTTCAAGGCTACTGAAGGATTTTTGGAAAGATTCGGGAAACAGCGTGTTCGCAACACCCCCATCACTGAAAGCAGTATATTGGGGGCTGGCTATGGTTTGGCGATTCGCAAGCACAAAGCCATTGTTGAAATGCAATTTTCGGACTTTGTGAGCTGTGGGTTCAATCAAATTGTGAACAACATGGCAAAAAGCCATTATAGGTGGCAGCAAGCAGCAGACGTGGTGGTGAGAATGCCAACAGGCGCAGGGGTTCAAGCGGGACCATTTCACAGTCAAAGCACTGAAGCTTGGTTCTACCATGTGCCCGGACTCAAAATTTATTATCCTTCAACAGCCAGAGACGCAAAAGGTTTGTTGCTAAGGGCTATTGAAGATCCAAATCCTGTTTTGTTTTTCGAACACAAATATTTGTACAGAACCCAAGAAGATGAAGTTCCAGTTGATTATTATTTAATTGATGAGGGACAAGCGTCTGTGCATGATTTTGGGCAAGATGCCTGTATAGTAACCTATGGCTGGGGCGTTCAAAACGCCATAAATGTGATTAAGGAGAATAACTTCAAAGTTTCGGTAATTGATCTGAGAACTTTGGTTCCTTTGGATAAACAGACCATTATAAACGTAGTAAAGAAAACCGGAAAAGTGTTGGTGCTTACTGAAGATTGTTTAACAGGAAGCATCGCCAGCGACATCAGCAGTTGGATTTCTGAAGAATTATTCGTATATTTAGATGCACCTGTGATGAGATTAGGAAGTTTAGATACCCCTATCCCATTGGCAAAATCCCTTGAAGACGAATTTTTACCTTGGGGCCGACTAAGAGGAAAGTTGGAAGAATTAATTAGTTATTAGTTTACGCCT
>CAZBMF010000008.1:23283-35592 GCA_964492925.1 uncultured Rhizobium sp. | reverse complement strand
GTGGTTTACACTAAACCTTTATAAACTCTCATAAACCTTTATAAACCTTTAAATCCCCCAGCTTACACGTTAAACCTAAAATGCATGCAGTCGCCATCTTTTACGATGTATTCTTTTCCTTCTACACGCAATTTACCTACCTCACGGCAAGCAGCTTCAGAGCCGTAATGAATCCAATCTTCATAGGCAATAACTTCAGCCCTGATGAATCCTTTTTCAAAATCGGTATGAATCACACCTGCAGCAGCTGGAGCTTTGGTACCTTCAGTGATGGTCCAAGCCCTAACTTCTTTTACTCCAACAGTGAAATACGTGATGTAATTCAGTAATTTATAGGCGCCTTGAATGAGTTTTTCTACACCAGATTGTGTCAATCCCATTTCTTCAAGGAAAATTTTACGGTCTTCGTAGCTTTCTAATTCTGCAATTTCGGCTTCTATAGCCGCGGAAATAATCAAAATTTGTGCATTTTCATGCTTTACCGCTTCTTTTACTTGTTCTACATAAGCATTTCCAGAGATTGAACTCTCAGGATCTACATTACAAACGTACATTACTGGTTTTTCAGTGAGAAGGTTTAAATCTTTTACAAACTCTTTTTTCTCAACTTCAATTTCAATGGTACGTGCATTTTTCCCCTGTAGTAAATGGGCTTTGTACGCTTCACAAACTTCCAAAGTTTTAGCAGCCTCTTTGTCGCCACCGGTTCTTGCTTGCTTCGCAATTTTAGAAATTCTAGCTTCCAAAGTTTCCAAATCCTTCAATTGCAACTCAGTATCAATAATTTCTTTGTCGCGAATCGGATTAACCGACCCATCAACGTGAATGATATTGTCATCATCAAAGCATCTCAAAACATGTAAAATGGCATGAGTATTTCTGATATTACCCAAAAACTGGTTACCCAAACCATCTCCTTTGGAGGCTCCTTTTACCAATCCCGCAATGTCCACTATTTCAATGGTTGTAGGCACTAAATTCTGAGGATTTACAAGCTCTGCCAACTTATTCATTCGTTGGTCGGGCACAGTAATGGTTCCTACATTCGGCTCAATGGTGCAGAATGGAAAGTTGGCTGATTGCGCTTTCGCGCTAGATACGGCGTTAAAAAGGGTTGATTTACCAACATTTGGCAAACCTACGATTCCACATTGTAAAGACATTTGGCTACAAAGTTACTCTAATAAATCACCAATATCTTGTAAAATTTTCTTGGTGAGGTTTTCAGCGGTAGTTAAACTAGCACTTTCCGCATAAATACGTATAATTGGCTCAGTATTGCTCTTACGCAAATGAACCCAATCTTCGTCAAATTCAATTTTCACACCGTCGATGGTGTTCACCGGTTGTTTCTTGTACTTATCCCTGATTTTGTCTAAAATCATGTCAACATCTGTTCCAGCATGCAATTCAGCCTTGTTTTTAGACATCATGTAGGTTGGATATAAAGCTCTTAAACCAGAAGTTTTCATGTTAGAACTTGCTAGGTGAGATAAAAACAAGGCAATTCCCACGAGGGCGTCACGTCCATAATGTAATTCAGGAACAATGATACCACCATTTCCTTCGCCTCCAATAACTGCGTTGTTGGCTTTCATGCATTCAACCACATTCACTTCACCCACTGCACTTGCAAAATATTTTTGCCCCGCTTTTTCTGTCAATTCTTTCAATGCTCTTGTACTAGAGAGATTGCTTACTGTAGTGCCTGGCTTATGTTTTAATACGTAATCTGCAATTGCAACCAATGTATATTCTTCACCAAACATTTCACCGTCGTCTGATACAAATGCCAAACGATCTACATCTGGATCAACAACAATACCAAGGTGACATTTATCAGATTTAACCACAGATGAGATTTCACCCAAATGCTCAGCCAAAGGCTCAGGATTGTGTGCAAAGTTACCCGTTGGTTCACCATTTATTAAAACAATATCATCTACTCCAAGGGCTTTCAACAACTTTGGAACAGCCACTCCCCCAACACTATTTACAGGATCAACGGCAATTTTAAATTTCTTCTCACGAATCAATTCAGGCCTCACCAAATCAAGTTCAAGAATTTTTTGAATGTGATAGTCCAAATAATCTGTATGGGTTCTCTTTCCCAACATATCTACTGTTGCGAAATTAAACTCTCCCTTTTCGGCAATTTCCAAAATGGCTTCACCATCAGCACCGCTGATGAATTCACCCTTTTCATTCAATAACTTAAGAGCATTCCATTGCTTAGGATTGTGACTTGCAGTGATAATGATACCACCAGCGGCATTTTCTGCCACCACTGCCATCTCTACTGTCGGCGTTGTGGCCAAATCTAAGTCCACAACATTTAATCCCAACCCCAATAACGTATTCACAATTAACTCCTCTACCATTGGTCCGCTGATTCTTGCATCACGACCAATCACCACCTTGCGGTTATCTGATTTGCCGTAAATCCAAGATCCATAAGCAGATGCAAACTTCACTATATCCATCGGTGTTAAGTTGTCTGAAGGAACGCCTCCAATTGTACCTCTGATACCTGAAATTGATTTGATTAACGTCATAATTTTGGGGGTGCAAAAATAGATAAAATTCTATGAAGTATAACTAGATTATGGGAAAAATGTTGTTGAAAGTTTTGCAAAATTGAGTAAATGAACATTGAAATGACAATTCCATCGAATTATTTGAATTTTTATCACATTGATTCAAAAATTGTACCTTTGCAACATGCAAAAAATTGTTGAATGTGTTCCAAATTTTAGTGAAGGAAAAAATTTACAAATAATCAAGCAAATAACCGACGCAATGGAGACCGTTGAAGGTGTTCAATTGCTCGACGTAGACCCAGGGAAAGCAACCAATAGAACCGTTGTGACCATTGTGGGGGAAGTAGACTTGGTGGTAGAAGCAGCTTACAGAGGCATCAAGATGGCCTCGTCCCTCATAGATATGCGAAATCATACCGGCGAACACCCAAGAATGGGCGCTACAGATGTTTGTCCTTTGATTCCAATTTCCGGAATCTCCATGGAAGAAACTGCAGAATATGCCGCAAAACTCGCAAAAAGAGTGGCTGAAGAATTGAATATTCCAACCTATCTATACGAAGAAGCGCAACCCAACAAAAGTAGATCTAACCTTAGTGTGATTCGCGCAGGAGAATATGAAGGCTTCTTCGACAAAATAAAAGACCCTCAATGGGCACCCGATTTTGGAAAAGCAGAAATGAATCCTACCGCAGGCGCCACTGTTATTGGAGCTCGTGATTTTTTAATTGCGTTTAATATCAATCTCAACACAAAAAGCACCCGTATCGCAAATAGAATTGCCTTCGATGTGCGTGAAGCGGGACGTGTGAAAAGAGAAGGAAACCCAATTTCAGGGAAAATTGTAAAAGATGAAAATGGTGAAGATGTTAGAATTCCAGGTAAACTGAAAGCTGTAAAAGCCATTGGTTGGTACATCGACGAATACAATATGGCCCAAATTTCAATGAATTTAACAAATTACCATATCACTCCACTTCACATTGCCTTCGAAGAAACCCGCAAAAGCGCAGATGAGCGTGGAGTAAGGGTTACCGGTAGTGAATTGGTGGGACTTATACCGCTTCAACCGATGTTAGACGCTGGGAAATACTTCCTTGAAAAACAAGGTCTAAGCAGCGGGGTTAGCGAAGAAGAATTGGTGAATGCTGCTGTGAGAAGCCTCGGATTATCTGAAATTGCTCCTTTTGATCCCAATAAAAAAATCATTGAATATCTATTGAGAAATCCTAAAAACACCCGATTAATCTCAATGACAGTTAAAGATTTCACAAATGAAACAGCCTCTGACAGCCCTGCACCAGGTGGCGGAAGTATTTCTGCCCTGGCTGGCGCATTGGGCGCTGCCCTAGGCACCATGGTTGCCAATTTGAGTGCTACCAAACGCGGTTGGGAAGATAGGGTAATGGAATTTTCACCTTGGGCCGAAAAAGGACAAAAATTAAAGGACGAATTGTTGTTTTTGGTGGATGAAGATACACGAGCCTTTGATGGTATCATGGCTGCATTTGGATTGCCAAAAGACAATCCAGAGCAAATTGCCGATAGAAAATTGGCGATCGAAAATGCCAGTAAATATGCAACTGAAATCCCTTTCAGAACCATGCAAGTTGCCTTTAATTGTATACCATTGTTGCAAGAAATGGCCGCCAACGGAAATCAAAATTCACTGAGCGATGTGGGTGTAGGTGCTATTTGCATCAAAACCGCAGTTCGTGGTGCTTGGTTAAACGTTTTAATCAACGCAAACGGACTTACAGACAAGGTTTGGGCCGCAGAAATTGTTGAAAAAGCTAAACGTTTATTGGCTGAAAACCATAAACTATGCGATGAAATTGTAGATGGTATCGAACAAAAATTGGCTTTTAAAAACTAAGCCTTTTTAACATAATTTTTAGGCTTCGATTGCATGAAATATTTCATATTGGCACTGCTATTGGCTGCAAAAGCACTAACTGCTCAATTTGCACCAGCCGCCGGGAAAACCGGCTCAACGGCAATTCACGCCGATAGCAGTTGCTTTGTTGCTTGGGCAACATCATGCAATCTTCAGCTTGGATACAAACAAATCAACCAACCAGATTCAGGTTTCGTTACCGTTGGCACTGACCTCTCAGCCGTTGGGCCAGCAAAACAAAACGGAGTGGTTAGCCTCGGAGATGGTGGTTGCGCCATTCTAGAATTCAATCAACCCATCTTAAATGGCGATGGTTTTGATTTTGCTGTTTTTGAAAATGCCTTTTATGACAGTTTCCTGGAATTGGCTCATGTTGAAGTGAGCAACGACAAAATAAATTGGATCAGGTTTCCATCTGTATCCCTCACGCAAACCAACAAACAAACCGAAAGCTTTGGATTTACTTACCCCGAGAAAATCCACAACCTAGCCGGTAAATATCGCATGCCCTTCGGCACCCCTTTCGATATAGAGGACCTCATTGATAGTCCCGGATATTCATCTACCTTTCAATATATCCGCATTTGTGATGTTGTGGGCAGTATATCTTCGGGTTTGGGAACAAAAGACTCAAAAGGGAACCTCATCAACGACCCATGGCCCACACTTTTCCCTAGCTCTGGATTTGATTTAGACGCGGTTGGTGTCATTCATCAACTCCCTATGAGCAATGTGTTTTATCCCTCAAAACAAAACGTTTATTTCAACAGCCAAACAAGAACTTTACATTTTTTCATTAAAATAGAATCCGCTGTTCAGGTATATTCCTCAAATGGCGCCTTGGTTTACTCTTCGAATCCAGTTGATTCAAAATTGGTTCTTCCACATAATTTAAGCAACGGGATTTATTTTATTGTAGGAAGTGGCGTAAAATGCAAAATTGTAATTCAATAATTTTCGCAAAAATCACAAAATCATTCCAACAACCCAACCATGTCTATGGTTCTAAGAAATGAACCTTTCACATTATTCGTGAGTACCACAAAACATTTATCCTCATCTAAACAAGACCAAAAATAGGTTCGAAAACCCTTCCACCAACCATTGTGAAATACCCAACGCTTTCCATTGATATATTTCACCCTCCATCCTAATGCGTAATAGCCGTCGGCACTTGCCACGGTTGAAGGTGTCCACATCAATTTCTTCGTTTCAGGATGCAATAAATAAGTAGACCTTAAAGCTCTATCAAGCAAAAACATTTCAAAAACACTGGAATAAACGCCTTTATCTCCCGTTGTGCCATTGAACATATTGTCGTCAAAAACGCTCCAATTATCATATCCTTGAACAGGGTAATTCACCATTGGAATGCTATCAAAATTACATACATGGGTAAATTTCATGTCAGAAACCCTACAAATATTTTCCCTCACAAATGAACGAAAATCTTGTTTGCTGGTTCTTTCCACAATCAAACTCAACAAAGCATAATTGGTGTTGCAATATTCGTAAAATCCTGGGCGTGCAAAATGTCTATCCGGCTGAGCATTTACCATATCGAGTACATCTTCATTCACCATGTGCCCATTTCCAGACCTCAAATTAAATCCTTTGTAATTGTAATAGAAATAATCGGGCAATCCACTAGTATGACTGAGTAAATGACGTATGGTTAGGTTGGTGCGTTTGAATTCCGGCAAATACCAATGCACACTATCATCGATGTTTAAAAAACCATCTTGGTGCAACATCATCACCGAAATACCCGTAAAAACTTTAGAAACAGATGCCAGCTGAAAAATATCCTCGGGGTAAACAGAATCTCTGGTACTTCTAATAGAATTCCCCCTTGAACCAAATACAATACTATCGTTTTTGAACATCAAAAACGATCCATTGAAATTTCCAATACGGTTAAATTTATCAAAAAACTTGTTGATTTTCCGTTGGGTGGTATCAGAAAAAGGCACATATTTTTCGCGCAGGTATTTTTCTGTTGAGCCCATTGGCCTGCCAGATTGCGCCCAAAGTCCCTCAATAAAAAAGGAAAGACAGCAGCAAAGAGCGAATATAATATGACGAAAACTATACTTCACGCGGAAAACGCAAAAATAACTGAGAATATTTTTTGCATTTTTCAAGTTACACACAGTGACGCCCTGCGTATTTTTTAGGGAACATTCATAATTTTATGCGTTTGCAAAGAAATTTGCCAGTGAGGATTTTCTTTTACAAAATCAATGATCATGGGCATCATTTTATCGCGCTTATCCCATTCCGGCTGTAGGTATAATTTACAATTTTCATTGCACAGCACTTCATATTTTTGAGCCCACTCAAAGTCAGATTTATTGAAAGCCACAATTTTAAGTTCGTTGGCTTTTGGTAACTCTGTTTCAAGTGCGAATTTGAACTTTTTCGGAGAGATGGTAATCCAATCAAAATTTCCCTTGATTTCATAAGCGGCAGAAGTTTCTATGTGCACACGGATGTTTTTCTCGTGGAAAGAATCTACTATCTCATTTAAATCATACATAGCAGGTTCACCACCTGTAATCACCACCATTTTTGCTTTGGTGCTCAACACCCATTGAACCATTTCAGAGGCCGCGATTTGTGGATAGCCACTAGCATCCCAACTTTCCTTTACATCGCACCACGTGCAACCAACGTCACAACCAGCCAAACGAATAAAATAGGCGGGTACCCCTGTAAAAGCACCTTCTCCCTGAATGGTGTAAAAATGTTCCATCACAGGAAATAATGCACTCATTTTAACTGGGCTTTTCTCGCTTTAAGGGTATTGTTCAACAAGGCAGTAATGGTCATCGGACCAACACCTCCAGGAACCGGAGTAATGGCAGACGCTTTTGGCTCAACTGTAGCGAAATCTACGTCTCCAGAAAGTCTCCAACCTGCTTTTTTGGTAGGATCATCGATTCGGGTAGTTCCTACATCAATCACCACTGCACCTTCTTTCACCATGTCGCCAGTTACAAATCCTGGCTTACCAATTGCAGCAACAATGATATCAGCCTGTAAGGTGTAATGACTCAAATTTTGGGTGCGGCTATGACAAACAGTTACAGTTGCATTTCCCACAGGACCTGGATTAGACAACAAAATGCTGATCGGACGACCAACAATGTTACTACGGCCAATCACCACAACGTGTTTGCCTGAAGTTTCGATGTTATAATGTTGTAAAATCAGGGTAATTCCCAATGGTGTAGCGGAAACAATTCCGTCATTTCCTTTGGCCAATTGTCCCATATTTACATCGTGAAATCCATCTACATCCTTTTGAGGAAGTATGGCATGTGTAATTTTGGTTTCGTTGATATGTTTAGGCAATGGCAATTGCACAATCAATCCATCGATTTCAGGATTTTCGTTGATTTCTGCAATTTTTTGTAGCAATTCATCTTCCGTGATGCTGTCTTCGTAACGGATAACTGTGCCACCAAAACCAACTTCGTGACAAGCTTTTTCCTTTGCCCCAACATAGGTTTGGCTACCACCGTCGTTACCAACTAAAATAGCGACCAAATGTGGAGGACGATGACCGTTAGCCACCATTTCTGAAACTTCCGCTGCAATTTTTTGCTTTAAAGTGTCGGCAACTTCTTTGCCATTCAATATCAATGCCATTGGCACAAAAATACTGAATAAAAGGCGATTTTTATGAACTTTTGCGATTTTTGCAAAAGGTTTTACATCAATTCAACGTAGGTGCAGCCATCACCCCCCCTATCGGCATGTTCGTCGTAATATCGTTTGATGTAATTGATGGTCTTAAAATGCTGTCTGAGCAACTTCCTTAAAATTCCATCTCCACGACCATGAATAATTTTCACAGTGCCTTGTCCCAAAGCATAAGCTTCATCCAACCATTTCTGAACTTTCAACAAAGCTTCGTCTCCCCTCACTCCCCGAAGATCTAATTCTCCCGAAAAACTCGCTTGTCGCTCTACCCAGTTAAATCCAACTTTTCCCGCTTGCTTTTGTTGCTTTCCTCCTCCTTGTGTAAACTGCAGTTCCTCCAATGGCACCCACATTTTCAGCAATCCAAACGCCACCAAAACTTTATTTTTCTTCACTTCCAAAACTTCACCATCTTGGTTGCTGCCTTTATTTTTCACCTTTGATCCCGGTAAAATATCAGCAGGCTTTAGCGGAATAAACGCTTCTTTTGTTTTTTCTTGAGGGACATTGACCTGATTGGATTTTTCGGCAGCTTTGTTCACCTTCAATTTGAAGTTATCCAATTCTTTGCGCGCTTTTTGGGTGGGTTCCTTTTTTGCTCCGTGTTCACGAATAACGCGAATGGTGTTCTCAATTTGTTGATTGGTATCCGACAACAATTTTTGAGCCTCCCAACGGGCCATATCCACCACCTCTTTGCGCTTTAGTTGCAGTTTTTCCTTGAGTTTGGCATATTCTTCCTGGAGCTCATTCAAATGTTTCGCCTTGGCTTCATTTTCGGAAATGATGCGCTCCAAATATTGATTTTGTTGCTCTAAATGCAACATGAGGTCTTCCGTTTTCCCAATTTCTTTCCCCGTTAACTCCTCAATGCGCTTCATCCAAGATTCATCAAATCCTGTTTTGCGCATCAATTCTAGAGCAAAACTGCTACCCGGCTTACCCATTACAAAGGTATATAACGGCTTTAGCGCTTTCGCATCATAGGCCATACTGGCCTGCGAAACACTCGGCATTCCCAAGCCCCATTCTCTCAATTGCGAAAAATGCGTTGTAGCAATGGCAAAAGCCCCCTTTTCATGAAGCTGTTCCATCAATGCTTGGGCAATTGGTGCTCCAAATCGAGGATCCGTTCCAGCACCAATTTCATCCAATCCAATGAACGCCTTTGGTCCTGTTTGTCCCAAAATTGCCTTCAAATTGGCCAAATGTGCACTAAAAGTACTCAATCCTTGCTCAATACTTTGTCCGTCCCCACAATCTATCCCTAAAAAATCAAAAACTGAAAATTCACTCTCAGGCAGCGCCGTGATATGAAGTCCGCATTGAAACATGTATTGCAGCAACAATGTGGTTTTTAAAACCACACTCTTACCACCAGCATTGGGACCACTCACTACCACAATTCTGTTGTTGCTCATATCGATCGACAATGGCACAATTTTCAAATTTTGACGTCCCAGTTCTTTTTTCAACACCGGATGAAAGGCCTGTTTTAAAACCAACTTCTGGGTTTCAGAATAGCGTGGGCGTTCAGCCTGATATTGGCTGCAAACTTGCTGTTTGGCGTAGATAAAATCGGCCAATGCCATTTGTTGCATCACCAAATTCAAATCGGCATGATAGGGTTTTAAGTCGGCCGTTAATTGCTTCAGCAGTTTTTCTTTTTCGCGTCGGCGTTCTGCATAAATTTCTTTGAGGTGATTGTTCAACTCCAAGATAGCCGCAGGCTCAACATACAATATTTTACCTGTTGCTGAAATGTCTTTCACAAATCCTTGAACTTTCCTTTTAAATTCCGCAATCACTGGAATTACAAGTCGTTCCTCTCTTACAGTAATGTCAGTTTCTGCGGTGTATCCCGCATTTTTCCATTCCCTAAAAATTGATTTTGTGAGGGTTCTAGCCTCTCTCTCCAATCGATTGATCTCTTGGGTGAGCTTTTGATAGGTAACAGAAGCAGATGGCTTAAAAGAAGCATCTTCATCTATTACCTTAGAAATGAGATCAATACAAGGCTTGATGGCATCATTTGATGTGAAAATTTGATATAAATGAGGAAAAGTATCCTGCCTCGATTGCAAAATGGCTTGAACTTTGTGATATGATTGTAATATGCGCAAAATGGCAAACAATTCATCCTCCAAAAAATAATAATTTTCAATATCAATGTGCTTCAACCACAATGAGATATCGGCGGTTTCTTGAAATTGAAAAATAGAAGGAAATTGTTCCAAAATGGCATTTGCCTCATCCAAATAATTGAGCTGAACATTAATTTCTTCCCAATTGGAGAGCATTTGAAACGACAATGCCAGGTGGTTAGAGGATTCAAAGCGACAACGCTCGGCTATTTCAGTCCGAATCTGCTGGAATCCAACAATGGTTTCAAAGTGCTCTGGATATTTCAATTTTTATCCATTTTATGTTTTACTTCGTCGCGCTGTAAAATTTCAATGGCTTTTTCCATCAATTCAGTGAACTTCTTGCCATCACGTTTGTAAGATTCTAACGATTTATCGAAATCTTCTTGAGCCACATTGTGTTTTTTTAGGATAAAAGCATAATTCTGCTTCCAAATGCTATCTGGCTGTACGGCGTAGTTGTATTTCACTTGCATTCCAGCCTCCATTCTCATGGCATCTACCATGATAGAAACCATCTTTGGTTCATCAACAGGAAATTCGAGAGAATTACATGCAGATGTAAGGGTTATCAAAAAGATGGTTGTAATTTTGAGGCAGAATTTGCGCATAACAATGCAAAATTAAGCAAAATGAACGGCATCACTAACAACATTCATCGAATTCAGCAAGAACTTCCTGCTCAAACACAATTGGTTGTGGTTTCAAAGTATCGTGAAATTGAAGAAATCAGGCAAGCCTATGATGCAGGACATCGGGTATTTGCAGAAAACAGGGTTCAACCTTTATTGGAGCGTGTGGAGCAGCTTCCTACAGATATTGAATGGCATCTGATTGGACATTTACAAAGCAACAAAGTGAAATATATAGCTCCTTTTATTGCCATGATTCACTCCGTAGATAGCCTTGAATTGTTAAAAGAAATTCAAAAACATGCAGCAAAAAACAACCGCATCATTCCATGTTTGATCCAATTGCATTTGGCACAGGAGGAAAGCAAATTTGGCGTAAAACCGGAAGAGGTGGATTCTTTTTTTGAGGGACTTGATCTGCGCGACTACCCAAATATTGAATTTGCTGGCATCATGAGTATGGGAAGTTTAACCACCGACCAAGATCTTACTCACAAAGAATTTGCGTTGGCGCAAAGTTATTTCAACCGCCTAAAATCGACTTATTTCACAGACTACCTACCATTTAAAGAGTTATCAATTGGCATGAGCGGCGATTACAAAATTGCTGTTCAATATGGCTCTACCATGGTAAGAATTGGCAGTGCGGTGTTTGCCTGATGGTATTCATTGAGTTTAAAGTTTAGGGTTTATAGTTAGGGTTTAGTTAAATTTAACAATATAAGTCATTCAATTTGTGAACGAAATTGGACCGATAGCTTAAAAATGCAAAAAAACAGAAATACCAATTAATCTTATGCAAAAGATTAATTGGTATTTTAATTTGACAATCATTTAAAATATACTGAAAATATTTGCAAATGTTATTGATAATCATATATTTGAAAAACTAAACCAAATTATATCTTGTTATGTTAACATTTGAAATCAAACATCAAGAGCAATATTCTCGAGGAGAATTATTGCTCAGAAGCTTCTTTGGATGGCTTTACATTGTTATCCCACATTACTTCTTATTATTATTTTACTCATTATGGCATGCGCTATTATCATTTGCAGCCTGGTTTGTAATTCTATTTACGGGGAAAACCCCTGAATGGTTTTACACAGCAACCTTGAACCTCATGCGTTGGTCAACAAGATTAACGGCTAGAATGTTCAATTTAAGTGATGGATATCCTAGCTTTGGACCAAATGGCACTGATGATGCAACAACGGTTGATTTTCCATTAATTCATATTGGTCGTGGACAATTGATTATCCGTACTCTTTTCGGTGTTATAATGATTATCCCACACATATTTTGCATTTATTTTAGAATGATAGGACTTTTATTTGTGAATATAATTTCATGGTTTGCCGTATTATTTACGGGTAAAATGCCGGCA
>CAZBMF010000008.1:8686-23183 GCA_964492925.1 uncultured Rhizobium sp. | reverse complement strand
ATTTGTGAATATAATTTCATGGTTTGCCGTATTATTTACGGGTAAAATGCCGGCAGGAATGCACGAATTCAGCGTAGCTACTTTGCGTTGGGGAATGCGTTTAAGTCTTTATATAAATTTCTTAAGCGAAGGATATCCGCCATTTAACGGAAAACCATAATAGAATTTACTTGAATTGTTACTATAAAAAAGGCCATCTTTCGATGGCCATTTTTTTGATTATTGTTGTTATTGTTGTTGTTTTTTTGTTGATTATTGGAATCTGAATTTGGCACCAATTTGAAATACTGCACAGTTAACGCCTGGTACCGCAGTTCCATTGCCTTGACTATTATATGTTCCAGCTGAGAAAATAAGTCCTGCTTCACCAAATAATTTAATTGCATCAGAAACACTATATGTTGCCACAACTCCACCATTGATATTCCAAGTACCGTCAGCAATTTCTTCCATGGCACCATCGTAATTCATATAGTAAGTTGATAAACCAGCACCCACTTTACCAGAAACACTGAAATCATCGTCGGCACTTCCTACCAAGTAGCGACCCATACCACCATTTATATGCATAAATGTAATACTAGTGTTATCTAAATCTGTGAATTTTTTACTACTGTAAATTACATCACCGTAGTAAAAATTATCGTCGGCTTCATATTGCAATTTTCCCGAAAAGGAATTCGCAAAGGTGCCCAAACCATCAGCGAAATACATACTTGGTGCAGCTGCTACACCAACGCTTAAATTACTAATTTCAAATTGAGCTTTGGTTGATCCAATTCCCAACAATAAAATTGCGGCAGAAATAATGATTTTTTTCATAGCTATTATTTAATATGGCAAGTATAATGAAAATAATTGTTTTCACCATGATGAAATATAATGAAAATGTCATAAAAAAAAGGAGGCTAAAGCCTCCTTTCATCGTATTTATTTTATACTAAAAATAAGATTAATAATTATTTAACATCATTGGCATGATAAGCATGGTGATCTCTTCGTTCTTTTCATTTTCTGTAGGAACCAATAAACCAGCTCTATTCGGTTGCGACATTTTCAATTGAACGCTATCGCCATCTAAAGTAGATAACATTTCCTTCAAAAATCTTGCATTAAAACCAATTTCCATATCGTCACCATCGTATTCACAACTAATTTTCTCTGTTGCTTCGTTAGCCATTTCAATGTCTTCTGCGCTGATTGTCAATTCGCTACCTGTAATTTTCAAACGAACTTGATGGGTAGTTTTTGAAGCAAAGATGCTGATACGGTTGATAGAACTCAAGAAATCAGTTCTAGAAATGGTAATTACATTTGGATTTTCTAAAGGAATAACAGCAGAATACTCTGGGTATTTCTCATCTAACAAACGACAAATAAGTTGTGTATTTCCGAAGGTGAAAAACACGTTGGTTTTGTTATAATCAACCACAACAGGAGTTTCGTCGTTTGGCAACGCAGTTTTCAACAAGTTAAGTGGCTTTTTCGGGATGATAAAGCTATGTTCAGTACCCGTGCTGATATCTTTTCTGGTATAACGAACCAATTTGTTTGCATCGGTTGCTACAAAATTGACATGGCTGCCTTTCATTTCAACAAACAAACCTGTTAAGTTCAAGCGCAATTCATCAGAACCAGCAGCAAAAAGTGTTTTGCTTACAGCTCTTAACAACAAGTTTGCCGGAACTGTGAAGCTACCATCACCACTCTTCTCAGGCAATGTAGGGTAATCAATTCCATCTTGACCCGCCATTTTGTAGCGGCCGTTGTTGTTCACAACCTCAATACCAAAGTTGCCATTGTCTATATTAAATGTAACAGGCTGATCTGGCAATGAACGCAAAATAACGGTGGTCATGCTCGTTTCCAAGTCTGTACTGTAAATGGTAAGTTCATTGTTACTGATATCGAACAAGAAATTTTCCAAAATTGGAATAATTGGTTTCGACATAATTGCACCGTTAACAGTTAACAAATGCTGTAACAAATCGCTTGAAGGAGCTATAAACTTCATAAATTTTATATTTTATACTTTCGTTAAAAAAAGAATACTGCAAACCTATTCATGATGGGGCAATAAAAATTCACAACTTGAAACATTTTATAAACACTTTCAAATTGATGTCCACATTTTAAGGTTCGTTCTCCTCTTTATCTTCGTCGGCATCAGTAATCACAAAAATATCTTCATTTTCTTTTTTCATCAGATACTTTTCTCTTGCAAATTTTTCCAAATTCCGTTGGTTCCCAAAAAGATCTTTTTTTTGCCTTCTGAGTTCTTCAATTTTTGCTTTGTGAATTTCAATGCTTTCCTCTAAATCTGAAATCTCAGCGTTCAACCTAAACTTGTAAATAAAATTATTGCTATCAAAAAAGGTCATCCACACCGCGAACAGTCCGAAATAAATCCAATAGCGATATTTGAACAATGGGAAATTCATATTCACAAATTTGCACGAAATTCTAGAAACAATAAACACAGTTTTTCTATCTGTCAACTTTTTTAATCTATTTTTGAAAATCATATGAAATTCTTAGCACCAATTCTTTGCCTTTTTTTATTTTTTGAGGGATGTGGAAGCCGCTCAGAATCTGGTATTCAAGGAATTCAATGGACAAAAAATCGGTATGCTCAATTGTTTGAAATTGGCTTCACGCCAACCGATACCTTTATAAAACTGTATACGTTTCAAAACAACAAGAGTCAATCCGATAAAAGAGAAGTAGTTGGACAATTTTTTTGGGGGAAAACGCAAAAAAAATCCATCCAAAATTTTGCAAAAATCACCAACCGTAATCGTTACATTTTACTTTCAACTGTTTTTAGTCGATTTTTTGTAGAGCTCAAGCAGCACCAAAAAATCATTGGGGTAGACCAATCGAAATACCTTCCAAGCTCCGCTTTCCCTCAAAAAAACAACATACCTTCGGTTCAGCCTTTTGGTGAAATCATGCCTGAAGCTGCTTTGAAATTAAACCCCGATATCCTAATCGCTTATTTTATTGGCAATCAAGAGAAAACAAATTTAAATCGCTTGCAATCCCCCAAAACCGCTGTTTTGTTTTGCCAAACACACTTAGAACCCCATCCATTAGGAAGAGCGGAATGGATTCAATTCTTTTCAATGTTCACACAAGGAAAACTCACCAATCAGTTTGAATTAATTGAAAAACAATACTTTAAGTTAAAAAAAGCAATTTCTAGTTTCACTTCACCCTCAGTTATGGTGAATATTCCGTATTCGGGCACTTGGGATGTTCCGCGCCAAAATGCTTATTTGTCTATCCTCTTAAAAGACGCAAATGCCAATCCAATTTGGCTATCGAACAACCAATATATAGGCACCGGAAGTGCTCAAATTGGGTTAGAATTGGGCTATAATTTGCTTAAAAATGCCGATTTCTGGATAAACCCAGGAATGTGTGAATCAATACGTTGCATTCAACAAACAGACCCAAGAATCAAAGAATGTAAACCGGTAAAAAACAAGCAAGTTTTTCAATGTGATTTAAAAATAGAAAGTGATGGAGCCAATGAATATTGGGATTTAGGGGCTGTACATCCGGAATTTGTGTTGCGTGATTTTGTCAAAATTTTCCATCCATTATACCCTAATAATTCAAATAATCCGTTTTACTTTTACCGCCAACTAAAATGAAGTCAAAAACCCTGAATATATTGCTGTTAATCTTCACGTTGGGATTAATTTATTTGGACTTCACAGTTGGATTTAACGGCGAAATTGGATTTCCCGACATTTTTTGCATCACAGAAAGTCATGAAATTTTTTGCAATTTTCGCCAACCTAGGGTCATATCCGCCATTTTAGCTGGCTCTGGACTTTCTATTGCGGGCTTGATCATGCAAACCTTGTTCAGAAATCCTTTGGCCGGTCCCTATTTGGTTGGAATTACCCCAGGCGCAAGCTTTGGCATCGCAGTTTTATTGTTCGCACAACCATTTATCCCATTTGTAAGCAATTATTTATCTATAGGAACTCTCACGGCCAGTATTTTGGGTTCGGCGTTGGCATTGATGATTCAATTGGTTTTAAACCGCGGGTTCGAAAGCACCACTCGACTCTTGCTAACAGGCATGGTTTTGAGTTTTCTCTTTGCCGCTGGCGTAGATCTTCTGCAAAATTTAGGCAATATTGAACAAATCAAACAGTTCAGTCTCTGGGGCATGGGAAGTTTTGAAAGGATTACGCGAAACGAACTCATTTGGCTTGTGATTCCCGCTTTCATTGGCATGGGATTCGTTTTTTTGAATCGATTTGGAATGGATGCTTATTTGTTGGGCGATTTATATGCCGTTTCTTCCGGAACAAACGTAAAAAAACTTCGCAGAAAAATGATTTGGGTAGGTGCCATACTTTCTGGTTGGATAACAGCTTTTTGCGGACCAATTAGTTTTGTTGGATTAATTGCCCCCCATGTTGCCAAACAAATCAGCAAAACGGAATCACACCAGAAAATCCTATTTCCAACAATCCTTTGGGGAATATTTCTTTGCATTTCGGCCGATTTGATTGCCCATCAATTAATTGATGGCATTACTTTGCAAGTAAATGCCATTAGCGCTCTCATTGGAGCACCAATTTTAATCTTAAGTTTCAGAAAATTAAGAATTTGAGGGATTATTCCAAATTTGCAATTTTGATGATGTGTTCAATTTGATAATCCACAACCGGATCAAATTCCACTTTTAAATCATGTCCCCAAAAAGAACCAAAGGCCTGCCAAAAGAAAGCTTCTGCAGTACCTCTGTAATTTTTTAAAATTTCCCAACTGGTTTTACCGGTTTCACGGTGCAACAATTTCATGAGCACTTGCCCCTCCCCAATTGTCAAATTTTTTAATTGTTCGGTGTACATCACTTTGAGGCTATTTTCACATTTTTTAATGTACTTTTTTCTGTCGCGCTTATTGGTGATGGTAGACAATTGGTCTTCCATCATTTTCATTTTATAGGCTGCCATTTTAGCAAATGGCATTGTTTTAATCACCCTTCGTTTGAGTGTTTGGTACTCTTTTATTTTCGCTTCGTCCATGCTACTTGAAACCATCACAGGATCAAGTCGCTCGAAATCTCTCACAGTATCACGAACAACTTCAGTTTGAGCCCAAAGTCCCCCATAAATAAGAAAGACACATACCAAAACGAATGCTTTTTTCATCAAGTTGTGGGTGAAGAATGTTGTTTTTTGTTGAAAATGAAATAACCGCATGTTCCAAGAACGATTAATAGCAATGAAATCATTTGTGCTTGTGAGAAAACCATACCAGAAAATCGATAAAGGCTATCTCCGTGCTCACGAATGGTTTCAATGAGAAATCTTTCTACGCCGGCAAATATCATGTATATTCCAAAAAATTGACCTGGATTAAACGATTTATTGCGCAACCAAAACCACAAAATAGCGAACAATCCTAAAGCCATGATGGCTTCATACAGCGGAGTTGGATAAACGGGAGTTGAAAGTTGAAAGCAATAATCGCCTGTGCACCCAGGAATTGGCTCCATGCCCATACCCGGATAGTCCTTACCCAAAACATTGTGAGGATATTTGTAGGCCCATGCCCAGTTCGGCAAAAATGAAGATTGGCGTGTATTGGCAATACCCCAATCGCCGTCGCCGGAAAAATGGCACCCAAAACGACCTATACCGTAGGAAAGCATCATTGCGGGACCACCTGCGTCAATCACGTGTCTCCAATTGTACCCTTTTTTAGCGGTGTAAATCAAAACCCCTGCAGCACCGCAAATGAGTCCGCCATAAAATGTCCACCCTCCGGTGGTAAACAAATCAGAAATGAAGGTACTTAAATGTATTTGAGAAGGGGTTTCTAGCAGGTGAAATACTTTTGCTCCAAAAAAACCAGATACCAAAGCAACGGTGGTAATATTTCCCATTTCATCTGCAATTGAAACTTTTTGTTCAACTTTTTTCACTACATCTAAACGCTGCTTTTTGTCGGCATATAACTTGGTGGTAACGGAGAAAATCGAAGCGATCATGCCCCATAATAGGCTTCCTTCAGACGTAAAAATATGTTCTTGAGGGACAAATCCATTGCCAGAATTCACCATCAAATACAAAATTTTGTATCCAAAAATAAAGGAGATAATGGCACCAATGATATAATCAGACAAAGGGAAAGGATGTCCGATTTCAATAATTTCTGTTTTGGTTGAGAACAAACCCAAGTTTGTTTTTCTTCGAAATTCTGTTTGCATGGCCCAATAAGCCGCAGCAATAGACAAAGCTACAAAGAAGCCGAAAGTATTGACAACTTCAAGGAAGCGCAATTCTAATCCAAAAATATCTTTTATGAAATGGTATAATGTAGGAAACACAATGCAAATTACGCTCTAATTTCTGCGTAATCAAATATTCCTTCCACTAAAAATTCTTCATTGATTAATTTTAGTGTCACAGGAACCAAAGTATTCACCAATAGAGGGTCGTAGTTGGTGGTAACCTTCACGTAATTATCGGTAAATCCGCTCATTTGGCCTCCTTTTTCTTCTGCTTCAAACAAGACTTCACGGGTAGAATTCAATTGTTGTTCATAGAAAAAACGTTTTTTCTTTTCGCTAAGGCTTCTGAGCATGGTGGTTCTTTCTCCCCTAACTTTAACAGGCACAACATCTTTCATCTTCTTGGCGGTGGTATTGGCTCTCTCACTATATGGAAAAACGTGCAAATAACTCACATCCAATTGATTGATAAAATTATAAGTATCTAAAAAATGTTCTTCAGACTCACCCGGGAAACCCACTATTACGTCTACCCCAATACAGCAATGCGGCATTTTTTCTTTGATATAAGCAACTCTAGAAGCGTAAACATCTGACAAATATCGTCGGCGCATCCGTTGCAAAATTTCATCATTTCCACTTTGCAAAGGGATATGAAAATGTGGTACAAACTTTTGGCTTTTGGCAACAAAATCAATGATTTCATTGGTGAGCAAATTGGGTTCTATACTTGAAATTCTATAACGATGAATTTGTTCAATTTTGTCTAATTCCTGAATCAATTCATAGAAAGATTCACCAGTTTGCACCCCAAAATCTCCCAGATTCACACCTGTTAAAACCACTTCTTTCACCCCTTCCTTGGCCACTTTTTTAACCTGTTCAATGGTAGTTTCAATATTGGCGCTTCTACTTTTACCCCTGGCTAAAGGAATGGTGCAAAAACTACAAAAATAATCGCAGCCATCTTGAACTTTTAAAAACATTCTGGTACGATCGCCTTCACTAAAACCGGGAACAAACTCATTCACATCTTTAATTGGGGCGTTGTAAAGACGCGTTTTTTCTTCTTTTTTGAGGGAATGTAGATGATCAATCAATTGAAACTTCTCTGCCGCCCCCAAAACCATATCTACTCCGGGGATGTTTGAAATTTCTTCCGGTTTCAATTGTGCATAACAGCCAACAACTACAATATAAGCATTGGGGTTGTGCCTCAAAGCTTCACTAACCACCTTCTTACATTTTCGATCGGCATGATCTGTAACACTGCAAGTATTGATCACATACAAATCAGCGCCTTCATGAAATTGCTTTCGCTCGAAGCCATTTTTCTCCAACTGTTGAGCAATGGTGCTACTTTCAGCGAAGTTGAGTTTACAACCAAGGGTGTATAGTGATACTGTTGAACGCAAAGTTTTACAAAGTTACAACGAAACGATGTATTTTAAAAAATGAATGCAAATTCTAATGAACCAGTTCCAATGTATTTCCCCAACCCAGTTTGTGGGGTAATGGGATAAGTCACAGGTAATTGTGTAACAGGATCTGTTTCAGTTACAGACAATTCAAATTGATTATTCAGTGTATGCAACCCTACTTTAAGTGCTACTTGATATCCAAATCCATCTTGTTTATGCTGGTAGCCAATTATTCCGTTTAACTCAAAATTGTATAACGGCAAATTTTGCCATTTTTTCATGTACACCTGACTTTGGGCTGGAATTTGACCAGTTCCCAAGTAAACAACCGATCTAATGATATAACTTGGTTGAATTCCCAACATCAAGTGACTGACTTTTTCTTTAGAATAATTCCCCAATAAAATAAGCGCATTTAATGGCACATCTATTGACACCAATCCAATTCGTGTATACGTTCTATTAGAAACATCACTGATGTTTTTATTAAAATTGCTTCCTCTTAGTCTTAAATCTAGACCCGTTTGATAATGAAGTTTGCGTTTATCTAATTTTGTATGGTAATAAACCCCGGCCACATACCCTAACAACGGTGATGGATTTTGCAATTCCCCGCCAAACATGGTAGATGCCGAAATACCCAACTTCATTCCAAAATTGGTATTTTTTTCGTAATCCGACTCCGAGTTTTGTCCGAAAGAGGGCAAAAAGAACAAAAAAGCACCAACTAAGGCATTGAATTTCATATCTCTTGAATTTTATTTCCTTTGAGGGCAGATGAAACGGCGATATCCATAATGCGTTCTGCAAATGGCCTTGTATAATCATTTAACGCTTCAACACCCGACAATATTTCATTTCGATTGTTTGTATCCAATAGACCATTCAAATGTTGAATTCGTTGTTTGGTTCCATTAATTTCTTCATCAGACAAATAAGTTCCATGTTTTTCAAGGAATCTTTCTGCTGTATAAATCAATTGTTTGGCTTCATTAACGGCCTCCTTCTCCAACCTTAGTTGAATATCTTCATGGGCATTTAATAATCCACTTTCCAACATCCTCTCAACTTCAATATCTGTCAATCCATAGGTTGGTTGAATTTCAACCTCTTGGGAAATACCACTTCTTAATTCTTTTGCAGCCACTTTCAAAACACCATCTTGATTCAACGCAAATTGAATCTCAATTTTGGGAAATCCAGCAGGCATCGGAGGGATATTTTTAAGGATGAATTCACCCAATTTTCGGTTTTGTGTTACCAACTCCCTTTCACCTTGATAGACCGAAATTTTCATATTCACTTGTCCGTCTACTGAAGTGGTATATTCTCTACCCACGCGGGTTGGAATTTTCGAATTACGAGGAATTAACACGTCCATCAATTCTCCAGCGGTTTCAATTCCGAGGGACAATGGGGTTACGTCTAACAACAAAATATCCTTACGGTTGCCTGACAAAACATCTGCCTCCACTGCGGCTCCCAAGGCAACAACTTCATCTGGATTGATTTGATCATTGATATGTACTTCTGGAAATGTTTCAGAAAGCAATCTTGTGATTTCCGGGAATCTGGTACTACCTCCAACCAACACAATTTCATGGATATCAGCAGCTTTTAGTTTAGCATCCTTCAAAGCCAACTTTACTGATGTAATGGTATTGTTGAGCAATTCTGATGTTAGCAGAACCAAATCGGCATAAGTAATATATGCATTTAAAGTGATATTTCCAATTTTAATAGACTCTTGGAAGGCTATATTTGGGTTATTTGATAAATTAATTTTTGCATTTTCCGCAAATAAACGAAGTTCTTGAATTTGATTTTTTGAGAGCAAATCGAGGGAAATACCATTTTGTTTCAACCAATAATTCAAGATAAGTTTATCAATGTCATCACCTCCCAAGTAGGTATTTCCGTTGGTGGCAATCACTTCAAACACCCCGTGTTCTAATTTCAAAATAGAAACATCAAATGTTCCACCACCCAAATCATACACCAAAATGGTTTTCTCCGTATCCGTGTGATTGATTCCATACGCCAAACTCGCGGCGGTTGGCTCATTAATGATTCTTAAAACATCTAAACCGGCTAATTTCCCTGCATCTTTTGTTGCTTGACGTTGAGAATCGTTAAAATAGGCAGGAACGGTAATCACAGCTTTATCAACGGTTGCATTCAAGTGTTGTTCAGCTTTTTCTTTGAGTTCCTTTAAAATAATGGCGCTTAATTGTATAGGATTGTAATAATGTCCGCCAACATTGATTTTAACCAGATTATCTTGATCATCATTGATGACTTTGTATCCTAAAAAATCTGTTGTACCATCTACGTCTGCATAATTTTTACCAAGCAATCTTTTCACTGAGAAAATGGTTCTTTCAGGATGTAGAGCAATTTGGGCTTTTGCATGACTTCCAACGATGGGATGGTTATTTTCATCAAAATAAACAACCGATGGCACAATGCATTCATTGTTGCTATCTTTTACCAACACGGGGCGAGATGGATCTTTCTCGTTATATGCAACCAAAGAATTTGTTGTACCCAAGTCGATACCCACCACCACATTACGCTTTTCTATGGAACCAGAAGCAATGTTGATACTAATTTTAGCCATGATTTGTCTGTTTGATTGTAATACTTACAATTGAACGCAAAGTTAGTTTGTATTTAGAATGATTCAAAAAAACAATTTCCCCCTGAATGACACAATGTTGACATTTCATGACCCTAAGTTTACATTTCTCACAAGGTGATTGGGGAGGATGAATGGTATTTTTGTATCCGAATTTGACAACATCATGAAAACTAAAACCATTTTAACCGCGATTGCATTATTCGTTTCAGGATTTGCACATGCACAAACTGTTACTACCGACACTGTAATAATGGGTGCTGGTTATGCTAACCAAGTATTTTACAACATTCAAAACGGCAAAAAAACGGCCAATGCAATGGGTAGCTGGCATCTTGCTCACACGAGCAATACTCGCGACAACTGTATTAGAGCAAATCATGCAGCAGGTGTAAACGTTTATGCTTACCCGAAAGGTGATAATACAGCCTATTCAAGTTTTGATACCACAGGATGGCAAAGTTGGCCAATGTTTTTGAATGACATTCACAAACATGAGGTTGGAGCATTCAATCAACAATTGAACAAAAACAATCCTTGGGATTTCTCTTGGGGTGTGTATGATGCAGGTAGCCATACAGTAAAAGGTGATTCTCTTTATCTAATCACACTTTCAAGTGGTGGTAAAGTCGTGGCATTTATCAAATTTATGCCAATTGCTCAGTATCCTAATGGGGATTTTTCTTTCCGTTATGATTTTGTAGGTGGATCAAAGGATTTCGCTGTTATCGACACTTTAAAGCAATCTGCTGCAAAAAATGGAACTTACAAATATTTTCATTTCACGAACAAACAAGTTACTTTGGAACCTACTGATGGAAAATGGGATTTGAACTTCACTAGATACCTTGAGCCAACCTTTGACGGTAGCAAATACGTGCCTTACTTGGTTGTAGGTGTTGAATCTCGTAGAGGTTTGAAAATTGCGAAAATTGAAGTAGTTACATGGGATGATTTTACCAAATCTCCACTTACTTATCACAGCGAGGCTTTAGATACTACTGGTGGTGAAGGTTACAGAGTAGATCTTACACGTATTGGTTCAAAATGGAAAGTATTCAATGGCACAAGCTATGACATGGTGCAAGACTTAAACTTTTTAATTGAGTCAAGTGACAGTAACATTTATGGTCTTCGTTTTACAGGTTTTGTAGGTTCTTCAATGGGTAGAATTATTTTGAACTCTTCACAATTGATCGCAACAACAACATCAAACAACGCCAATTTGCAAAAAAATAAGGTCAGCATTTTCCCAGTTCCAGCAAATAATCAATTGTTTGTTCGTCCTGTTGAAAACACCAAAATTGAGAGTATTGCAATTAAATCAATGGATGGCAGAAATGTGAGAAACGCTTCAAACATTCAAATTGAGAACACTGCTCAAATAAACATTGGTGATTTGGCATCTGGTCAATATATCGTGGAGGTAAAAACTTCAAACGGTATTCAAAGTCAGATTATTAGCAAGAATTAATTTCTATTTAGGTTAACACCGTTGAAAAAGTTTTTTTTCATTTTTATTATGTTTGGTTTGCTTGCGGGCACATACTCGCAAGTTCCAAAGAGGGTTTTGTTGGTCATCGACCAACAAAACGCTCCTTTGGTTGGTTTGAAAATCGACGTATCATTAATGGATTCAACTGGAACTTTTTCCAATGTTTTTCACAAAACAACAGATAACAACGGACAAATAGTTTTCAATATCCCCAATAAACTCAGAATTGATCTAGGTAAAGAATTTGGAGAAATTTCAAACTTCAATCCTGAATGGGAATCAACTGAAACTGAAAAAACAATTGTAGTTACTACAGAAATCAATAAAATTAATCCTGTATCAATAACAGGTTCACTAACTCCAAAAGCAGCCACACAAAATCCATATTCAGTAGAAGTTATCACTCAGAAAACAATTGCATCTATGGGTGCTCAAACACTCAATGATGTTCTTCAAAATCAATCTAATATTCAACTGAGTCAAGATCCAATATTGGGCAATTCTATTCAATTACAAGGTTTGAGTGGTCAAAATGTTAAAATTCTAATTAATGGAGTTCCAATGATTGGAAGATTGAATGGCAATTTGGATATTTCACAGATCCCATTAAACAATGTTGAAAGAATAGAAGTCATTGAAGGGCCAATGAGCGTAGTATACGGCTCTGATGCAATTGGAGGGGTTGTGAATATTATTACCAAAAAAGCCATTAAAAACAACAATAAACTTCAAATTAACCAATTTGCTGATGGAATTGGAAATTTCAACAATGACCTAAATTTTCAAATTGGTAATTTATTTAAAAACAGCAAAATAGGACTAACCGGTGACATAGGAAGGCAGTTCTATGAAGGAACAGATTTCAATATTGCTACCAGATCGTTTGATTGGAAACCCAAAACAAAAGTTTTTGGATCGTTTGGTATGAATTTCAATTTCAAAAAATCCAACCACTCCCTAAAATCAACCTATTTCTACGAAAAACTCACTGACCGAAGTGATGCCGAATACAATTTAATCACGGTAACGGGTTATAATAATTACTTCTATACCCAAAGAAACGACTTTTTGCTCGTGTCGGATTTCCAGTTAGGAAAAGGACACAAGCTTCAATTTCAAAATAGCTATAACTTGTTCAAAAGAACAAAATTAATGATTCGTAGAGATTTAGTAGAGGGATTCGAAACCATTACCCGACCTGCAGATCAAGATACTACCATCAACCAACAGATAAACATGAGGGGATTATGGAGTAAATTGAGTGCTAATAAAAAATTTGATTGGCTAACCGGGTATGAATTCCAATACGAGTCTATTAAAACTTTGCGAGTAGTGCAAAAAGATGGCATTTATGATTTTGCATTATTTACAACTGTTGATTATAGTCCAAGCGCCAATTTTCAGTTAAAACCTTCAATTAGGGTGATTTATAACAATCAGTTTGGACAAAATCCGCTGCCAAATATATTGGGTAATGGGTTCAAATTGGCACCGCTTATCCCGTCCCTCCAAATTAAATACAACGCAACAAAATACCTAATTTTCAGGGGTTCATACGCCAGAGGATTTAGAGCACCTACCTTAAAAGAACTTTATTTTTTGTTTGTTGATATCAATCACAATGTGCAAGGTAATCCAAATTTAGGCACAGAAACTGCGCACAATTTTATAGGATCGATGGATTACAGGCACATTGTTGGTAAAAATGCGGCGGCTACCTTTAAAGTATCTTATTTTAAGAATTTCATCACCAATCAAATTCAGTTAGCTTTGATCGATATTAGGTCTAATTTATATCAATATATCAATATCGGAAAAATGAATTCTCAGGGGATTACCACACAATCTGAATATTTCCGAAATGACTTTCAATTCAAATTGAGTGCTTCTTGGATCAACAACCAAAGCAAAAACAACAATGAAGAATACTGGAAAAATTGGACTGTAGTTCAAACCAGTTTTAACATTTCTTACAAGCTTAAAAAACCACAAGTCTCTTTGCAATTGTTTAGCCGTTACACCGGTAAAAATTATGGATTTGATGAAAATGGAAAAGCTTTTGAGATTGCTTCATATTATTTGGCTGATTTTAGTGCCAATAAATTATTTTTTAAGAATAAGTTAGACATCCAATTGGGTTGTAAAAACCTATTTGATATCAAACAAATTCAATCATCTGCCAGCTCGGGTTCAGTGCATGGTGGTGGAACAGGAAATATGAATATTTCCGCAGGGAGGAACTTTTTTATTCAATGTAGATTAACTTTGTAGTCGTGCGATTTTCATTTCATACAATATCGTTTTTGTTCATTTTATTCGGACTCATCTCATGTGAGAAGGAAGAAGCCTTATATCCAAGGCCCAATGTACCTGTTGGACTGCAAACGAAAACTTTTGCAATGGGTGAAAATTACGAAAATCAATTATGGTTTGATTTCGAAACACAGCAAACCTATAGCAATCAATTTGGAGGTTGGGACATTGGTGTTGCCTGTCAGGGTGAGCCCAATATTGTTATTTGCGGCGGTAAAAATTCTTATTTTTCAGTTTGTGAAATCAACGGGGTTTCATTTGGCGAAATTTCTCCACTTCATTTGCAAAATGCTGTTTGGAAATTCGACCATCCGAATGGTTTGATTGACTCAAGTGCATTTGGCAATTGTTTTACTAAAACATCA
>CAZBMF010000008.1:0-8676 GCA_964492925.1 uncultured Rhizobium sp. | reverse complement strand
CAACCGGTTATGAAGGTAAAAATACAATTTACGTATTAGACCGCGGTGAAGACAGCTTAAAGTCAAAACGTTATATCAAAATTCAACTTTTGGGAGTGAGCGGTGGTGCTTATCAGTTTAAATGGGGATTTTTGAGCATACCAACTGTTTCATATCTCACTCAAATCGAAACCAAGCCAGAACACAATTACGTTTATTATTCTTTCCAGAAAAAAGACACGGTTTCAAACGAACCCGTTGAAAGTGCAAAGTGGGACATTGTTTTCACCACTTACAAAGAAAGCATCAAAGATGATCACGGAAGTCCGTATCCGTATATTATTCGAGGAGCCTTAACCAATCATAAAAACATTGAGGTTTGTGAAATTAATCAAACTGTATCCTATTCAGATTGCAACAAAGATTTTGCACTGAAACAAACCTACAGCAATTATGCGGATGTAATTGGATACGATTGGAAAGAATACAGCCAACAAACAGGGAAATACACCATTTTACCAAATCGTTTTTATTTGATAAAAACTGCCACCAATCAATATTTCAAAATGAAATTTGTGGATTTCTATGATGATCAAGGCAGAAAAGGTTATCCAAAAATGGCATGGCAATTGCTTTAATTTGAATTATTTTTGTATCAATGAAAAAATATTTTTTCGCGGCACTTACCATTGTGTCTGCAACCGTTTTAAATGCGCAAAATCACGGGGGACATTCGGAGCCTAACAACATCGTTGTAGCTGAGGAAACCCATTTGAAAAATCTAAAACAACTCACTTTTGGTGGCGACAACGCTGAAGCTTATTTCAGTTTTGATAATAAATCTTTAGTTTTTCAAAGCAACAATGCCAAATGGGGTGTAAACTGCGATCAAATTTTTTTCAGTGCTATTGATAGTTTTAAAGGATCTGGTTACAAACCTAAAATGTTGAGTACTGGTTTGGGAAGAACTACTTGTTCTTATTACATGCCAGACAACAAGCACATGTTGTACGCAAGTACCCATTTGGGAAACAATGCTTGCCCTCCAGTGCCTGAAACTTCAGGAGCATATCTTTGGCCAATTTATTCAGATTTTGACATTTTTGTAGCCGATGAGAATAGCAAGATTAAAAAGCAATTGACCCATGAACCAGGTTACGATGCTGAAGCAACGGTTTCACCTGATGGAAAATCTATTGTGTTTACCAGTACAAGAAGTGGTGATTTAGAACTTTGGATCATGGATATTGATGGTTCTAATCCTCGTCAAATCACCAATGGATTGGGATATGACGGCGGAGCATTCTTTTCACCAGACAGCAAGCAATTGGTTTTCAGAGCTTCACGCCCTAACACACCAGAGGAGATAGCTAAATATAAAGATTTATTGTCAAAAAACCTAGTAGCCCCTACAAACATGGAAATTTACACGGTAAATGTGGATGGCACCAATTTGAAACAAATTACCCAACTAGGAAAAGCAAACTGGGCTCCTTTTTTCCATCCTTCAGGAAAGAAAATCATTTTTTCAAGTAACCACCATAGCAGCCGCGGATACGATTTTCAATTGTACATGATTGATACGGAAACAGGCAAATTAGAACGCATCACAAATGCGAGCATTTTCAATGCGTTTCCAATGTTCTCTCCTGATGGTAAGAAATTGGTATTTAGCAGCAATAGAAACAATGGTGGCACACGCGACACGAATTTGTTCATTGCTGATTGGGTAGACTAATGCTCATTAAAACACCTGCAATCGTCATTAAAAAAATCCCCTACACCGACCACGCTTCGGTGGTAACAATTTATACCCGAGAAATTGGCTTGCAACGTTTTCTTGTTCAAGGATTGCACAAGAAAAACAATAAAAATGCGTATTACCAAATCGGCAATACCATTGAAATTGTTTTCAATTCGAAAACCAATCCAGGATTACTCCGAATCAAGGAAGTTTCAGCGCTTGGCAATCACGCTGCTTTTGACCAGTTTGCCATACAGCAATTGAAATGGTTCTACCTCGAAATTGTTGGGAATTGTTTGCAGGAAGGGCATCATTCAGACCACGAATTATTCGATTATATTTTCGATCATTTTCAACAACTTGCACCCAAGCCCAACTTGGCATATATGCCAATTGCCTTTTTAATTGGCTTGGGAATGCATTTGGGATATGAAATAAATTGGCAATTGGGTGAAAACACCGGTTTGGATTTAACAACAGGACAAAGCAGCACTGCCTCAACACCGAATTATTTCAGAACTGATTCTTGGATGAATAGGGCTTTTCATGTAATTGCCCAGGGCCATATCCCTCAATTAACAAAAACTGAGCGTAGGATGCTGATAGACAAGCTAGTGGCGCACTTACAACACCATTTATTCCCACAAAAAGGAATAAAGTCGTTGGAAATATTTGATATGATTAATGCTGATTGACAAAGTTTTGGTCTTCTACAAGCATTTGGACGCATTGCTCGACCATATTTGATGAACCAATGTAGATTGGGGCTCTTTGATGCAAATCTGTTGGCAGAAGGTCTAAAATTCGTCCTTGACCGGTTGAAGCTTGCCCACCGGCTTGCTCAACGATAAACGCCATGGGATTGCATTCGTACATCAGACGCAATTTACCTTTTGGAGTTTTTTCAGTAGCCGGATACATGAAAATCCCCCCTTTTAATAAATTTCTATGAAAATCGGCAATCAGAGAACCAATGTAACGAGCACCATAGGGTCTGTTGGTAGGTTTATCTTTTTCCTTACAATAATCAATGTATCGCTTAATTCCTGTTGGAAAATCATGGTAATTGCCCTCATTTACACTGAATACTTTACCATTTTGTGGGATTTGTATGTTTGGATGAGAAAGACAGAATTCTTGAATTGAATCATCTAATGTAAATCCGTTCACACCCAATCCGGTAGTATATACAAGCATGGTACTGCTACCATATATTATATATCCTGCAGCCACTTGATGTTTTCCCTTTTGCATACAATCTTCCGCTGTTGGGGGATTGGTTGCATTTGATCTTCTGTAGATGGAAAAAATGGTTCCAATGCTTGCATTTACATCGATGTTACTACTTCCATCTAAAGGATCTATGGCGATGATATATTTTTCGTTTTCACATCCCTCAATAAATACAGGTTCATCATTTTCTTCAGAAATAATCACAGCTACTTCCCCACTTTTTGCTAACGCGGCAATAAAAACATCATTGGCAATTACATCCAATTTTTTTTGTTCTTCACCGTGGGTGTTTGTTGCGCCATGGTTGCCTAAAATATCAACCAACCCAGCTTTACGCACATCGCGATTTACCACTTTAGCAGCAAGCTCCAATGATCTAAAAATGCGGCTCAATGAACCTCTTGATTCTTTGTATAATGATTGCTGATCTACAATAAACTGTTCTAAAGTGATTAATCCTGAATGTGGCATAGGGGTAGTCTGAGATTTTAGTATTTATTTTGCAAAACAACAACAAAATAATATATTTTACCCTATCATTTACAAAATAGAGATGAAGATTTACAAATTCGGAGGAGCGTCGGTAAAAGATGCAGCAGGTGTTAGAAACGTAGCGGGAATCATTTCGCAAGAAAAAAACAACGATATTTTGGTTGTAATCAGTGCCATGGGTAAAACCACCAATGCCTTAGAAACATTGGTAGATGCAGTGTATAAAAATCAAAAAAACGCTTCTGAAATTTTACAAAACATAATCAAATCACATAATGAAATTTTGACAGAATTGTTTCCAGAAAATGCATTTATTTGGATCAATGAAGTTCGAAATTTATTTTTAGAATTGGAATGTTTGATAGACAATGAAAACCTAAAAGAAGATTATGACTTCATTTATGATCAAATTGTGAGCTATGGCGAATTGATTTCTACCCGCATAGTAAGTGCTTATTTGTTGAGTCAAAACATCCAAAATCAATGGTTAGATGCCAGAAACTTCATCATCACCGATAGCCGATACAGAGATGCAAAGGTGCAATGGGAAGAAACAGAAAAAGTAGTTACCAACCGATTGAAACCACTTTCTCAAAAAAATCTAATCATAACACAAGGTTTCATTGGAAAAGGGGAAACGGGTGAAACCACCACATTAGGAAGAGAAGGATCAGACTATTCTGCCGCAATATTTGGAAAATTATTGGGTGCAACATCTGTCACCATTTGGAAAGACGTTGCAGGTGTTATGAACGCCGATCCCAAGAAATTTGAAAATACAGTACTCATTTCCGAATTAACCTACAATGATGCCATTGAGTTGGCTTATTATGGGGCTTCCGTAATACATCCCAAAACCATTCAACCTTTGAAAGCTTCTAATATTCCGTTGTTTGTTAAATCATTTATCAATCCATTGGAAGCTGGGACAAAAGTGAGTGACGATTCAAAGCCTTTATCTGTGGCATGTAAAATTCACAAATCAAATCAATTGATGTTAGAAATAAGCACGAAGGATTTCAATTTCATCGTAGAAGAGCATTTGAAACAAATTTTCGAATCCCTAAGTCAGTTTAAGGTGCGTGCCCACATCATGCAAAATTCAGCCATCCATTTTAGGTGCGTGGTAGACAACAAAGAGAACAAACATGTTCCATTGGTAGACAATCTTTCAAACATGGGCTTAAAAGTGAATGTGGTGGAAAATCTAGAGTTGCTTAGTATTTACCAACCTACAGTGAATGATTCTGAAAATATGAATTTCAGCAACCAAGTGATTATGCAGCAAAACATGGGTAATGCTGCACACTATGTAATAAAAACCTTAAAATAAGGTAACACAACAAAGTAAAACATTGAACAACAAAAAAGCCGAGATATACTCGGCTTTTTTGTTGTTGCATAAAATGCAAAACCTAAAATCAATTTAATTTTTGCAGAATTCGAGCAAAAAAATAGGGCTGCCTCGGCAGCCCTATTTTTGTTTATTTATTCTTTAAATTATTCTTGAACAATTACTTTTTTGGTGATGCTTTGCCCATCGTTGGTAAAGCGAACCATGTAGATTCCACGACCGAAATCAGCAAGGTTAATTTCAGTTGTTCCAAAACCTGGAGCAACGTTATTAATTCTTGCAACTACAGAACCAAGAGCATTTGTAACTTCAATATTCACTGATTTGTTATTGTTCAATGCATATCCAATTTTCACTTTTCCTGAAGTTGGATTCGGATAAACTGAAACTGCATCGTTCAAATTGAAGTTGGTTACACCAGAGAAGGTGTTTGAACAATTTGGAGGATAGTTTACATACACATCTCTGATTACAGTAGTAGATGTATTTCCACTTGGATCTGTAACTTCATAAGCAATGAAATATGAACCAGCTTCCCAAATATTGATATTGCTGTTGGTTACTTTTACTCTGTCTAACAAATCAGAAGTTCCATAGTAGTTATCTTTCAATATCAAACCACTCATTGACCAGAATGGAACACCCACACAAACGTTAACAGGATTTGCAACAATTTGAGGAGCAATTTGGTCAACAACTTTCACGTATCTAGTTTTTGTAGTAGAGTTACCACTTCCATCAATTGCAGTGAACACTTCAGTGTAAACACCCAATGTAAATGGATCAACATTACCTTTTCTAGAAACACTAATTTGAGAATTCAAGTAATAGTTATCTGAAGTCGAAACGCTTCTTGAAGAATATGGTGTTAAAACATCATGGTAAACAGTATCTTCAGTGTTCAATTCAATAGTTGGAGCGATGTAATCATCTACTTGGTAGTTGATGATATAACCGTCTTCTTTTGCTTTGTTACCTGAAGGGTCAACTGCATTGTACATAATTGGGTATGTAGCACGCACTTGATTGTTCACAGGACCATTGAATCCAGGATTTTTGCTAATAAACAAGTTACCGTTGCAATCGTCATACGCATAGATATCATCTACAAATGGGCTCTTAATTTGAACATTGATTGTAGAATTGTTTACAATACGTTTGCCAATTTGGTAAATACCAGGTTTTGTAGTATCACGAACCAAAACAGTTCTGGTTAATGATGCTGTATTTCCTTGTGCATCTTTTACTTTGTATACAATTTTGTAGTCGCCTACTTTTTTAGCATCTACTGTTCCTACAGTTTCAATTGTGCTGGTTAAGTTACCATCAATATTATCTGTTGCCACTGCACCTGGATCAGTAAAGTTTGCGCACTGATCAATTTGCATGGTTGCAGAACCATTCAATGTTAAGGTTGGAGCTGTTCTATCCAAAACAACAATTACGAAACGTGTTTTAGGGTCAGCCATGTTTCCAGAAGCATCTTCTAAAGTGAAATTGATAGAATAAACACCTGGTACTGTGCAATCCAAATCAGAATTGATTATCACAGCAGATGTCAAATCACCCTCAGTTTCATCAGAAGCTGAATAAGTTTTAGACGCAATTTCAGAGTAGCAAGAACTTACACTTGAAGATTTCTCAACCCTTACAGTATCAGAACCTACTAATGTAATTACAGGTTTGGTATTGTCGTTTGCCAATTCAATTAAGTAATCTTCAAACTCACCCACTTGGTTTACGCCACAAGGAGAGTTAGCAAAAGAACCATATGAAGCACCAACACGCATTTTAGTTCTGCCTTCAAAGCTATTTTTCAACTTAGGAACTGTGAAAGTAGCTGAAGCTGAATTTCCAGAAATAGCTCCTGAGCTCATTACTTCCTCACCTGCATCATTGAAGTCTCCGTCAATGTTCCAGTCAATCCAAGCTTTGTAATTCACTTGGTTAGAGTTGGTTTTTCTCTCAACGCTGAGGTCATATTTAGATCCAAATGTCATCACTGCTGGATATTTAGGATCACCATAATCAGTATAAGATGAAGTTCCAGAAGTAGCATTGTTGATTAACACACGGTTGTTTTTATCTTTTACCAATACATTATTGATTGCGATATCTGTGCTCACCATGTCAACCAAAGGAATACAATAGTCAATTACAACAACATATTTGTTTTTAATTACTTTCTTTTCAGAAGCTGATTTAGTTGCAGCGGCATTCCAAGCACTCAAAGTGAATGTATAAGGACCACCTGCAGTAAATTTAACTTGAGGATTTTGAGAGAATTTGTTTGTACCATTTTCAAAAGTGAAAGTAGTAGGGAAAATGCTCCACTCGAAATTATTTGCATAATCAGTTTTGGTAGATAAGGTAACCAAATCACCAATGCTTGGTCTCAAATTGCTCGCTTTGTAGTCTACCATCCAAGCGGTTGTTGGAGTTTCAACATCAATTGTTGAGCAGAAAGAGTCGATACCTGTACAAGTTTGAGCAGTCAAACATACTTTATATGTACCATCGGTACTGAAAGAATAATTGAAATTATCATTGGTACTATATCCACCATCAGAAGTTGTCCAAACATAATCAGGTAAACCACTTACGTTAGAAGTTGTGTTTTTGAAATCAATGCTCACACCAACACCATATTTCTTGAACTCGGTTGTCCAAGATGGTTTTGGCAATGTTGGAGCATTCAAATCACTTTCCCAGTTAATAATATAACCACGACCTGTTCCAGAAGAACCAGATTCAAAAGTAATGTATGCAACACCAGCAGAAATTTTGATTACAGTGGTATCGTAGTACGCTTGGTTGGCAGAATTAACCGCAGCAACCAATTTCGAAGGATCAGCTTGATCTCCGTTGTAAAACTTGATAACGTCTGTAGCATCTGCCAAATTCAAATCCAAGAAACTGAAACGAATTTCTTTTGCACCACAAGGAATTATTTTAATGTAATCGATAGAAGCTTTACGGTTGTTTGCATAATCACCGGTAGGACCGTTATGATCGTACAAAATACCTTTTTTGTTGGTAGCCTCTTTTGAAGGACCGTGGTAGTAAACCGCAGCAGGAGTACATTCAATGTATTTTTTCTTACACATTGAATCACTCCATCCAATGTCATTGTAAGATTCAAGACAAACTGTGTACCATCCAGTCTCACCTAGATAAACAACAGGATTTGCATTGCTCGTGATGGTTTGATCATCTTGTCCGGTAGGACTAATAATAGACCATTTATAATCCCATGCCCCATTGTTACTTAAATCGAACAATTGACAGCTAAAGCTTTGTTCTACTTCGTTCACATCAGAAATAAAGTCAGCAACTGGTTTCGCAGTTGGCTTGATAATGGTAACTGATTTATCGATAGAATCTTTAATTCCGCAATAGTTAACATCCAATCTAACATTGTATGTACCCGCAGAATCCCAACTTTTCACACCTTTATAAGTGTTGTTGTTACCAATTTTACCAGCACCAGAATAAGTCCATTTGTAATTCCAACTTCCACCACCATTTGCAACGAAAGTAATCGGTGCTTTGGTGTATTTGTTTCCTTTAGGAATAGTGAAATCTGCAACAGGAGCCGTTACTTTTTTAATGTTTACTTGGAAATCCATGATGTTACCGTAATCGCTTACAGTTCCACATCCCTGATTAGCATTTACAGAAATGTACAAGCAACGAACACGCAAAATTGCAGTTCCAGAGAAAGTACTGTTACAAGGAATTTTAATGGATCCAGTGTTTGAACCACCATTCGGTGCAACTTGTCCAATTGGACCAGACGATCCAGACAAACATTCACTCGCATCAAGCTTGTTGTCGCCGTTTAAGTCCAACCATACCCCAGCCCACTCATAAT
>CAZBMF010000007.1:0-39183 GCA_964492925.1 uncultured Rhizobium sp. | reverse complement strand
CCCACTTGATTGAAGACGTGATGCAAAATACGGGTTTACCACTGGCAGATGCGGTGCGTTCTGCGTTGAAGCAAGTGAGTGGGGCTTATGCCATTGTGATCTTAAGTAAAAACCATGCTGAGCATTTGATTGCAGCTCGCAAGGGCAGTCCTTTGGTGGTGGGAATAGGCAAAGAGCGTGGAGAGTTTTTCTTTGCCTCAGATGCAACGCCCATCGTAGAATACACGAATAAAGTGATTTACCTCAATGATGGCGAGATTGCGATTGTGGAGAACAAGGAATTGACGGTAAAGAACATCGACAACGTGGTGCAAGTGCCTTATGTGCAAGAGTTGGAGATGAGCTTGGAGCAGTTGGAGAAGGGTGGGTATCCGCATTTCATGTTGAAGGAAATTTACGAGCAGCCCCGTTCGATTTATGACAGTTTCAGGGGTAGGTTCGATGCCGAGACTGGTGAGATCCACATGCGCAGCATGGAGGATTACGCGGAGCGATTGAAAGAGATCAAGCGATTGATTTTGATTGGCTGTGGTACTAGCTGGCATGCGGGTTTGGTTGCAGAATATTTGTTTGAAGATTTGGCCAGGGTGCCGGTAGAGGTGGAATACGCATCTGAGTTTAGATACCGCAATCCAGTTTTATATGCCGATGATTTGATTGTGGCGATATCGCAGAGCGGTGAAACCGCGGATTCATTGGCGGCGATGGAATTGGCCAAGCGCAAAGGCGCCAGTGTTTTTGGGGTGTGCAACGTGGTGGGATCCAGTATACCTCGTATGAGCGATGCGGGTGCGTATACCCATGCCGGTCCAGAAATTGGGGTGGCAAGCACCAAGGCATTCACGGCCCAGGTGACCGTATTGGCTTTGATGGCGGTGGGGATGGCCAAGTTGCGTGGGACAATGAATCCCATGGCAATCACGGCGTTCTATCAGGAAATGGAATCCATTCCTGAGAAAATTGAAAAGGCCTTGTTGCTGAACGACGAAATAGTGAAGTTGGCAGCGCAATACAAAGACGCCAAGAACTTCTTGTATTTAGGAAGAGGATATAATTTCCCTGTGGCTTTGGAAGGTGCCTTGAAATTGAAGGAAATTAGCTACATCCATGCGGAGGGATATCCTGCAGCGGAGATGAAACACGGTCCGATCGCCTTGATCGACGAAGAAATGCCGGTGGTGGTGATTGCGACCAACTCTGAGCACTACGAGAAGGTGGTGAGCAATATCCAGGAGGTAAAGGCGCGGAAAGGCAAAGTAATCGCCATTGTAAGTGAAGGGAACAATGGATTGAACGAGATGGTCGATCACGTGATTCAGGTACCTGAAACCATTGAGGCCTTGAGTCCGTTAGTGAACACAGTGCCATTGCAATTGCTGAGTTACCACATCGCTGTGATGCGCGGTTGCAATGTGGATCAGCCAAGAAATTTGGCCAAGAGTGTAACGGTGGAATAATCTTACCGTTGATTTTTCTACAATCTACAGCTTAAATAAATTATGATAGACAACAATACAAAAATTGCCGTCATTGGCTTGGGATACGTGGGTCTTCCACTAGCAGTGGAGTTTGGGAAAAAACACTATACGGTGGGTTTTGATATTAATGACGCGCGTGTGAACGAATTGAATGCCGGGCATGATAGAACATTAGAGATTGAGGACGAAAACCTAAAGGCTACTTTAGCCAATGTTTCGGAATCAGCCAGCTTCAAATGCACCACCAACCCAGAAGACATTAAAGAATGTAATTATTTTATTGTTACGGTTCCAACTCCAACTGATAAACACAATAGGCCTGATTTAACGCCTTTATATAAAGCCAGTGAAACGGTGGGTAAGGTGTTAAAGAAGGGTGATATTGTAGTATATGAATCTACCGTGTATCCTGGGGTTACTGAAGAAGAGTGTATTCCAGTATTGGAACGTGTTTCTGGACTAAAATTTAATGTAGATTTCTTCGCAGGTTATTCGCCAGAGCGCATTAATCCGGGAGATAAAGAACATACGGTAACTAAGATATTAAAAGTAACTTCTGGCTCTACGCCTGAGATTGCTGAGAAGGTAGATCAATTATATAAATCAGTTATTGTGGCAGGAACTTTCAAGGCTAGCTCTATGAAAGTAGCTGAAGCTGCTAAAGTGATTGAAAACTCACAGCGCGATATCAATATTGCTTTTGTGAATGAGTTGTCTAAAATATTCAATAAATTAGGTATTGATACTAACGATGTATTAGAAGCGGCAGGTACTAAATGGAACTTTTTGAAGTTTAAACCTGGTTTAGTAGGAGGGCATTGCATTGGTGTTGACCCCTACTATTTAGCTCAAAAGGCTCAAGAAGTGGGATACCATCCTGAAATTATTTTAGCAGGTCGCCGCCTAAACGATGGCATGGGTGCTTATGTAGCTGAAGAAGTGGTGAAGTTGATGGTAAAAAAAGAAGTACCTGTAAAGAACGCTAAATGTTTGGTTCTTGGATTTACCTTCAAAGAAAACTGTCCGGATGTGCGCAATACCAAAGTAATTGATATCGTAAAAGAATTGATTACTTACAACATCACGCCTGTTATTTTTGACCCTTGGGCCAATCCAAATGAGGTGCAGCATGAGTATGGAATTGAAGTAGTTAATGAAATGCCTATTGGCAATTATGAATCTGCTATTTTAGCGGTTTCACATAATGAATTCAAAGGAATAAACATACGCAATTTACTTATTAATAACGGTGTATTGTTTGATGTAAAAGGTTTGTTAGAAAAAGGAGTTGCTGATGCAAGATTATAATATGTACGAGATTAAATATCATACAGAAGATTTATCTAATAAAAGCTTTTTAATTACCGGCGGTGCCGGTTTTATTGGGAGCAATATTGTTGAGTATCTAATCAAATATGGCGCAGGTAAAGTGCGCGTATTGGATAATTTATCCAATGGCTATTTTGAAAATATTCGACCGTTTATGGATTTACCTAATTTTGAATTTATATTAGGTGATATTCGTGATTATAATACCTGTGTTAAGGCATTAGATGGAATGGATTATTTGAGTCACCAAGCTGCATTGGGTTCAGTGCCACGTTCTATCGGTGACCCTTTAACTTCAAATGAAGTAAATGTAAGTGGATTTTTGAATATACTAACGGCTGCTAAAGAATCTAAATCTTTAAAACGCATGGTTTATGCCGCATCTTCATCCACCTATGGTGATAGTCCGGCTTTGCCAAAAGTGGAGGGGAATGAAGGAAATCCTTTATCTCCTTATGCGGTAACTAAACTGGTAAATGAATTATACGCCGATGTTTTCTCAAAGGTATATGGCTTTCATACCATTGGTTTGCGCTACTTCAATGTATTTGGACCAAAACAAAATCCGAACAACCCATATGCAGCAGTAATCCCCATCTTCTGCAAGAATTTTATAGATGGGACACAACCAACCATCAATGGAGATGGTCTCACCAGCCGTGATTTTACCTTTGTAGAAAACGTCGTTCAAGCGAACATCAAAGCATTACAATTTGGAATAGAATTGAAGTATAATAGTCCTATTGACACTAAACTCCAAAATCTTGAAAAACATGAAGTTTTCAACACTGCTTGTGGTGAACAGGTTACATTAAATCAAATGGTTAACATGCTAAAACAGATTAGCGGAAAAGAAATTGTTTCTATTTATGGACCTGAAAGAGCTGGAGATGTAAAACATAGCAAGGCTTCCATTGAGAAGATTAAGGGCACACTCGAATACGATCCAAAATACTTTTTCCGCGACGGCTTGAGTATTGTTTATGATTGGTATTTAAGAAATAGTGAAAGTAGTAACTAAAATCACAAACAGATATATTGAAATTCCCGAAAAGCCTTAAATCAACTGCTAGAACTCTTGGGGTCTTTGCAGGGGGTAACTTCTTGGCAGCACTAATTTCAGGCATCAGTGGTATTCTTTATTCTCGGTGGATTTCACCAGAAGATCTTGGCGAATTTAATAAATATGGAATTCTGACGGGTTACCTCGGAATCGGATTAATAGTTGTACATGGAGCCTTGCCCAGACAATATCCATATCTTATTGGAAGGGGGGAATTAGAGGAAGCATCAAGGGTCTCAGCTGCTGCAAAGTGGTGGTATTTGGCTTTTTCATGGTTAGGGACAGTTATATTTCTTGGCCTTTCTATTAGTGCTTTGATTCAAGAAAATTATAAGGCTCTTTTGGGCTGGTTTGTTCAAATACCTGCGCTTTGGATGGCGATATACGGTTTATACCTTCAATCGATGTACAGAAATTCCAGTGATTTTGTTAAACTGTCTAATAATCAATTAATTACAACTATTTCAGCCTTTGTAATGTTGATATTGGTCAAATTTTTTGCCTATTGGGGGTTTCTGATTCGTTTTTTCGTTCAAGGAAGTATTAGTTTTTGGGTGCATGAAAAATTTAACCCAGCACCAATTAAAGCACATTTAGATTTGTCTCGGCTTAAAAACTTGGCTAAAGTGTCTTTGCCACTAAGTTTACCTGCATACATCGACACCTATTTGTTAAATAGCACGATAAGCTTTTTTATTCTTAATTATTTGGGAGAGAGGAATTTAGGTATATATTCATGGGCCTTAATGCTGCAAGGTATGGCAATGATTTTAGTAAGAGCAATTCACCAGATTTATGTTACTAAAATCACAATTAAATATGGACAAACTGAAGATGTTTTGGAGTGCTTTCGTTATGCATTAAGGCCAACTTTAGTTAGCATTGGGTTTAGCATTATGGTTGCAGTTATATTTAGCTTTCTAATTGGTCCCGTTGTTGATATTGTAGCTCCTAATTATATAGAATCAGTGCCATTATTGCGTGTTTTGATTTGGCAAATGCCGCTTTTCGCTTCAGGCCTAGGTCTTATTATTATGTCATCCGCTCTCTGGTATCGCTCTTTGATAACTATGCGCATTCTAAAAACCATCATTTGTCTCTGCATGATATGGTTATTACCCAAAACAATAGAAAGTGTGGCTATAGCAATCATCCTTTCAGATTTAGCTTATTATTCTTTAAGTTATATTCTTTTTTTATTTTTGGCTAAAAAGCTGCAAAGCCAAAGTATTTGATAAAATTGTGAAAAGTTTATGATTGCCATAATTTTAAAAGAAGGTGGCAATATGGTCAGATATTCAAGATTTTTACTTTAATTAAAAATGATTTTAAAGAAATATTAAAATAATTAAAACTAACCTTGTTCCAATATTTAAAGAATATAGTTAACCATTAATTAAGAAAATTTGATGTATTTTATAATTTTAAATAATAAAAGAAAAAACATATGCGAAGGTCAATAGGACTTTTTATACTAGCCTATAGGTATCGAAAAATAATTTCGATATTGCAATTTTTGAAATTGGAGTTATTTGAAATTGGAGTTATTTGAACAGTTTTATCAGAAAGGAAAATGAATAAAAATTTATCTTAAAAATATCCAACATCCGTTTTAAATAAGAGCTAATACATCAGACTACACGATGTTTAGGCATATTTTTTTCATCGAAGAATATCCTAAATTGGATTTTAATGAAAAGGAAGTTATTTTCTTAATTGATGCAGGTGCCAATATAGGGGCAACCACTTTTTTCTATAAAATCAAATATCCTAATGCTAAAGTCATTGTAATTGAGTCAGACAAATCTAACTTTGAAATGCTCAAGCTAAATTTGTCTCCGTTTAATGACATTTTATTTGAGAATGCTGGGCTCCATAATGTTTCTGGATTAAATCTATGTATTGAAAATCCAGCCGCGGGAAATATGGGTTTCCGACTTAAAGAGTCTGAAGAAATAGGTTTAATATCCACATCAATTAGTTCATTATTGGCCAAGTATCACTGGTATAAAATAGATTTGGTGAAGATTGATATTGAAGGAAGTGAAGAGCAAGTATTTAGTTCTCATTTTGATTGGTTGTCTTGTACAAGATACCTAGTTATGGAGTTACATGACCATTATGCTTCAAATGCAGGTACAAATCTGATACGTGCTCTAGGAAATTATGAAATAGCGCTTAAATGGCGTGGGGAAAATTTAATTTGCAAATTCAAGCATAAAGAAGCATGAGTTTTAAGATAGTCATTATTTGTGAAGCTTTTCGAATACCAGCAACTTATCAAAGATGGAGATTGTTAAGTTTGATAAATCCAAATATGGAGGTACTACTTATTGCTCCAAAGTATTTTGAAGATAAAACCTGGCCATTGGTGCGTATATTTGAAACTGGGCCACTAGATGAAGGGAACTTCCGTGTAATTCCAATCGACATGCGAAGAAAACGTTTCACCCAAAACGGATTTATTTCATGGGACTTGATTCGCATTCTAAGAAAGGAACGGCCAAATTTTCTTTATATGATAGGCTTTGAAGTGGACAATTTAGTGATTCAGTTAGCCCTTACACGTCTTATTTGGGATCGAGGTTGCAAAAAGGCCGCATTTACAATGAGAGGATTACCCTTTCCATTTAGCAATAAACACTATGCCTTAAGATGGATGATAAGTAAGTCCTTTTTTAATGCGATTTGTTGCCATTACCCTCATGCCGTAAGTGTACTAAGAGATCAAGGAAAGTTTAAAGGGCCAATTTACATGCAGACTCAAATTGGTGTCGATAAAAATGTCCACTTCTTTAGCGAAAAACGGAGAAATACAGCTCGTTCAAAATTTGGCATAGGTTCGAAAGAATTTATCTTTGGGATGGCCTGTCGTATTGAGGATGCTAAAGGTGTTTTTGAAGTTTTAGATGCACTACCAGAAAGAGCGGATTATAGGTTATTAGTATTGGGTGATGGAATTGACAAAGAGAAGTTTTTAAAATATATTCAAGAAAGGGGTTTGACCAACAAAGTAATTTTTCCTGGTTTTGTTGAAATGGGTAAAGGTGTTGCAGAAGCTTTGTGTGCTATGGATGTGTTTATTCATTTTCCTAAAACAACTTCACATTGGATTGATACCTTTCCGCTAGCAGTTGTTCAGGCAATGGCTACTCGTTTGCCCGTTATTGGTTCTAGTTCAGGGGCAGTACCTTACCAAATAGGTAATCCACACTTAATTGTTCCTGAAGGAAATTCAAAGGAGCTTCAAAAGAAAATGGTATATTTTCTTGATAACCAAAATATCTTGGTACCACTTGGTAACCAGTGTTTAGAGCGAGTATTAAATTCATTTGAAATAGAGCATCTTACCTCTAGTTTTTCTTTGGTAGTCAAGGATATAATGTCTGACAAAGTAATTCCTGGACACATGGATCAGGTAAATTTCGAGTTTTAGTAGGTTATGAATCAGAAAATATATTATTCAGAATATGTAGATGAGGCATTCAAAAGTCCTGAAGGAGAGACCTATTTTTACGGATATTATAATACTCCACAAGTAAATTCAGAAGGGGATAAGGTGTTAGCTCAAAAAGTAGATTTTGAAGGAAGAATGCCGGAATTAGATGATGTTGCTGAAGTAGGTTTTTTTGATAAACAGTCCAAGAAATGGACAGCAATCGGTTTAAGCAGAGCATTTAATTGGCAACAAGGATGCCATGCACAATGGTTGGGGCCTGATTATTCAACTAGAATTTTATACAATGATCGAGAAGCTAATAGCTATTTGACGCGCATTTTTTCACTTGAAACCGGTGAAAATCAGGTTTTTGAATTCCCTTCATATGCTATACACCCATCAGGAACATATTCTATTTCTATTGATTATTCGAGAGCTTATTGTACAAGAGCCTATTCCTATGCAGGAATAAAGGATATTGATCTTGATAAAGACATTACTCCTAAAGACGGCTTGTTTAGAGTCGACTTTGTAAAAGGGGAGACAATCCAGATCTTCAGTCTGAGTGACTGGCTGCTAAAAAATGAAATTCAGCTTCAACAAGGAATACGTCATTGGATTGAACACCCCATGTTTAGTCCAGATGGGAATTTTATTTTTGCTTATTATCGCTTTGGAGAAATGGACAGTTTTGAGACTGTAGGCTTAATTCTTAATCCAGAAACCGGCGAAGTAGTTCATCGAATTAATTTGGATGCCAGAGAGAGCCTCAGTCATATAGGTTGGAACGAAAAGAATGAAATTGCTATTTATATTTCACCAAGAAAAGTCATTAGCGATCGTCTGGTAAATCCTCAAACGGGAGGCTTTGCTTTTCGCTTGGCGTTGTCGGTTTATCGGCGTTTTTTTAAGGTTTTAGTGCCCAGAAAAATGGTTAATCAGATAACGAGTATAAATTCATTCTATAGGATCTATCGTTTTACAGATCAAAAGCATCGAGATATAAAGTTGAAGGAGCTTGCTATCGATGGGCATCCATCCTTCACAAAGAACAGCGAATTTATGCTAACTGATACCTATCAAGACAATGAGAATTACCGTAACCTATATTTGGTCCACCTCGCCTCTGAAAAGGTTTATCTTCTTGGACGGTTTTATTCATATGTGAACAATATGGGTTGGCGTGCCGATCTCCATCCTCGTTTTTCTTTGGATGAAAAGTTCGTTTTAATAGATACAAATACAAGTGGATTTCATCAGTTAATCATGTTGAAGATTGATTGGGAAAAAATACCCGAAAAACAAATATGAAGAAAATTCTAATTATTGGTTGCCGTGGAATGGCAGGACATGTGGTAACGCAATACTTAAAAAATAAAACCGATTGGGACATTCATACAATATCCAGATTTGGTGAAAATAAATCTGGTCATTATAACGTCGATATTCGTGATTTGGAAGGAATAAGGAAGGTGCTTTCAAACAGATATGATACAGTCCTTAATTTTGTAGGTATTCTCAATCACAATGCTGAGAAAAACCCCGAAGAAGCGGTGTTTGTGAATGCCTATTTCCCTCATTTTTTAGCTAGACAAGGTGAGGAATTCGGACACCGTCTCATCCACTTAAGTACTGATTGTGTTTTTTCTGGTTCTAAAGGAGGTTATATAGAAACAGATTACAAAGACGCAATTGGATACTATGCTCTTTCTAAAGCCTTGGGAGAAGTTTCTTATGGACCTCATCTTACATGCAGAACCTCTATCATAGGGCCAGAATTGAAGGAATCAGGTATTGGCCTTTTTCACTGGTTTAGTAAGCAAGAAGGAGAAATTAACGGGTTTGCCCAAGCGATATGGACAGGTGTAACCACGCTGGAGTTATCAAGGGCTATTCATCATTTTATCCTTTCAGGAACTTCTGGACTTTACCATCTTGTTAATGGTAAAGAAATTTCGAAGTTTGATTTGTTGAACTTATTTGCGAAATACTACAAGAAATCAAAGGTTAATCATATAATACCATCTGAAGAATACAGAACGAATAAAAGCTTAATTAATTCAAGAAATGATGTTGATTTTGAAGTAAGTTCCTATAGTCAAATGGTCTCAGAAATGATGGAATGGGTAGAGAAATACCCAGAATTCTATCCACATTACCAAAAATAGAATGACAAAAAAGGTCTACTACATAGGTTTTTACGCAAAAGAAGGAGAAACTTCGCGCTTTAGTAATATTGCCGCAATACGCAAAATGGACTACACAATGGGTGTTTTGGCGGAGGCTGGTTATGAAGTGGAGGTGGTATCTCTTGCTTGGATTCTAAAGCCTTTTTCATTCTCTGGTTCCTCTTCATTGCAGTTGGCTCCTCGGATTAGTTTGCACCTGCCACCTGCCATTTTTCTAAAAGGGATAGCCGCTTTAAAAGTCAATATACAGCTTGCTAAAATTTGGTTTCTCCTTTATACTTTGATTCGAATTCCTAAAAAATCCGTTGTCATAGTTTATCATTCCCCAAAACTCCATGGTGTATTGAGTTGGTTGAAGAAACTGAAACCTATGCGCATTGCTTTGGAAATTGGTGAAATCTATGGAGATGTATGGGATATTCCGATGAATGATGCAAAGGAAGAAAAAAAACTCCTTTCCATATGTGATTACTTCATTCCAGTTTCCAAAGAACTATATAACCAATTGGCACCAAGGTCACACTTCATGATGCATGGCACGTACCGGGTTCAGTATCCGCTAAGAAAAGAAACCGAAATTGCACCAATCATCCCGATACTTTATGCAGGGTCAATCGATCAAACAAAAGCAGGTGCAGTTACAGCTGTTGAGATTATGAAACACCTGCCAAACCACTACCGAATGCACATTGCAGGCTATGGAGAATTGGCAGAGGTGAAGAGGTTGGAAGAGGAAATTTGCAAAGTGAACCAATCACTCGGATTTGAAAGTATTAAATTTCATGGTAAGTTAGATTCCAAGAATTTGGATCAACTTATGAGGAAGTGTCTTATCGCAGTGAATCCTCAAAATCCTGGTAGCTACATGAGAACAGCGTTTCCATCAAAGGTAATGGTTTACTTGACCTTTCAGCTTAATGTGGTAAGCACAACGATTGAAAGTGTTCAACAATCAGAAGTAGCAGATTTAATTACCTTTGTTTCAGGTAATGAAGCCTTAGATTTTGCCAACGCGATACTGTCAATTGACTGGAATAAGATAGAGCAAATTCCTGAAATATTGAACAGACTAAATGAACAGTGCCGTGAGAATTTTATCCGGCTGATAGAAATATAAATATGTGTGGTATAGCAGGAGTTAAAGGGCCGGGAGATTTAAGTTTGCCCATTACCCAGATGGTAAAAGCCATGAATCGTAGAGGTCCAGATGATGCAGGAATTTGGCATTCGAAGACAGGAACACTTGCTTTGGGGCATGCAAGATTATCAATAATTGACATTTCTTCAGGAGGCCATCAGCCAATGATTGCTCCTAACGGACGTTTTACAATCGTTTTTAATGGGGAAATTTTTAATTACAATGAGCTCAAAAAGGAACTTATTGACTTTGGGTATTCCTTTAAAACTCTCTCTGATACTGAGGTAATACTTATTGGTTGGCAGGCCTGGGGGGCTAATTTGGTTAATAAATTGCGAGGGATGTTTGCTTTTGTAATTTGGGATGAGCAAGAACAGGAAATTTTCCTTGTTAGAGATCGCATGGGAATTAAGCCTCTCTTATACGCAAATAGCAAAGGTTATTTAGTATTTGGTTCCACATTGGATGCAGTATTGGGATCTGGTTTGGTTGATAAAAAAATTTCTAAAGCAGGATTGTGCGACCTTATGTCTGTAGGGTCAGTTATTCAGCCAAGAACGCTAATTCAAGGAGTACAATCATTAGAACCAGGAACGATTCTTCGAATAAAAAACAATGGGTTAAGCGAAACAAGCACTTTTTGGAGAGTTGAAAGAGATCAGAGTTTAGCTTCTGAACTAAAGAGCATTTCTTATGAAGAACAGGTTAAACGTCTACAAGATAAATTGGAAAGAGCTTGCCGTTATCATATGATTGCCGATGTGAAAATTGGTAGCTTTTTAAGCGGAGGGGTTGATTCATCTGCAATTACTGCTTTAATGGCACGTATATCTTCTAAGCCAATATTAACATTTTCAATTGGATTTGACAGCAATGAAAGTATCGAGAATGAATTGACAGAGGCCGCCCAAGCTGCCAAGTATTTGGGTTGCGACCACCATGAATTGGTTCTCAATGGGCAAATGGTAAATCAAAATTTCGATGATTTTATCTCTGTTATTGACCAACCAAGCTATGATGGCATAAATACATACTGGGTAAGCAAAATGACTGGCCCCTATGCAAAGGTTGCTTTATCTGGCTTGGGGGGAGATGAATTGTTTGCTGGGTATGGCCATTTCGATTGGGCCAAAAGATATACTTCACAAAAAGGTAGTTGGATCCTTTTGCAAAATTTGTATCGCAGTAATCCTATAAGATGGGCCCGATTATACAATATGTATATGGAAATAGCTGGCGGACACGGTCGCCTCGCAACTCTTCGTAGATTGAATTATAACGCTGGATTAAAAGCAAAATTGAACCCAGCTTTTATTTCTCCTTTGGGAAAAGAAGACTGGATTGTCGAGGCAATGTTAGACCAACATTTCCCTGATTCAACAGAAATGGATAACATCACACGATATGAATGCCGTAACTATTTACTAAATACACTTTTAAGGGATGCAGATGCTTTAAGTATGGGACATGGTATAGAAGTAAGGCCAGTATTATTGGATCATGAATTAGTTGAGTTTGCGTTAGCATTACCAAATTCTTCTAAAATTAAGAACCACAATAATAAAGCCATTTTGAAGGATGCTTGTAAGGAATATCTTCCATTGGGGTATTTTGATAGAAAGAAAAAGGGTTTTACATTACCTACTTTATCATGGTTAAAGAATGAATTAAAAGATAGGCTAGAGTTTAATTTGGATAGTAAAGAAGCAAAACATTTATTTTCATCTTATTATCTAAAAACTGATTTGCCCTTTCAAATAAAACAGGGAATTGGTTTGTCAGCTTGGATGACTATGGTATTATTGGAATGGCTAAGAGCCAAAAATATTGACATTGACTAAATTGCCAATGAAAGTTCTTTGGCTTTCGAATAGATTATTTAGTAATGATTCTGCTAAAAATTCTGGAACTTGGCTTTTGGCTCTGGGGCCAGAGTTGATAAAAAGTGGTGAAGTTTTATTAGCAAATATTAGTTTCGGGAAAACAAATTCAATAGAAACTTCAGACTATGAAAATATTAGACAATGGAAGATTCCACAACTAGATTTAAGTCCTGGAGAGTTACCACCTGATAATATTGTTACAAAACTTATTCACGTTATTGATGAATTTAAACCAGATATTATTCAAATATGGGGAGTGGAGCATTTTTGGGGTTTACTTCTTGAAAAGGGTCTATTAAAATATCCTTGTATATTAAACATTCAGGGAATAATGACGACAATTTCAAGTGCTTATTCTGGGGGATTAAGTTTTCGCGAAAAGTTAAATTGTATTGGGTTACGTGAGCTAATATATCCTAAAGATTCAGTTTTTGGACAGGAAAATCATTTTAGAAAAATGGCGCTCGTGGAAAAAAGGATTCTTTGTTCTGCTAAATACATAACTATTCAATCCGAGTGGTCAGAGGATTATGTGCGAGCGATTAATCCAAAAGCAATTTTTTTTAGAACAGAAAGAGCGCTCCGAAAAGAGTTTTATGAAGCTAAGCGCTGGTTACCAAAATTATCTGAAAATGGAGATATTAAAACGCCTGTTCTTTTTACCTCCTCTTTCGGAAATCCCTACAAGGGGTTTCATCATACTTTAAAGGCTCTTAAATTGTTAAAAGAAGATTTTCCAGATATAACATTACGAGTGGCAGGGGGAAATCAACGAATGTCATGGAAAGTTCCTGGTTATAATAAATTTATTTGGCGTTTAATAGAAAGATTAGGACTTGGAAGCAATATTGTTTGGCTTGATTCACTAGATGCAAATGGACTGATAATTGAACTGCAAAACGCAGATTGTTTTGTTCATAGTTCATTTGTAGAATCTTATTCATTAGCTGTTGCTGAAGCATTGGCAGTTGGAACACCTACTGTCTGCTCTTTTGCTGGTGCATTGCCTGAAATGAACGGGAACCCGGCAAATATTTTATTTTATCCACCTGGCGATAATGTAAAGATGGCTTCTTTAATTCGCCAAGTCGTTTTAAATAAACGATTAGCTGAACTTTTATCCAATCAAGCTAGAGCATTCATTTTTGACCGGTGCGAAAAGAAGGCTTTGATTCAAGAACAAATACTTCAGTATAAAAAAGTTTTAGGAAGGAAATAATGCAATGAAACAAAACTTCTTTCGAGCATTTTTGGGGATAATAATCATCTCACTTTTTTTACCCTCATTCGTGGCATTACCCATTACGCCTCAAGCATCATTTTATTATCCATTTTGGGTTATTCTTGTTCTGTTTTTTTATCCAAAGGTAGCGCTCAACACTGGATTTCTTGCCTCCTTTTCATTTGTTGTTTTGCATGTCATTTACATAATTTATAATTTTTATCAAAATGAAAACTATACACTTTTTTATTTTTTCTGGCCTTTGGCTTTTTCATTTTCTGTAATTGAATATTTTCAGGTTAGTAAAGATTTTGAGGGTTTGAAATTACTTACAAGATTAGCCCTTATACTTATTCTGATAACATCTTTCACAAGTAGTGTTGCTCTAACTTTTTTTCCGGGCGCTGCAAGAGATATGGCGGGATATTTATCTGAGTCAAAACAAGGAGAGTTAGGCGACTTTTACATGCTTTTAGGAATTGGAAATTATTATTTTTATCATAACATAGCAATATGTAGTACGCTCATTATTCTTCTTATTCAGCGAAATAATGAATTTGGAGTGAAGAAATCTCATTTGATTTTGGCACTATTTGTTGTATTTTTTGCTGTTATACGTGGTGCATTTTCCTCGGCTTTTGGTATTTTTTTCATTGGTGTTATATTTGCTTTTATTCTACCAAGAATTCGAACTATTTTGTTTTATATCATTACCATTGCGTCCTTTTATATAGCTTTTAGTTCAATTGGTCCATTGATTGCACCAGGTATTAATGTATTGGCTGATGCGGTAGATTCTGAGGATATTAGTCCTAGGTTGAGGAATGTAGCCGCTAATTTAGATGGTTCCGATAAACTTTTAGCTGATGATGAATTGCGATACACACAAAGTTATGAAGAACAACTTAAAATGTCTTTGGAGGCTTTCCAAGAGCACCCACTTACTGGGGCGGGGCGACAGGGAGGCCATCATTTTTGGGCAGATTTTCTTGCAAAATTTGGAATAATTGGTACAATTCCTTGGTTGTTTATTTTGTTTTATCTTTTTCGCAGTAGGTTGAGATGGTTGAAAGGTAGAATGAAAGTGGTTGTTTTTCATGGTATTGGGACTTTAATATTTATTGGTTTTTTTAAGCCTATTGGATTGGAGGAAATGTTTAGTTTTATTGCAATATTTTTACCCGCATTTTTAATCTATTTCCAAAGTCGTGAAATTAAAACGAAATCAAATAAACTAAATTTGAAGCCTTCGGGAAGAAATATTCATTTCTTTAAAATTATTAGTGTGCCAATTACATGAAAATAGCAGCAATACTCAAGTATAATCCTTTTTTTTATCAGGGTGCAGCTGCCAACCGATGGCAAAGTTTATTTCGTGGGTTGTTGGACCAAGGCGTTGAAATTGATATTTTTTGTGTTAGCGGATATTCAAATTATGAGGAGAAAAAGATAAAAGGTAATCCAAACTTGTCTGGCCTTCGTGTTTATTATTTAACGGAAATTGTTTTTGATACCTTAAATATGCGAAGACTTAATGAGTATCTCATAAAGCCATTTGCAACACTATTATTAAGGCGAACTATGTTCAAGGCCTTCAAAATAGAATCTTATGACATACTTTGGATGGATCATGAAATCGAATACTATCAGATAAGTTTAGATTTGAAGTGCAATTTCCCAAAGGTAAAGCTGTTTTCAGAACTAAGTGAATTTATGGATATTCATAACTACAATTCAAACAATGCCCTTCAAAAGCGTCGCGCTAATTTGCGCCAAGTTGTTTTTGAAGGTCAGTTGCTACTAAAGTTGGATGGTATCGCATTTATGACAAAAACATTAATGAGTCATTATAAGGTCCTGGCACCGTCAAATTTGCCAAGTATCCATTTACCTATGACAGTGGATCTATCGCGTTTCAAAATCGAAGAAATTTCTTTATATCCTCGCCCTTATATTGCATTTCTCGGGGTCATGAATAACCAGAAAGATGGACTTGATATTTTAATAAAGGCTTTTTCAATCATCGCTTTAGATTTTCCGAAAATTAATCTTCGGCTTTTTGGTTTTAATCATCCTGATATTGGAGGACAACTTGCGCTTATTAAGGAATTAGGACTAGAAAATCGCATTTATTATCATGGCCCTGTAGATAGCAATCGCGCTGTTTGTATCATGAAGAATGCCAGTCTTTTAGTTCTACCTAGACCGGATTCTCATCAGGCTAAGGGAGGATTTCCAACCAAATTGGGTGAATATCTTGCTACAGGAAATCCAGTATGTGCTACAAGGGTAGGAGAAATACCAGATTATTTGGAGGATCGCATTTCTGTTTATTTTTCAGAACCTGGCTCACATGAGGATTTTTCAAAAGCAATGCGAGATGCATTATCAAATCCCCAAATGGCAAATTGTGTAGGTAAGAAAGGTAAAGAAGTAGCTGAAATGCAATTTAATGCCAAAATTCAAACAGAACGCTTATATCATTTTTTTAAAGAATTATAAAATGCTAAAAAATAAAACTCTACTAATTACTGGAGGTACCGGCTCTTTCGGGAATGCAGTACTACATCGGTTCATTAATACTGATCACTTCGATGAAATCCGAATTTTTTCAAGAGATGAGAAAAAGCAGGATGACATGCGAAATAGCCTAAAAAATCCTAAGCTTAAGTTTTATATTGGAGACGTAAGAGATTATCAATCTGTTGATCGTGCAATGGCTGGAGTTGATTATGTTTTTCATGCTGCAGCCCTAAAGCAAGTTCCTTCCTGCGAGTTTTTTCCACTTGAAGCTGCAAAAACGAACGTGTTTGGTACTCAGAATGTTATTGATGCAGGAGTGAAATATAATGTTTCTAAAATCATTTGTTTAAGTACAGACAAGGCTGCCTATCCAATTAATGCAATGGGAATATCGAAAGCACTTATGGAAAAGGTTGCTATAGCTGCATCTCGAAATGCTGGAAAAACAACTGTATGCCTCACTCGTTATGGCAATGTAATGGCTTCGAGAGGTTCGGTTATTCCGTTATTTATTAATCAGATAAAAGCGAATCTCCCTCTAACAATTACAGACCCCAACATGACCCGATTCCTTATGAGTCTTGAGGACGCTGTTGAATTGGTATTGTTTGCTTTTGAAAATGGTAACCCTGGCGATTTGTTTGTTAATAAAGCTCCTGCCGCAACCATTGGTGATTTAGCAGAAGCCATAAAATCCCTCACAAATACCTCTAGCCCAATAAATATTATAGGGACACGCCATGGAGAGAAGCTCTATGAAACACTTTGCACACGCGAAGAAATGTTGAAGGCAGAAGATATGGGTGATTTTTATAGAATACCAGCCGATAATCGCAATCTGAATTATGCGTTGTATTTCTCGGAAGGGGATAAAGCTGTTGGCGATTTGGAAGATTACCATTCCCATAATACCAATCGTTTGGATGTAGAAGGTGTTAAAAAGCTTATTAGCACACTTCCTTTAATAAGAAAAGAGGTTTTTGGTGAAGATATCGAGTATTTTTTAGGCTAAGTCGCTCATGATTCCGACATTATTTTCAGGTAAGGTCCATACTGATGACTTTCGTGGGAGCATGACTTTTGTTAATGGTGCGGATCTTGCTCAAATCCGGCGCTTTTATACAATTGAGATTCCAAACACTGCTGTAATTCGGGCATGGCAAGGTCATGCCAAAGAACAAAAATGGTTTTACCCACTTAACGGGTGTTTACAAATTAAATTAATGCCTTTAGCTAAAATTGGCGCAGACGGAAATAATCTAATGCAAGAGTATATGCTCGATGCAAAAGAGCCTTCACTGCTCCACATCCCTGAAGGCTATTACAATGGCTTTAAATCCATAACTTCTGCAGCAAAACTCTTAGTTTTTAGCGACAAAACTTTGGATGAATCTCAAATTGATGATTTTAGATTGAGCCTGGAGGAATTGCCATGGGAATAACAATATTGCATAACTAGAGATGATAAAAATAGGTATAACTGGACAGAATGGATTTATAGGTTGGCACTTAGCGCGCACCGCAAGCTTAAGATCTTCAAATTTTGAAGTTGTTAATTTTGAAAGAAGCTTTTATGATAATGAAGGAGAGCTGGATGGTTTTGTTTCTTCTTGTGATGTTATTGTACACTTAGCTGGAATGAATCGACATGAAGATCCTGAATTTTTATACAAGACAAACATTGAACTTGCCAAAAAATTAGTCATATCGCTTGAGCGAACAAAATCAAATGCTCATGTGCTTTTTTCCTCATCATCGCAAGAACTAAATGAAAATCTATACGGGAAGTCAAAAAAGGAAGCCCGAAAAATACTTGAAGAATGGTCGGACCAAAATTCTGGAAGATTTACAGGTTTGGTTATACCCAATGTATTCGGTCCTTTTGGACGCCCATTTTATAACTCAGTAGTGGCTACTTTTTGTCATCAAATTAACATTGGAGAAAATCCTCGAATCGATCAAGATAGTCAGTTAAATCTTATTTATATTGGCGAATTGGTGGAAAAAATCTTGACAGAAGTAGTGAAGGGCGAGGGTAAAAAAGCTTTTAAGGAATTAGTAGAAATACCACATACTTCAGAGGTTATGGTATCTACATTGCTTGAAAAACTCCGTTATTTTGAGGCTAAATACCTTCATCAACATGAAATACCCGTGCTTCAGAGTACGTTCGATTCGCAACTCTTTAATACATTTCGTTGTTTTATGCCAATGGATACGGCCTTTCCAAGAAAGTTTAAACTGAATGCTGATCAACGTGGAGCCTTTGTAGAACTTGCGAAAACGGGTATTTCAGGTCAAACCTCATTTTCAACAACATTTCCCAATATAACCCGAGGCAATCATTTTCATACAAGAAAAATAGAAAGATTTGCAGTTATCAAGGGTAAAGCGAAAATTCAATTGCGTAAAGTAGGGAATAATGAGGTTTTTAACTATTATTTGGATGGTGATGAACCAGCCTACGTAGATATGCCCATTTGGTATACCCATAATATAACTAACATCGGCGAAGATGTACTTTACACTGTTTTCTGGATTAATGAACCTTATGACCCTTTGGATCCGGATACATGGATAGAAATTGTTTAATTAAACTAACAAACTCAAATAAAAATGAATCAAACGAAACTAAAAGTAATGACGGTTGTTGGCACAAGGCCAGAAATTATCCGTCTTTCAAGAGTTATATATAAACTTGACACTTCTCCCGCAGTAGAACATGTTTTGGTGCATACCGGCCAGAATTATGATTATGAGCTGAATCAGATTTTTTTTGATGACATGGGAATACGCAAACCAGACTTTTTTTTAGAGGCAGCGGGCGAAACAGCCACCGAAACAATTGGGCAAATTCTTATTCGAATAGACAAACTTCTGGCCGAACAAAAACCAGATGCATTTTTGGTTCTAGGGGATACAAACTCATGCCTTTGTGCAATACCAGCTAAAAAACGCCATGTTCCTATCTTTCACATGGAAGCAGGAAATCGTTGCTTTGATCAAAGGGTGCCAGAAGAATCGAATCGAAAAATTGTTGATCACATTTCCGATATAAATTTGACTTATTCTTCTATTGCACGAGAATATTTATTGCAAGAGGGCTTTGCATCGGATCGAATTATTAAAACAGGTTCTCCAATGTACGAGGTATTACACCATTACCGAGAAAAAATTGATTCATCGAATGTACTCGAACGTTTGAGTTTAGAAGAAGGTAAGTATTTTGTAGTTTCTTCTCATCGCGAAGAGAATATCAACTCTAAAAAGAATTTTAATGGATTAATTAATTCGTTAAATAAGATTGCCGAAGAATATGGTTTTCCCGTTATTGTGAGCACTCATCCACGTACTAGAAAAATGATTGAATCCAAAACCGTTGAGATGCATGAACTCGTTCAGTTTCAAAAACCTTTGGGCTTCAGCGATTACATTGCTTTACAAAAACACTCTTTTGCCGTTCTTTCAGACAGCGGTACAATTTCGGAGGAATCTAGCATATTGAATTTTCCTGCATTAAATTTGAGGGAAGCTCATGAAAGACCAGAAGCCATGGAAGAAACTTCGGTAATGATGGTTGGAATGAATACGGAACGAATTCTTCAAGGTTTACGTCAACTGGCTCTTGAGGATCAACGCAAAGACAGTCAATTTAGGGCAGTTTACGATTACAGTATGCCAAATGTTTCTGATAAAGTAGTGAGAATTATTCTCAGTTATTCTGATTTTGTGAAAAGGGTTGTCTGGGGTGAGTAAATTAATTAAACATCTTCCCCGTCATCTATAATAGGTGTAATTTATATTTGATAGATATTCATAGAATTTCAACAAAAAATTCTAGATCAATTAACTAAACTTATTTGGTAGCCAAACCTAGTTACTATTGGTTTGAATTGTTGAAGCCAAACCAAGATTTAGAGTAATCGAATCTGACGCTAATAGCGCAACATTAAACATTTCGAATGATTACATCCATTAAAAATAAATTATTTAATGCTCTTGGAAAAGGCGTTCCTAAAAAAATCGTCGTCATTGAATCTGACGATTGGGGTAGCATTCGGATGTCTTCTAAAGAGGCTTTTACGTCTTTGTTAAAGAAAGGGTATCCAGTTGACAAGTGTTATTACAACACCAATGACGGATTGGAAAGTAATCAGGATTTAGAACTTCTTTTCGAAGACTTAAGCAGTGTAAAAGGAAGTGATGGCAAACCGGCGATAATAACGGCGAACAACATTGTTGCAAATCCAGATTTTGATAAAATTAAGGGGTCGAATTTTTATGAATATCATTACGAATCTTTTACTGAAACCCTAAAGAAATATCCGAATCATGACAAGGTTATCGAAATATATAAACAGGGGATAAAACAAGGGGTAGTGAATCCTCAGTTTCACGGGAGGGAGCATGTTCATGTACCGCATTGGCTGCATGATTTGCAAAATTTCGAGAGTAGAGCCATTGATTCATTTAAGTCCAATATATTTTCTGTTTATTTAGGCATAGGTTCGAATTGTAATAAAGAATATCTGAACGCAATGGCCTTTTATAATCAAACAGAAAAAGAATTTGTTGAGGATTCTGTTAAATCTGGTTTGGAATTATTCGAAACCATTTGGGGTTTTAAAAGCAAGTCAGTTATTGCTCCTTGTTATCAATGGCATTCAACTTTAGAGGAAACATTTAATAATAAAGGTATTCAATTAATTCAAGGCGGTCGTGCACAGAAAAGTCCAAATTTTAACGGATTTGGTAATAAGGTCATACACCATTACAATGGTCAAAAGAATAGATTGAATCAGATTTATACCGTTAGAAATGTATTTTTTGAGCCATCTTCTGATATTTATAAAGATTGGGTTGATTCTTCACTCAAAGAAATTTCCAATGCCTTTTTTTGGAATCAGCCCGCCATTATATCTAGTCATCGACTAAACTATATAGGTTGGTTAAATGAGGGAAACAGAAGCAGAAATTTAAAGTTACTCAATCAACTTTTGAAAAAGATTGTTCACAAATGGCCTGATGTGGTATTTATTTCTACAGACCAAATGGCCAACTATTATAAATAATTATGTGCGGTTTTACGGGGTACTTTTTGAAAAATAAACACGAGCAAAATTCAGAAGCCATTCTTAACATGCTAGCAATCCAACGGCATCGCGGACCAGACGATTCTGGGGTGTTAGGTATCAATAGTCATGAGAATATTTTGGAAGAGCTAAGTGTTGAGAATCCTAAACGCTTTTCTAATCATCCTAATCTTATTTTTGGGTTTAACCGGTTAAGCATTTTAGACCTAAGTCCTGCCGGCCATCAGCCTATGACCAACTTAAAGGCCAAGGTAGCTTTGATGATGAATGGCGAAGTGTATAATGCTTTTGATTTTAAGCCAGAATTATTATCAAAAGGATATGTATTTAAGGGCAATAGCGATACGGAAGTTGTATTAAATATGTATTTAGAATACGGCTTGGAAGGGATGTTGGAGCGACTTAATGGAATGTTTGCGCTTGCTATTTATGATGGTCGTGTACAAAATCTATATTTGGTTCGGGACCGAGTAGGTATAAAACCGCTGTACGTTTTGCAAGAAGAAAACCTTATCGCCTTTGCTTCCGAAATGAAAAGTTTTAAAGCCTTACCTGATTTTAAATTTAGTCTAGACGAAACAAAACTTTCGGAGTTTTTACTTTTTAGAAACTCTATTAACAACACACTTTTTCAAAACATCGTTAATATTACTCCTGGCACCTATTGGTGTATTAATACGAGAGAAGCTATAACTGTGCATACGTATTACGATATTCGTAATGAAGGCAATAAATCTAAAAGTATTACACAAAAAGAATTAGAAAGTGCCATTCGGAATTCGGTTAAGCGTCAGATGATTTCGGATGTTAAACTGGGATCTCAACTTTCCGGTGGTGTTGACTCCTCATTGGTCACAGCTTTTGCATCTGAGACCTTAGCATTCGGTGCTCTGGAAACCGTGTCTATTGTTTTTGAAGAAAAGAATTACTCTGAAAAAAAATACATTGATCAAGTGGCTAGTAAATTTAAATTGCAATCGCATCAATTTAAATTAAATGCCACTGCTTATTTAGATTTAATAGATGAAGCGGTTTGGCACTTTGAACAACCTTTGAATCATCCTAACACAATTGGCATTAAGCTTTTAAGTCGCGAAGCCAAAAAACACGTTACCGTATTACTAAGCGGTGAAGGTGCAGATGAAGCACTAGCTGGTTATAGTCGCTTTTTACCCACAAGCGTAAAGTTTTTTTCCTTGGTGACGCTTAAAAAAGCACTTAAAAACAAAGCACATTTTTTAGAATTCACGAAGATGTGGGCCAACGAAGATAATAGATATCTTCTGCAGACAGCTTTTGGTAATTTTGCTGGAGCTAAGGTCTTATATCCCAAATTTTCGGTTAATAAGGCACTAGAAAGTCGAAAAAAAATTTGGGATTCAATCCAAGACCAAACGCCACTAAAAAAACGCAAATATGAGTTATTGACCTATTTGCCAGACCTATTGATGCGCCAAGATAAAATGTCGATGTCGCATACTATAGAAAATCGCGTGCCTTTTTTAGACAATGAAATGCTGGAAACAGCTCTACAGATAAATGATGATTTATTAATTAAGCAGCACCAAGGCAGGTGGGAAGGTAAGTATTTGTTAAAAGAAATTTGCGCGGAAGTATTTGATGAAAATTTTGCCTACCGGGACAAAATGGGATTTGGCATTCCTCTTAAATCATTCTTTTCCTCAGCAACTTTTCAGAAACGCTGGCATGAAGAATTGCTTTTTGGTATTCAAAAAAGAAATATTTTTAACGCTAAACCTTTAGCTCAATGGATGTCAACTCCTGAAAAAATGACCGCTGAACAGTTAGATGCTGTTTGGTTGATGATGGGGTTTGAGATTTGGGCAAAACAATATTTAGATTAGATGATAGCTATTCACAAACATTATCAAGGGTTTCATAAAGGCTGGATAGCACACTGCGAAGCTATCGGGCAACCATATAAACTTGTGGACTGCTATGGGTCAGATATTATCAAACAGCTCGAGGGCTGTGATATTTTATTTTGGCATCATAGCCATGCCAATCCTAAGGATATTCTCTTTGCAAAACAACTGCTTTTTGCGCTACAACATGTTGGTATTAAAGTATTTCCTGATTTTAGAACTGGTTGGTATTTTGACGATAAAATTGGTCAGAAATACTTGCTCGAATCATTAAATGCTCCAATGGTCGAAAGTTTCGTATTCTATACACCGGAATCTGCAATGAATTGGATTGATATACAGCATTTTCCAAAAGTATTTAAACTTAGAGGTGGAGCTGGATCAAGTAATGTTCGTTTGGTAAAGACAAAGGCTAATGCAAAAGCATTAGTAAAGAGGGCATTTGGGCGAGGTTTTGCTAGTTTTAATCCATGGTCGAATTTAAAAGACACCTTGATAGCCATGAGGCAAAAGAAAAAGGGGCTTTTGGATTTTTCAAAGGCCATCTATCGCCTATTTGTCTATCCGAAATATGCGAAAGTTGCAGGCATGGAGAGGGGATATATTTATTTTCAGGAATACATTCCAGACAATCAATTTGATGTTCGGATTATCGTTATTGGCGATAAAGCATTTGGCTTGAAAAGGTTTGTTCGAGATGGAGATTTTAGGGCCTCCGGTTCAGGAAACTTTGCCTATGCCCGGGAGGAGTTTGATATAAGATGCATTCAAATTGCTTTTAACTTAAATAAACACATTTGCTCGCAATGTATAGCCTATGATTTTGTATTCAATACCAAGAATGAACCACTTATTGTTGAGATCAGTTATGGCTACACGCCATCAGGATATACATTTTGTCCTGGATTTTGGGATGAAAACCTTGTTTGGCATGAGGGTTTTGTAAATTCAGAGGCTTGGATGATAGATTTGATGCTTAAATCAAAAGTAGTAGAATTGTGAAAAGGATATTTTTAACTGGAGCAGCGGGTTTTATTGGATACCACACCGCTGTAGCTTTATTAGCGGAAGGTTATGAGGTTATGGGGTTTGATAATTTGAATGATTATTATGATCCCCAGCTAAAAAAAGATCGATTGTCTGAACTGGGCATAATATGCGATAATTTGATAGAAGGAAAGGTACTTCAAAGTACACGTTTCACTTCATTTCAATTCATTAAAGGGAATCTAACTGACTTATCTTTGTTATCTGGGTCAATTAAGGGGTTTGGGCCAAATATAGTCCTTCATTTAGCAGCACAAGCTGGTGTAAGATACTCTATTCAAAATCCATCTGCTTACATAGATTCGAATATAATCGGTTTTTTTAACGTCCTTGAAGCTTGCAGGCATCAGGAGATAAAACAATTGATTTACGCATCTAGTTCTTCTGTTTATGGCAATTCTTCCAATGTGCCTTTTCATGAAGATGCGAACGTGGATCAGCCTGTTAGCCTTTATGCGGCTACCAAAAGGACCAATGAATTACTCGCTCACACATATAGCCATCTATATGGAATAAGCACAACTGGACTTCGCTTCTTTACCGTTTATGGTCCTTGGGGAAGACCAGATATGGCACCGTTTCTTTTTACAGATGCAGTGCTCAATGAAAGGCCTATTAAAGTATTTAATAATGGGGCACTTAGTAGAGACTTTACTTATGTTTCTGATATCGTTGATGGGATTATTGCCTTACTCATTCAACCAATAACTGCAGGTCAACACCTACTTTTTAATATTGGAAATAGCCAACCAGAAGAATTAGGGACATTCATTAGTCTTATTGAGAAACACACAGGAAAGCAGGCGATTAAAGAAAATCATAAAATGCAGCCAGGGGATGTCTATCGAACTTTTGCCGATGTTAAGGCACTTAACCAATATTGTGGCTACAATCCAAAAGTTTCTCTGGATGAGGGATTGAAGAAATTTGTTGATTGGTATATGTCCTATCATAACTCAGAAAAGTGAAAATCAAAATCTGCCTATTTACACCAAGCTTAGAAATGGGTGGAACAGAACGTGTTGTTTCTATTCTTGCCAACCAGTTCAGTAAAGAAAAGAACATCGAGGTGCATGTTATTCTGTGTACTGCAGAGTCCATGTTTTATTCGTTGGATGAACGTGTTCAGGTACATGTTCCAAAATTCAACTATAAACGGCTCAACCGTGCCACATTTACCTTGCAATTGATGTGGTTTTTAAGAAGTAAAGTTATTCAAATAAAACCAAGTGCTTTTCTGAGTTTTGGTGGTCGCTATAATGCCTTTTCCATTTTAGCATTGGCAGGAACTAAAACACCGGTTTTTATTACAGATAGAAGCAGGCCTGGGATTTCATATGGTCGTTTTTTGGATTGGTTGAATGCTAAAGTTTACCGTTTTTCCACTGGAATTATGGCACAAACGACCCAGGCAGTCGATTTTAGTTTTAAGCAAACAAAACATAAAAATATTCAACGGATAGGTAATCCTATTGGTACGTATAAAGCACTGGAAACGAATAGGGAAAATGTCATATTAAATGTTGGTAGGTTTATTGAATCTAAAAATCAGGCTCAATTAATAGATATCTTTGCTGAGCTTCCTCCCTCTGATTGGCAGCTTTGGTTTATTGGAGACGGGCCCACATTTGAATTATGTAAAAGCAGAGTTCGTGATTTAGGCCTTTATGAAAAAGTGATATTTTTAGGAAAACAGATGAATTTAGAATATTGGTATAATAAAGCCGCAATTTTTGCTTTCACTTCAGAATCTGAAGGTTTCCCAAATGCATTAGGAGAGGCGATGGCTTCTGGTTGTGCTTGTGTAAGTTATGATTGTGTAGCTGGTCCTTCTGATCTTATTGATGATGGGAAGAGTGGTTATTTAGTTCCTCTTCACGACCAAACTTTTTTTAAAAACCGACTTATTCAAATGATGCAGTCAGAATTTGATTGGAATAAAATGAGCATAGCTGCCGTTGAATCAACAAAGCAATATAGTGAAGGGGCAATTGCAAAAAAAACACTCAACTTTTTATTAAATAATGGGAATTAAAGTAGCCATTGATGTATCTAGGGGAAGGTCTGGAGGGGCAAAAGCCCATCTAATTGGTTTTATTGAAGAAGCTGTTCCAGAGGCATTCGGTATAGATGAGATTCATGTGTGGTCCTATAGCGATTTGCTTCAAAAACTACCTGAAAGAAGTTGGCTTGTAAAACATACCCATCCAGATCTTGAAAAGTCACTGTTGCATCAGATAAAATGGCAATGGTTTAAGCTTAAAAAAGAAGTTAAGAAATTTGGTTGCCATGTTGTTCTAAGTACCGATGCCGGTACAGTATATGTGCACCACCCTTCTGTAGTCATGAGTAGGGATATGCTTTCCTTCGAGCGAAGTGAAATTGCCAGATATACGCGGTTTTTACCATGGCTTCGGCTTTTCGTCCTTCGTTTCGTGCAATCCAACTCACTCAAAAAGGCAGATGGCGCGTTGTTTCTAACTCAATATGCCGCTGATACTATTCAAACTTGGTCTGGAGCTATTCCAAATTACCGGGTTATACCCCATGGCGTTGGTAAGCAGTTCAAAAACAATGCAAGGCGTTTCGACTGGCCTAAGATGGGGCAAAGGAGTATTCGTTGCCTCTATATTTCGAATACGGCTATGTATAAGCATCAATGGTATGTTGTAGAAGCTTTCTCCATGCTCAGAAAAGAAGGGTATCCCGTTGAAATAGAATTTGTGGGTGGTGGGCATGGAGATTCGAATCAGCGATTGAATGATTGTATCCAACAGTTTGATCCCATGGGTGAGTTTACCCGTCGGGTAGAGTTCTTACCGCATAACGAATTACCTTCTAGTCTTGCCTCCGGTGATTTATTTGTTTTCGCATCGAGTTGTGAAAACATGCCGAATACTCTTGTTGAGGCAATGGCTTGTGGTTTGCCAATAGCGTGCTCAAATTTGGGGCCCATGCCTGAGGTTTTACGCGATGGAGGTGTTTACTTTCACCCAGAACAACCTGAATCTATTCGCAATGCAGTTAAATTGCTCATTGAGAACTCAGAGGAGCGTGAATTGTTAGCTTCAAAGGCAAAAAAATACTCAGAAGAATATTCATGGAAAAGGTGTTCTAATGAAACGCTTAACTATTTAGTAGATATCTATAACGAATCAGTAAGGAAATAAAATGAAAGTTTCAAAATATCAAATTTGCACAAAAACAATTATGGACACTTCGGATCCCGATATTGTTTTTGATGAAAATGGAAAAAGTGATTATTACCACAATTACCATAAAAGCATCTTGCCAAATTGGCAAACGGGAGAAGAGGGATACAAGGAATTGATGGACATCGCTGAAAAAATCAAAGCCGAGGGCAAAGGAAAGGATTTTGATTGCATCATTGGACTAAGTGGGGGGTTGGATAGCTCCTATACGGCTTACGTGGCAAAGGAAATAATGGGTATTCGGCCTTTGCTTTTTCATGTGGATGCAGGATGGAATACCGACAAAGCTGTTGGAAATATTGAAAAACTATGCAACGGACTAAATCTTGAGTTATTTACTGAGGTAATTAATTGGGAGGAAATGAAAGATCTCCAAAGGGCTTATTTATATTCGCAGGTACCAGGACAAGATGCTCCTCAAGATATTGCGTTTTTCTCAGGAATGTACAAGTTTGCTAGAAAACACAAAATAAAATACGTTTTAACGGGTGCTAACTATTCCACCGAATGTTGCAAAGAACCTCCCGCTTGGGGAGCCTATCCAGGAATTGATAAAATGCTTGTTATGGATATTTACAAACGCTTTGGTCAGGGAAAACTGAAAACTTTTCCAATACTTGATATTCTTCAATATAAAGTGCTATATCAAGTGGTTTATGGAATGAAAGTGTTTAAACCTCTCAACTTAGTTCCCTTTATTAAAAAGGACGCAGAGGATTTACTCAATACCCGTTTTGGATGGGAGAAATTTCAGCATAAACACCACGAGTCTCGATTCACACGATTTTATGAGGATTATTGGCTTCCGAGGAAATTTGGTTTCGAAAAACGCCGCGCTCATTTTTCAAGTCTTATTTTAACAGGCCAAATGACACGCGAAGAGGCCTTGGAGCGTATCTCGCGTCCAGAGCTCGACGAAAAAACGCTTATCAACGAATTTGAATATGTGGCTCACAAGTTAGATTTTACCATTGAGGAACTACAAAAGATATTTGAAGGAGAAAACAAAACCTTTACAGAGTACCGTAACAAAAGATGGTTAGTAAATCTTGGAGCCAAATTTCTTATGGCAACGGGAAAAGAAAATCGATTAATGCGATGATAGGAATAATTGACTATGGTTTAGGAAATATCAACGCTTTTCTTAACATTTACAAACGTCTTCATGTTTCGGCAAAAAGGCTTAAAACTCCCAAGGATTTTGAAGGTGTTCAGAAATTGATATTGCCTGGAGTCGGTGCATTTGATCATGCTATGGAATCTTTTAATAATTCTGGAATGAGTGAAATTGTTCATCAAAAGGTTCTGGATGAAAAAATGCCCGTAATTGGTATTTGCGTTGGAATGCAGATGTTGGCTAACTCAAGCGATGAAGGAAATCTTCCTGGACTTGGTTGGGTAAGCGGTCAAGTTAAACGCTTCGATGAAAGCAAAATACCTTTTGTTACCCGCTTACCCCACATGGGATGGAATGATGTTGAATTAAATACAAATTCCAGTATTTTTCAAGAGTTTCCTGACAATCCGAAATTTTACTTTTTGCATTCATATTATTTTGAATGTACAAATAATGAGGATCGTATTGCTGTGGCCGATTATGGGGTTTCTTTTTGCTGTGCAGTGAACAAAGCAAATATTTATGGAGTTCAGTTTCACCCAGAAAAGAGCCATCATTTTGGTGTTAAGTTGCTAGAAAATTTTTCAAAGAAATCATGTTAAAACCAAGAATAATTCCCTGTTTATTGGTGCATGAAAAAGGGCTTGTAAAAACAGTTTCTTTTAAATCCCCAAAATATGTTGGAGACCCAATTAATGCGGTAAGGATCTTTAATGAAAAAGAATCCGACGAGCTGATGGTTCTGGATATCGATGCATCGGCCAATGATAGAGAACCTGATTATTCTATGATTGAAAAACTGGCTTCGGAATGCCGTATGCCTTTGTGCTATGGTGGCGGAATTAAAACGGTTGAGCAAGCTCAACATATTTTTTCTCTAGGAGTGGAAAAGGTAGCTTTGAGCTCAGCAGCTATTGCCGACCCTGATATTATCACTCGAATTGCTGAAAGAGTTGGAACCCAGAGTGCAGTTGTTGTTTTGGATGTGAAGAAGAAATTCTTAGGCGGATACGAAGTTGTTACACACAATGGAAGAAAATCAACTGGTAAGAGCCCTTTTGAATTGGCTGCCCTTTTTCAGAGGAAAGGTGCAGGAGAAATTGTAATTAACTCGGTTGATGCAGATGGGCAAATGAAGGGATACGACATGGTGCTTGCTGAGAAAGTGCGCAAAGAGATTTCCGTTCCCCTTACAATTTTAGGAGGTGCTGGAACCACAGATGATCTCGGACTTCTGATCAATAAATTTGGAATTATAGGTGCTTCAGCCGGAAGCCTATTTGTTTTTAGAGGTGTATACAAGGCTGTTCTAATTAATTATCCTGCTCCCGAATCAAAGGAAGAACTCCTAAAGAAATACTTTAAGTTTTAGAGGTGAGAGTCTTGTTTATGATGTTTGCGTTTCCGGATATGAATAAATCCTTCAATATGTACACCACATTGGTGGAGGAATTTGTATCTAATGGACATGATGTTTTAGTTATTGCCCCTGGGGATTTACCAACTTCTATTCGGCAAGAAAAGGGGATTTCAGTATTAAGGGTTAAAACCTTGCCAGTAAAAAATGTTCCCAATTATATCAAGGGGATATCCAATGTTCTTTTGCCTTTTCAATATGAAAGGGCCCTAAAAAAATTCTATCCCCAAAAAGCCTTTGATTTAATTATATCACCTACGCCCCCTATTACTTTGTCAGACCTTGCAGCAAGGTTGAAAAAGAAGTACGATGCCCCCTTTTATTTAATTCTTAGAGATATTTTCCCCCAAAATGCTGTTGACCTAGGTTTTATGACAAAGGGTGGACTTTTACATCGATATTTTCGAAAAAAGGAAGCCAAGTTGTACAAGCATGCCGATTTCATAGGATGTATGTCGAAAGGCAATGTGGATTACGTTCGAAAGCATAATCCTGAATTACAAGAAAACAAATTGCACGAACTCAAAAATTTCCAAAAACTATATCATGGATTCGGTTCCGATTATCAGGCTCTGCGCCAGAAGTATGGTTTAAAGGACAAATTTGTTGTTGTTTTTGGCGGCAATATGGGCAAACCTCAACAGCTTGAGAATGTCCTAAAATTAGCAGAATCATGCAAGGCTCTTTCTGATGTTGTTTTTCTTCTTTTAGGGGAAGGAGTTCACATGGACCGCATCGCTCAAATAACTCGCGAACAAAAATTGGATAACATCATCATCCAACAGACCATCTCCAAACAAGAATATCAAGATCTAATAAGTTCTTGTAATGTTGGCTTAATTAGCCTTCACGAAAATTTTACCATCCCTAACATACCTAGTAAGGCATTAGATTATTTTAATGTGGGAATACCTGTGCTAGCAAGCATAGACAGGGCAACGGATTTTGGTGAAATTCTAATTGAGGAAAATGCTGGATTATGGTCGTTTGCGGGAGATCATGAAGCTTTTTATTCAAATTTTTTGATTTTGTATAATAATGAATCGCTGCGCTTATCCATGGGATTAAATGGAAAGGAGTATTTCCGTAAAAACCTAACTCCAGAAACTACTTACCAAACAATTATGCTTCAATTGGCTTAAATGACGCTGAAATCACAATTCATTCATAATCTTAAAAATTCCTTTGGATGGAAATCTAACAGGAAACTTGTTGCAATTTGTGTAGACGATTACGGAAATGTTCGGGTAAATTCGTCGAACGCCCTATCGAACATTAAAAAAGAGGGAATAAAAATCGATTCAAGGTTTGATGCCTTGGATACGCTTGAAACAAAGCAAGATTTAGAAATGCTCTATGATGCCCTGCTTTCAGTAAAGGACAAGAATTCCCAAGGAGCCATTTTTACTCCTTACGCGCTTCCATGTAATATTAATTTTAAGGCCATGGCTGAAGACGGTAATACTAAGTACATTACCGAACTTTTACCTAACACTTATGAAATGCTTGCATCGAGTCAACCTAAGGCTTATGAAGGAGCTTGGTCCCTTTGGCGTGAAGGAATTAGCTTGGGTGTAATGCAACCACAGTTTCATGGAAGAGAGCACTTTAATCTAAAATTGTTCAATGAGCAACTGGCCGAGCGTGATTGCACTTTAATGACTTCTTTAAAGAATTCCTCATTGATGTCTTTGAATCCGTCAAAGTACGCCACCATTGGATGGACTTCCTCTTTTTCTTTTTGGGATCCGATTAAAGATACCTCCGATTTTGAAGAAATATTGCGAAGTGGTCTTATTGCTTTTGAAACAGTTTTTGGTTTAACGCCCGTTGTTTTTACACCACCAGCGCAACAATTAGCCATAGGACTTGAAGAAAAGTTGGCAGATTTTGGGATACAAGCAATTGATAAACCATTTTTCCAAAGAAAGCACTTGGGTTTTTCAAAGTACCAAACGAAGTTTACCGGATTGGGCTACAATAAAAAAACACGGCTAGTTCAAATTGTAAGAAACGTAGTTTTTGAGCCAACAGATGGTAATAACGACCATGTTGGACAAGCACTATCGCAAATTGAAACAGCATTTCGTTGGAATAAGCCAGCTTTGATTAGCTCACATCGAGTAAATTTCTGCGGGCATATCGACGAGAAAAATCGGGATCGAGGGATAACCTCATTAAAAGAACTATTAAACAAAATAGTAACACGTTGGCCCGATGTGGAGTTTATTGGCGCACATCAGCTTGTTAATTTGATACGATGAAAAGAATCTTATATTTTGGTTATTATTTAAAGAACCTAGACAGAAGTTTGTTTAAACGGTTCGCACAACATGTGCAGAAGCAAACAGGAAAATCAATAATTCGCCTATGGTTTGAAATCTTCTATCATTCAATTTATTACAAGGTTTCTATTCTTGAATATTTTCAGTTTGGATTTTGGAAAAATGGAATGTTAAAAGCGGAAAAAGAAACATGGGCTGGGACTGGATTTATGTATGAATACCAACGAAAGATGAATCCAGTTCATGCCAGAACTATTCTTGATGATAAAAGAGAGTTTGCAAAGAAATACCATAATTTTTTAGTACATGCAGTCTTGGACCTTGATAGTATGAAAGGCGCTCCAGAGAGATTAAAGTCTTTACTTTCCAATGGTTCGGGCAAAATAGTTTTAAAACCTAGTAATGGTAAATGCGGGACTCAGGTTCTGATAAAAGAAACCACTTCTTTTTCTCCTAAATCACTTGCCGTATATTTACAAAAAAGCGAATACGATTTGGTTGAAGAGTTTATTGTTCAACACCCTAAAATGAGCTTACTGTCGCCTTCAGGTGTTAATACTGTTCGAGTTGTCACTCAGCTCAATAATCAAAACGACGTGATAATACTTGCCTGCCGATTAAGAATATCAGTTAACTCCCATGTTGATAATATGGCGGCGGGAAATATGGCAGCATTTATCAACCCATTAACGGGAGAAGTTTCGGGGCCAGGCGTTTATAGTGATATTACGAAAGATCCTCACGATGTGCACCCATACACGAAAGCTTCAATTATTGGATTTAAAATACCATTCTGGGAAGAAACTTTGGAACTGGTGAAAAATGCAGCTTTAGCCTATCCTGAGAATAGGTCTATTGGATGGGATGTAGTTATAACACAATTCGGCCCTGGTCTGATAGAGGGAAACCATGATTGGTGTAAACTTCTTTGGCAGCTACCAGCCGGCAAAGGCTTAAAAAATGAACTGAACCATTATGTATCGTAAGGTAGTTAAAAGAACTTTGGATATTTTGGTAGCGGCCCTTTTACTCCTAGTGGCTTTACCCTTTTTAATTGTAGTATTTATTATCATTGCAATTCAAAACAAGGGACAAATCTTTTTTATTCAGGAACGACCCGGCAGAGGAGAAAGAATTTTCCGCATAATCAAACTAAAAACAATGAATGATAAAAAAGATGATTCAGGAAAATTGCTTCCCGACAAAATGCGGCTCACAAGCGCGGGTCAAATCATCAGAAAATTGTCTATCGATGAATTACCCCAACTTTTTAATGTTCTTAAAGGAGATATGAGCCTTGTAGGGCCTAGGCCCATTATTGTTTAGGTATTTACCACTGTATAGTGATGGCAAAGACGAAGGCACGAGGTAAGGCCTGGTATAACTGGCCTAGCTCAGGTAAGCGGAAGAAACAGTATAAGCTGGACTGAAAAGTTTAAACATGATGTTTATTATGTAGTTAATCTTTCGTTTTTGTTAGATATAAAAATTCTATTACTCACATTAAAAAAGGTACTGGTCAGTGAAGGTGTAAACCAAAGTTAAGAACGTCCGATGGAACCTTTCAACGGAAAAAATTAAAACTTATGAAAATATTAGTTACAGGTGTAGGTGGCCCAACTCCACGTAGTTTTTCAATTGCTTTAAAAAAGTACAGTAGATATAAAATGTACGAGCTAATAGCAACGGATATCAATCCATTGTCGATGGGTTTATACCAAACAGAATTGTTTAGTAAATCTTATGTAATTCCAAGATGCACAGATTCCGCCTATTGGGATAAAATTGAGGAAATTGTAAGCAAACACCAGATTGATTTAGCGGTGATTCTTCCTGAATTAGAAGTAATGGAATGGAGTAAGAAGGCCGAAGAGGGAAAACTGCCTTGTAAAGCATTATTGCCTAGTAGTAAAATCGCAGGATTATTGGTGGATAAAGCACAAATGACTGACTTACTAGATTCTTTAGGTTTGGTTCCTCCATCAGTTGAGTTTGATAGAAATACGAATGATTATTCAAATGTATTTAAAAAATTGGGAAATGATTTCTGGGTAAGAAGTTCAAGTGGCACTTCTGGTTTGGGTTCATTGAGAGTTGATGGTGAAGAGTCCTTAAAGAATTGGGTTCAAATTAACCCGGGTGTCAAAACCTTTTTAGCCAGTAAATTTTTACCAGGTAGAAACCTTGCATGCAAATTATTGTATTTTAATGGCGAACTAATCCGTTCAGCTTGCGGTGAAAGAGTGAATTATATTATGTCAAAAGTTGCTCCTTCGGGAATCACTGGAAATACTTCTTTTGGTCGTTTATTAAACGAACCTAAGTTGGTAGAAGTAGCCAGAAAAGCAATGGATGAATTGTTTAAGGTTTCAGGCAGCCCAAAGCATGGTTTCTTTACTGTGGATTTTAAGGAAGATTCTGATGGAAATCCTTATATTACTGAGGTAAATGTAAGACACGTAGCCTTTACACAATGTTTTGCAGCAGGTGGAGCAAATTTCGCAGAGGATACAATTAGAATTATGGATGGAGATCAGAATTATGATTTCAACTACAAAATGTACGAATTCGAAAAAGGATTAATCTTCTTAAGAGATGTTGATTCTTTGCCTATCATGATGAGAGAGGAAAATCTTTTGAAATGATGTGATTTAGAAATATTTGAATAAAAAATGACTAACCTAAAAATCTGGCTCTCCTCTCCCCACATGGGCGGCACAGAGCGAAATTATGTAACCGAGGCCTTTGATACTAATTGGGTGGCACCCTTAGGGCCCAACGTCAATGGCTTTGAACAAGATATTAGTGAGTACCTCAGAGGGCAATGTAATTATAACTATCATAGCGCTGCCCTCACTTCAGGTACGGCAGCCCTGCATGTGGCATTGATTATACTCGGTGTGCAGCGGAATGACGCAGTATTGGTACAGAGCTTTACTTTCTGTGGTACTACCAACCCGGTAGTGTACCAAGGTGCCGAATTGTTTTTTGTAGATTCTGAGCGCGACACCTGGAATATGGATCCGAACGCGTTGCAACAGGCAATTGAAACTTTGTTGGATGAGGGTTATGGTATCCCCCAAAAAAGAAAGCCGAGTCAGGGAAAAGGGTATATTCGCGCCATCATGCCCGTGCATTTATATGGTATGCCGGCAAAATTGGACGAGTTAGATAGGATTTCTAGAGATTCGGGAATTCCCATCGTTGAAGATGCCGCAGAAGCACTGGGATCTTCATACAACGGAAAAATGTGCGGCACGTTTGGTTTGATGGCTGCTTTGAGTTTCAATGGTAACAAGATCATTACTACTTCAGGTGGAGGGGTATTGGTATCGAATTCTGTTGAATATGTAGAAAAAGCAAAATTTTTGAGTACTCAAGCTCGCGATAATGCCCCACATTACCAACATTCGCATATTGGCTACAATTATCGGATGAGCAATATTGTTGCCGGTATTGGTCGCGGTCAAATGGAAGTTTTGGATGAGCGTGTTGCACAGCGAAGAGCCAACAATAAACGATATCGAGATTATTTCGGTAAAATTGACGGTGTAAAACTCCAATCTGAACCTAATGCAGATTATTTCTCTAATTTTTGGTTAACAGCGGTAATCATCGATCCAGTTAAAACTGGTGGTATCGATCGTGAATATGTTCGTTTGGAAATGGAAAAAGAAAATATTGAGTGTCGGCCATTGTGGAAACCCATGCATTTACAACCTGTTTTTGAAGGCTCTCGTTTCTTCGGCGAAGGTGTTTGCCTTGAATTGTTTGAGAAGGGCTTGTGTTTGCCTAGTGGTAGTAATTTGACGGACGAGGAATATGAACGGATTTTTGGGGTTTTGGATAGAATATTTAAAAAATGAATCAATTCAAAGATAAAATTTCCAGTAGCCGCTTTTTAATTACCGGTGGAGCTGGATTTATTGGGTCCAACATGGTGGAGTTGCTGTTGAGTTTGGGAGCGAAACAAGTTCGAGTACTTGATAATTTATCCAATGGGTATTATTCCAATATTGAAGCATTTGTTGGATTGCCGAATTTTGAATTTATAGAGGGTGATATCCGTGACTTGGATACTTGCAAGAAGGCGGTGAAAGGTATGGATTATATTAGTCATCAAGCCGCTTTGGGTTCCGTGCCACATTCGGTAGAAGATCCCATTACATCGAATGATGTGAATATCGGTGGACACCTGAACATGTTGGTAGCGGCTAAAGAATCCCACACACTAAAAAGAATGGTTTATGCGGCAAGTTCTTCGAGTTTTGGAGATAGTAAAGAGCTCCCCAAAGTGGAGAGAAATGAAGGTAAACCCCTTTCGCCCTATGCAGTAACGAATTGGGTGAATATTGTACTCCCTGAATCTTGGACCAGAGGTTTAGTTAAAAAATCACTTAATTTGACTAAACGATATGACCAAACAAACTCGACGCAAATTCACGCCTGAATTCAAGGCGAAAGTTGCCCTAGAAGCTGCCAAAGACCAACTCACTTTGGCACAATTGTCACAGAAATTTGAAGTAAATGCTGTGACCATTTCCAAGTGGAAATCGGAGTTTTTGGCGAACCTATCTGCTACTTTTTCTAATGTCAAGGAAACGGAAAACAGCAAACCGGAAGTGCCTGTAGAGAAGCTCTACGCCCAAATTGGCAAGCTCAAAGTGGCGTTAGACTTTTTAAAAAAAAGTGCAAAGAAATTGGGGATACCCGAGAGCGAATGGAAGCCGTCAAACTAAAACGAAGTCCACTGTCTTTGCGCAGACAATGCGAATTACTTTGCATTCCACGTAGTTCCTTGTATTATGCGCCAATACCTGAAAAGCTTGAGAATCTGAAGATGATGTCATTGATGGATACACACTTAACAAGTCATCCAACAGAGGGCGTTTTATCTATCGTGGATTGGCTACAAGAACGCGGGTATCCAGTGGGACCAAAGCGTGTACGAAGGATGTTTAAGTTGATGGGTCATGAGACCATCTATCGCAGGAAGAATCTCACCAAAGGCGCTCTAAGAGCATACATCAAACCCTATTTGTTGAGGGGCTTAAAAATCGATCGTGCCAATCAAGTGTGGTGCACGGACATTACGTATATCCCAATGGTAAGAGGCTTTATGTATACGACCGCATACATTGATGTGTACAGCAGGAAGATCATGGGTTGGGGTATCAGCAACTCCATGAGTAAGCAATGGTGTATGGATGTACTTGAAGCAGCCATCGCAGAAAACGGAGTGCCAGAAATCATCAACTCTGACCAAGGTTCACAGTATACCAGTCCTAGTTGGACAAACTATCTGGATGGAAAAGGAATTAAAATATCGATGGATGGAAAAGGACGTGCAACCGACAATATCTGGATCGAACGCTTCTGGAAAACCATCGAATACAATCACATCCACCTCAATCCTTGCGATACAGGTCTTGAACTCTATGAAGGAGTTCAGACCTATATCGAGTACTATCACCAGAAAAAACACCAAGGAACCGGCATGAAACCCAATGATGCTTATTACAAATCTTTAAACCCAAATGCAGCTTAATACAACTCGAAATATTAACTTAGCATCACGAACCTTTTGGTCCAACAACTGGGGAGTATTATAGAAAGTAAATAAAATATAATCAATTGAAATTAGCGATAGGGAGGTTTACCTCCCTTTTTTATTGTACTAAAATTTTATTCAAGTAATTTGAGTACCATTCACTTCCTTTAATATTAAGGTGATTTGGATCCTTGAAAAGAGAGTTGTCTTTGATCAAGTTTAAATGGTTCAAGTAGTTGAAATCATACCCATGAAGGTTAAATGAATTGATAAATGAATCTAAGTTGTTTTTCTCGGAATGATATATTGGCATTGCAAGTAATGTAATTTTGATATTCTGCTCTTTGCAAAACGCTAGAATATTTTTAAAATTTCTAATTTGATGTGATGAAGTATTATCAGAGGAAAGTATAAAAGAATCCTTTACAGAAATTGACTTGTTTACATCGAAGCTTCCGTTGTGGGCAGTAAATCCCCCAACATAAGCCGACTTTCTATTAAGTAAATAATATTCTAAACCATATATGGATTGATATACCGAATTGTCAATAATGTCAATATACATATTGCTAGAGAATTTCAATTGATTGATTTCTGTTCTCAGATCAGAAAATTGCACAATGGGGTAAATATCTGAAATTTTAGAAATGAAATTTGATTCATTTAAAATCCACAAAGAATCTATTTGTTTCGAGAAATTATGCATACCAACTGGGATGATTAAATTTTCAACTTTGGAATTTGCTGCAATGAATTGCAGTTTTTGATATATGTTGAAGTAGGATTCTCCAGAGGAAGCAAAGTTTACACTATTGCTAATCTGACTTGGATTAATTCCATTTTGAACATGTGAATCCCCAAGAAATAGGTATTTGATTTTAGGATTTTTCGAGAATTGATTTTGTACCTGTAGAGAATAAATCCCTATAAAAATCAAAATGATCAAGGAAAAAACAAGAAAAAAAATGGCAATACGTACTATTAATTTTTTCATATAATTAAAAAGCAAAATAAATAAAATCTGCTTGCGAACCTTTTAAATAAACAACTAAAAATAAAACCATTATATAAAATGTGTATCGTAAAATTTTACTGCGGAATCGTTCAATAAATCCTACGGAAATTACAGAATCGTTGCTTAGATATTCCATGACAAACAATAACACACAGGCTAATGCAAAATGGAGCACGGTTAATTTGTCTGAATTATTTAGTGAAAGTGTTGATTTTAAATAACTGGATTCAGTAAATAGCGTTTGAACAATTTGACTTAGCTCATTTAAATTGGTCATCCTAAATAGTAACCAACCG